>NZ_JAKRFY010000028.1:0-85746 GCF_022347805.1 Pseudoalteromonas sp. Of7M-16 | reverse complement strand
CGAACGGTAACTTTCACCGCTATTGTAGCGATAATAGATTGCTTTTCGTTCAAAGCTGTTAAGATGTTCATAAGGCATTTCTTAACTCCTAAAATGTAATTGGTCGCACATTTACATTAGCAGAAGCTGAGAAGTGCCTTATTTCTATCTTGTTTTTATACGTGGTGCACTTGCATGTTGAATTCGGCGTTCAAGTACAGCTCAAACAAGAATTAAAGGAATATGTAGCTTGAATGATACTTTCTAGTCCGTTTATTACTCTCTACTCCATTTCGTTTACTTCCAGTGTATTTTTCCTCCCCCTGCTTGATCCTAATAGTAACTACCCCTCCATCTCTAGCATTTATTTTCCCAGCATGAACTGCTGCTGTGCATATCCTAGAGCTTGAAGTATAAATATCACTTCCCCAAATTCTTTCGACACTCCCTCTAGGAGGACACTGAAACACAAAATCTTGTTCTAGCCTACCCGCAATTTTTTTTGCGCTTGTACTCCAATCAATTAAAATAGCGTTCTTCACACTTAATTTCGGCTGTTCATATTCAATATCTGAAATTGTACTGGGTGAATCGTGCTCGGGTATTGTACTTAAAATCGTTTCTCCTTTAGGCCCAGGATCACCTTTGGGGCCTTGTGGACCTGTATCACCCTTCGGCCCTTGTGGACCGACATCGCCTATTGGTCCTTGAGGCCCCATAGGCCCTCTAGCTAAGTTAATTGTGTTATCTAGAGCATCCTTTATATTTTTTAATTGAAACTTCAGCTCCGAATTTTCTTTCTTAAGCTCATCAATATCTTCCTTTAAACTTGCCGATGTAATAAATAGCCAACTAGCAATACCAATAATTGCTGCAGCTACTAGACCTTCTGCGACTCCTCTGGCCATGTCTAAACTATCTCCTTATTTAATATTCCAGATAAACAACACGTAGCGCCTCAAATCAAAGGCAAACAATAGTTGGCTGTAATTAACGACGCAGGAACAAAGCCAACTATTTTTTGTCCTGCTGCGTTGGCTTATCAGGTGCTGCGGACCCTCAAATTACAAATAATGAGATTCCTTTAAATGTAATCCATGCTTGATAAATTTCCGGATTCCTCAAGTGTAGCTATGTGTTTCTCTGAATAATTGCAAGGCTGTCAAAACAGGTCAATTAGCTTTCGATCTAAAATGCTTTTTCCATTATATTGTTCGGCACCAATTTTTGCTATATAAAGCATTACGAAGCAATCATCTTGACCTTCTGTAAATTTTAACAATTGGTGCACCTAACACTTTGATCGAAGACAAGTGTCACATCACAACATCGTATATCAGCAGCTTTCTACATAGTCATTAAAAACCATAAATCCAACACCAAATTAACAATAAACCAACTTGTTAACCACTTATTAATGAGAAAATATCACAACACTGTGATAAGGCAAAGATCAAATGCGCTATAAAACACACAACATAATCCAATACAGCTTCGCTTAAATTTGCTACTTGTGTTCAATCCTGCTCAATGCCACAGAGAATAAAGGACAGACACTTTTTCAGGATGTTTAAACAGCGCCCAAAAAGCCTAATTTGTTTGGTTAAGAGTCAGACCTCATTAAAAATTAAATCTGCTTCTTCAGAATCATTGTTTGCCCATGATCAGCAGCATTACCTAACTTTATAATTTTCAATAGAGCTTCTGAAAGCAGCTTGCTTATGACGTTATTATTAGCAAGGAGCTGTAATCTAATCGACAAAGAGTGACTGTTATGACCAAAACCAGATTGATATCTCCTGATTGTTTTTTCAACCTCAACACTGAGAGTGATACAGGCTGACGATGAAATACGTCAGCATATCTGGGAGATGTATTGTTGTCTTCTGAAACACTACATTCAACTGTTTTGAGAGCGTCCTTTAGTTCAAGTTTAATACCACTATTTTAAGTATGGAAATAAGCCAGATAGACTGGCAAACCAAGAGAATTTCTTGTAATTGCATCTACAGCTATCTGCTGCGCTCAACAAACAAGTGTGCACCAGCTAATGCAATATAAATAAGATAGAGATTGAAATTCCCAAAACTTCCACTCAACTTCCTTGAATTTCTATAGTTGCATTCAGCGACTTTCCCGCTGCAATGCCTTGGTAGCTAAGTTTGTAAAGACTATATCTGAGTCATGCCATTGAGGCATTCCGTTACCAGCTCCATGTTCTTTTATCCAATCTATTTGAGAAGAGAAATACTCATAACAAGTGTGTCCTTCACGAAACACAAAAGTCGGACTATCAGTTCCTCTCTTCCCATAACCATATAAAAAAACTCTTATTTCACGGTCAATTTTCTCCATCGCAAAAGAACAGGGAAAATCATAGTAATTAAAGCAAATGCCTGGATCTTTTGAGCCAATGCTCGTTTCTTTACAGTCATAAATTAGCTGTAAGAATGTTTTTTCAACTTTTTCTTTATAAACATCGGAGTTTCTATAAGCAGCCCTAGATGGCTCTAAGCGATATCTCTCCTTTTTGGACTTTCCATCAGGATCCATCATGAAAATTTTTACTGGAACCGCTTTACATTTCTCAACTAGTATCTTTTGTATTTTATCATCAGAGTAAAAGTTACGAGTTAAACCAAAAACAAATATTTCTTCTTTTGCATTTGATAATGAAGAAAGCAAATGCTTTTCTGATTCTGAATTTTCACCCGAAAAATCATATATTTTCATCAGATCACTAGGCATCACTTTTTCTCCAGCCTTCTTTAACTTATCTAACTCCTTTTTTAAAACGATAATTTCATCTTCGTTGGACTGCCTACTTAATTTAAAGTGTTTTTCAACGTATTTATATGTAATGGCAGTTGCTGCAAATATAGCCCCGAAAAGAATGACTATCACTGCTTGATATTGTTCAGATGTGATATGTTTTAAAAGCTCTTCTATCGTAACCATCTGTCTCCGCTCCTTGATGTTTTGAATAGCTAAAGTAGTTGTTTGAGGAGTCCCCACCTATGTATATTTTTAATCAATATGGTGGATACGCAAAGCAAAGTTTTATCTGACTTATTTCACCGAAAAAAGAGTCAGTTAGTAATGTCATGCGTGATGCCACTATCTTACGCGATTTGATCATAAAAAATTACCCTCAAATTCATACTGAATGCCTTAGTTTTTAGTACTGGCATCTGAGAATTTACTATATATTAATCAACTTTCACTTACCAAATTTGGCGGAACATGATGAGGTTGTTGCAGCCAATAAACAGTGAATTTATGCCTGTCCCAAGTTATTCCATATCCTCTGAACCCAGCTATGAACGGGCATTTATTGGAAGCTTTCTGGATTTCTCATCTTTTGATATATTCGGCATCAAAGTTTTGGCAACTGCCAATCTCTGTGTGAGCTGATCTTCGTCTTTATTCATGAACTCAGTTTTAACTTTGAGCCTGTCTAAGTCCAATCTTACCAATACTACCCTTTAGACGTGTCAAATGATCTAGGTAATTACCTCAGTCTTGGTGAGTTAGAACTGTATAAATAATCAATGTTACTAAAGCTAATTTAAGTTAAAAAAATTTTAGGGCTAATAAAATAGATTTTATTTTTGCTTACCCTATGGGCCAGTCGGTTAGAAAATAAAAAAGCACGGTATTAAAACCATGCTTTCAGTTTAAAGTAAGGCTTAAAGGCAAGTCCATTTGCGCCTTCCCGCTCATTATACACAACGTAACGTAGAGTATTTTAGCAGTAATTAGCAAAACTAAATCAAACAACAGCCTTTTAAATTCAAACAGTTACTTTAAATTTAACCTTGGACAGAAATAATTCTTACATCACTGTATTTACTGCCAGTGTGATCCCAGTACCTTACCCAAACTTCGGCGCTCGACAACTTAGCAGCAAGCGCTGTAGAATACATCATTTCAGCTCGCGCATTTCCCACTTTACCAATTAGCATCCACTCATCGCTAGAGTCAATTTTCATTAGTAGCTCATCAGATGAGTTAATGTAGACACGTGTAATTTTTGTCGAGTAGTCATCTTTTTGCGCGGCAGATGCTTGGAAAGTTGGCAGAGTTAAGGCAAAAATTAAGCCGGGAATTACTTTTTTTAACATTAATTTTATTCCTTTAATTATTAGTTATTTTGTTTCTTATACTACTATTCGCCCATCGAATTAAGAAATTCATCTTTGACTTTATTGCAATAAGTACATACACAACAGCCGATGCATTTCTCAAGCTAAAATTCAATTTCCATATTAGATGGCAATAATAATGAAAATTCATGATATCACGCATCATTATACAAGCTAATTAAAACTTAACTTAAATTAAAGTATAAATAATAATTACACGCACAAACAATAGTTAATAAAAACAAACAATATCCTTGCCAAAGCTTAGGTTACAGAGAAAAACATTCAAAAAAAATGAAGTTAGCTATCAACTTTTAGATCAAAATATAATTCGAACATCATTACTAATAATAACAAGCAGTTATGGACAGGCACATTTTAATTAATGGAATTAAATCCATATATTTTCATATTAATAAAAAATTAATGTTAAAAGTGAAAATGAGAAACGAGAGCCAACTAGTAAGCTACTTATTCTTAATTCTACTCAACGCCACAGGTGTTATTCCTAAGTACTTGGCAATATCATTCTGAGTCAGTTTTTTAACAAGATCTGGTTCGGCGCTACATAAATTCTCAAACCGCTGCGTTGCAGATAAAGTGAGTAGCTCGAACTCTCGGCGCTCTTTTTTCAATGATAAAGACAAGAGTATTTGGATAAGCTCTTGGGAAATAGAAATTGATTCTTTGCTCAAGGCCAGTAACGCTCTAAATGGAACTTGGATAAGTATACACCCCTCGAGCGCTTCTAAACTAAATGTACTTGGGATTTGGCAATGTGCTGCATTCAAGCTGCCAATGATTGTGCCTGATTGAATAAATGACTTTATGGTTTCTTTGCCATTCTCTGTCAAGTAGAACGCTTTTAATAAACCTGTTTTTACTAAGTATACATAGTCGCACAGTTCACCTTGAGCAAAGACCAGCTCTCCTTTTTTAATTTGAACCAAGGTGCCATTTACTTCTATAAATTTTTGCAAATCCATTTCAACTCCTTTTTACTTACTAGTACGAAATGTTCGGCATAAGGTATCTCGTTTTACATCGTAATAGTACCCTACTGACTTCTACAAAATTGCGATATACACCAAAATTTATTGTCAGTTTTAACATAGGTTAATGCACACCTTACATATGGGCTTTTAAAGTATCAACCAGATCCACTACTGGAGATACATACGTGAACTTAGTCAATAAAGTGATAGTCATTACAGGTGGCACATCAGGTATAGGCCGCCAAATTGTAGAACAATTACACACAAAAAATAAAATCGTCGTCATTGCACGAAAAAGTGATCGGCTTGAACAATTAACAAGAGGATATAAAAATGTAGTTTGTTTCGCGGCAGATCTCTCTGATCCGTGCAGCTACATGTCGCTGTCACAGCGAATACAGGCCCAGTTTCCAAAAATAGACGTTTTAATTAACAATGCGGCTATCCAAAACGAGCCCCTGTTTACTGATCCTAATTTCGAATATGAGCAAATTGTAAGAGAGATCAATGTAAACTTCACGGCTGTATGCTCACTTTCATATTTGCTTATTCCTGCGCTAAACGCAAGCAACACTCCTGCTGTGATCTTAAACATTAACTCTGGATTGTCATTTGTTGCCAAAAAAAGTGCGTCCGTTTACTGCGCGTCAAAAGCAGCCATTAACCTGTTTTCACAAAGCTTGAGCTACCAATTAGAGCAAACAAATATCAAAGTATTACAGGCTTTTATCCCTCTTGTGGACACTCCGATGACCCAAGGAAGAGGAGATAATAAAATATCCGCAGAGCAAGCTGCCCAAGCCATTATTGATGGCTTAAAGCGCCAAGTAGTTCAGCATGATATCGGCAAAATAAAGTTTCTACGCGCGTTGAATGCGCTCATCCCAGCACTTACCAAGCGCCTTTTAAAAGGATCTTAATCATGAGACATAAGTTAATTAAATTAAGCACTTTAGGAATAATTTTAATGGCAACTAAAAGCGCAGCTGCAAACAACGTACAGATAAAAATAACTAATATTGATACCAATCGCCCCGGACAAATCATGGTGATGTTATTTGAACAAGAGGGATTTCCAGTCAAACATGACAAAGCGCTGCAAACGCAGTTTCATAGCCCTACCGAAGCATCATTACTTGTCGAGTTTACCACCACCAAAAAAGAGCTCGCTATCAAGGTGTTACATGATGAAGATAACTCGCAAAAAACTTCTAAAAACTGGACTGGGATTATCCCATCGGAAGGTCTTGGGTTTTCAAATGGAGCCAAAATTAGCTGGCGCGGCCCGCCAAAATTTCACGATGCAAAACTCTCTCTTGCAGACATACAAAGTCCTATTTCAATCTCAATAAGCTACCCATAATTCACTTGATGGAGTCATTGTTATGAAGCCCCTTTTAAAAATCATGTTGATATTGTTTTGTTTCTTTGCCTCGACTTTCTTTGTGCTTAAAGTGAGTGGATTGCTCAGTATTGATGAGATTAAAGCTTGGCTAAATGCAGCTAGTCAACTCAATGCATATCTGGTGGCATTTACAGTGATTGGTTTGCTGTTTTTAGATTTGTTTATTGCTGTGCCGACGCTTACCTTCATTTTATTAGCTGGCTATTTCCTTGGTGCATTCGTCGGCGGCATCAGTGCCATTATAGGCATGTTACTCGCAGGCACTGCTGGCTACGCTATCAGTTACAAATACGGTAATAAGCTCTTTGATAAACTCGTAACGAATCCTGCTGAGCGAGCTGATGCAATTGCACTATTTCAAAAACGCGGCCCGGTGGTGATCTTACTTTCCAGAGCAACACCCATCTTACCTGAAATCTCAGCATGCATGGCTGGCATGACAAAAATGTCATTTAAACATTTTATTTCATACTGGCTGATCAGCACCTTGCCGTATGCTTTAATTGCAGCTTATGCAGGGTCAATCAGTACCGTGGAAAACCCAAAGCCAGCTATTTACACTGCACTTGGACTAACCGGGTTTTTCTGGAGCTGTTGGTGGGTTTTTAACAAAAGAGCAGTTAAAGCAAAGCCGGTTTGACAAAAGGTTTAAGCTATCAAGGCTGACAAACATTGGTTTGTCAGCCAAAGCGTATTAGGCCTGAGTGCCAAATATTTTATCACCTGCATCACCTAAACCTGGCACTATGTAGCCATTTTCATTAAGGTGACTATCAAGGGCCGCTGTATACACGTCTACGTCTGGGTGCGCTTTTTCAACAGCTGCAACACCTTCCGGTGCTGCTACTAAAACAATCGCGGTAATGTTTTTACAACCAGACTTTTTGAGCAAATCAATTGTCGCAATTAATGAACCACCTGTTGCTAACATGGGATCAACGACCAAAGCACGTCTCGATTCCAAATTACCTACTAATTTTTCGAAATAAGATACCGGCTCAAGTGTTTCTTCATTTCTTTGCAATCCAACAACGCTGATTTTCGCAGCTGGCAATAACTGCATTACGCCATCCAACATACCAAGGCCAGCTCTTAGAATAGGCACTAACGTGATTTTCTTGCCTTTGATCTCTTGCACATCTAATTCATCACCCGTCCAACTTTTTATCGTTGTAGTCTCTGTTGGTAAGTCTCGAGTCGCTTCATAAGTTAGCAAATTGCCAACTTCTGACACCAACTCGCGAAACTTTTTAGTTGAGATGCCATGCTCTCTCAATAAGCCAATTTTGTGCTGTAATAATGGGTGCTCAACAACATGTAGTGCCATAAGTTGCCTCGTAAGTAGATTATAATTCTGTAAAAAATGTGCTTGGTTCGTGGCGAACCGGTTTAGTACACTGAACCGTTGGAGTACCTAAATATAAGTAGCCGACTATTTCGTCTTTTTCATTTAAACCAAGTTCACGTTTAACGGCTGGGCTCTGTGCAAAATAACCCGTTCTCCAAACACCTGATAGATGCTGTGCAAACGCAGCTTGTTGCATTGCAAAACACGCACATGCCGCACTTTCAATTTGTTCAACACGGGGAACTTTCGGGTGCTCCTGATAAGGAGAGATTGCAATAATTAACATAGGAGCACGATGAGGTAACTCTTTAGCACGTGATACGGTGCGTTCATTTTGCTGCTCTTCAACCGCGGCGTTGTAATAGATTTCCCCCAACTTGTCACGGGCGTCTTCATTAACAACGATAAATTTCCATGGTGCAAGGCCGCCATGATCAGGCACTTTTAACGCTGCTTTTTTAATAATTTCTAGTTGAGATTCGTTCGGACCCGGAAAGGATAAATTGCTGTCAGATTGACGTGTCAGCAAAAGCTCAATGGCATCCATATAAATTCCTTAATAATAAACAAACACTTATTATTGTAACGTGAAGTGTTAGGGAAAGTTTAGCACTTTCCCTGATATTTTTTAGGTCTTTGCCGAAAGCCTTTTCGCTATCCAGTAATCAACGCTAAAGAAGCGTCCCCCTCCGGTAAAAAATAAACTTAAGAACATTGCAAAATAGATTGCCGCAAACTCTATTCCGTTGTTTAAAATCACTATGTTACCTTTTTCATAGAGATACTCAGGAAATCCATGAGTAGATACAATCGACTTAATGCGTTCAAGGCGCTCAGATACCTCAAGACTATTTTCTAAGCTTTGTTGAGCGCTCTCACTGCCTAACCACGCAAATACCTGAGCGGCGCTGGTATCAGGGTTTGCTGGTGCGACAGAAAACCAGCCATTGTGCCAATGGACTTGCGTCGCTGCAATGAACATAGTCACCATTAAAGGAATAGATATTAAACGCGTCAACAGTCCGAGTAAAATAAGCCAGCCACCTAAGAACTCGGTCCATCCAGCTAAAAACGCGAGAAAATCAGGAAATGGTAAGCCCAGTCCCCAGTCGGAGTTACCAAACCACGCAACTACGTTTTCATCTGCCAGTAAACTTTCGAAAAACCCAGCGTCAGCTTTGCTTAAATTCAGCTTGTTGTAGCCTGCAATGATCATAACAGGCGCAACAATTAGCCTTATCAAAAGTGGTGCTAGGCCACTCATAATGTCGGCTTTTTCAATGCTAGTTTGATAAATGGATTGGATTTTATTAATCATAGAACGATTTACACCTTTAATAGTATTCATACAGTGTAGACCGAACCACGTGAAGTTTTATTGCAGCATAAAAAAATCGGCGCCCTGGCGCCGATTTATTCAGTCTCTTGTATTTTATATCTTTCTAGCAACTTGCAGTGCTTCATAAATAGCACGCTTAGCATCTATTGCACTGGCCAGCAACGCGCCGCCAATAACGTGATGATTATGTGGTAAGCTCTCTCGGTCAAAATGACTTTCATTAGACGTTTGACCTATGCATGCAATAACCGTATCAACGTCAAGCGTTTGCTCTTTACCGTCAATTTTAACAACCAGCCCTGCATTGGAAAATGACACATATTCGCAGCCAGCAATTTGCTCTACTTGGTGATGCTTCGCAACCGCTCTATGGATCCACCCAGTTGTTTTACCTAGACCAGAACCAAACCGCCCTGCACTTCGCTTGAGCATATATATTTTTCGCTGCTCTGACGATGGCACAATGGCTTGCTCAATGCCCCATTGACCCTTAAAGTCGTCGATAGACTGGTTTTCTGGCTCAGTTAAAAAAGCGACCATATCAAACCCGATCCCGCCAGCACCTAAGATAGCAATTTTTTCGCCAAGCTGGACCTCTTTGCGGATCACTTCATCGTATGCCAATACACGTTTACCATCACTACATTCAATTTTTGACATACGTGGGCTCACGCCAGTTGCAAAAACAACATCATCAAAGTTGGCCGCCATATCGTCGCGATAAGCTTGTCCTAATTCCATCTTGACGCCCAACCGCTCAACTTCGTTCAAAAAATATTTTAGCGCTAACTTAAAGTCTTCTTTTCCTGGGATCCGCATTGCCAGATTGAATTGGCCACCGGCATGTTCATTTTTGTCGATGAGTGTGACGTTATGACCTTTTTTGGCCAAATAACAGCTAACTGATAACCCTGCGGGGCCAGCACCCACGACTAACACATCTTTAGCGTTTTGGGTTTTATCTAACGGATAATCCAGCTCAAACCCAGCTTGTGGGTTTACTAAACACGTTGCGCGTTTACCTTTAAAAACATGATCAAGACAGCCTTGGTTGCAACCTATACAAATATTTATTTGCTCAGATTTATTCTCGGCATATTTATTAAAAAAGTCCGGATCCGCTAACAATGGCCTTGCCATGGATATTAAATCAGCTTCGCCCTTATCCAAGATATTGTTGGCAAGTTCGGGGGTATTAATTCGATTCACTGCGACCACTGGAATATCGACGACATCTTTCAGTCGTTTAGACGCCTCTCTAAACGCGCCCGGTGGAACCATACTGGCTATGGTTGGTACTCGCGCTTCATGCCAACCGATACCCGTATTGAGTATATCCACACCAGCAGCCTCAAGCGCCTGTGCCTGCACTGTGACTTCTTCACTGGTTGACCCATTTGGCACTAAATCCATCACTGATAATCGAAATACAATAATAAACTGAGCAGATACACGTGCTCTTACTGCTTTTACTATTTCAATCGCCAAGCGCATTCGATTCTCAAGCGTGCCACCATATTCATCATTACGATGATTGGTATGCGGCGCCATGAATTCATTAATTAAGTATCCCTCGGACCCCATGATCTCCACACCATCGTAACCTGCTTTTTCAGCCATATAAGCTGACTTTGCAAAATCTTTTACAGTGCTTTTAATCATGCCAATGGACATAGATTTTGGAGTGTACGGGTTGATCGGCGCTTTTAGTTGACTCGGACCGACATTAAACGGGTGGTAAGCGTATCGACCAGCATGTAACAGCTGTAGGCAAATTTTCCCTTGATGCTGGTGGACTGCTTCAGTATACGCTTTGTGCTTAATCACGTCATAACGGGAATTAAAGGAAGAAGCAATAGGTGTCAACTTTCCTCGAATATTTGGGCTGTAACCACCGGTTATGATTAAACCGACGCCCCCTTTTGCCCTTTCCTCATAAAACGCTCTTAGTCTTTTGCGATTATGCCAACCTTCTTCTAATCCCGTGTGCATTGATCCCATTACCAAGCGGTTACGTAGCTCAGAATTTTTAAGTTGTAGTTTTTGTTCTAACATTGCTCGCCCCAATGTAACTGGTCTTACCTGTGAACATTAACCAATTTATAGATTTTGGCAAGTAAAAAGCACAAATTATTTATTCAAAAGCGGATAAATTTATAATATTTATGGTATTTTGCGACTAAAGTGAACGAAGTAATACTTAGTTACGTTTTATAGTTAACACTCGTTGCACAACTAAGTTATGATACTAATGAGAGCATTTCGGTACTAAAACCAGAGGAATAACATTGAAGCTGATCGCAAAACTATTTAAAGGCTTATGGCATGCGTTGAACTTCTCACGCAGGCTACTTGTAAACTTGGTATTTGTTGTACTTATCATAGGCCTCGTCGTGGCTATGATGACATCAGAAGAGGAAATCCTCGTCCCTCAGGATAGCGTGTTAAGGCTAAACCTATCGGGTAAACTGGTAGAGCAACTGACCTATGTTGATCCAATTGACGCAGCATTGGATGATACATTCGGTTCAAAAGAAAAACCGATGGAAATACTTGTTGACGATGTCATTAAAGTCATCAATAACGCCGCCCGTGATAATCGTATTAAGGCAATTCATCTAGATCTAAGAAACTTATATCACGGCCATCTAGACAAACTACGTGATATCACAACTGCTATCGAAGCGTTTAAAGCCTCCGGCAAACCTGTATATGCTCACGGCCCCTATTTCACTCAAACTCAGTATTATTTAGCGTCTACAGCCAATGAAGTCTCAATGCATCCATATGGTGGTGTAAGCATTAAAGGTTTTGGAACCTATCCAATGTACTTCAAAGATGCGTTAGAGAAATTACAAGTTACTCAACATATTTTCCGTGTTGGTACATACAAATCAGCGGTTGAGCCGTTTATCAGAAATGATATGTCTGACGCGGCGAAAGAAGCTAACAAACTATGGTTATCAAGCCTTTGGGAACAATATAAGGAAGATGTAGCGGCAAGACGTCCGTTTGACACGGATAATTTTGATGAAACGCTAACCCAGCTTGGCGAGAAAATGGCTTCAGTTTCAGGTGACTCAGCGCAATTTGCGATGAAATATGGCTGGGTTGACGCGCTTGAAACTGATCAAGAATTCAATGACAAACTTGTCCAGTTGGTTGGTACTCAGAACAAAGGCAATAAATACAAGCAAGTTAAGTACAGCGAGTACTTGGCATCAATTTCAGGTATCCAGACCATTCCAAACCCGCTCTCGGATAAAGTAGCTGTAGTTGTAGCTAAAGGCCATATTGTTGACGGCAAGCGCAAAGCTGGCGTGATTGGTGGTGACTCCACAGCTGCGTTACTACGAAAAGCTCGCATTGACGAGAATGTGAAAGCTGTTGTATTGCGTATTGATTCGGGCGGTGGCAGCGTATTTGCGTCAGAACAGATCCGCAATGAAGTGTTGGCAATTAAAGCTGCTGGCAAGCCAATTGTCGCATCTATGGGCTCAGTTGCTGCTTCTGGTGGCTACTGGATAGCTGCATCGGCGAATGAAATTTGGGCATCTCCTAGTACTATCACTGGTTCAATTGGTATTTTTGGCACTATCTTTACATTCGAAAACTCATTAAAGGAACTTGGAGTTTATTCAGATGGTGTGGCGACCACAGAGCTTAAATCATCTTCGATTTCGCGTGGTATCGACCCTCAGTATGCAGACATTATTCAAATGGGTGTCGAAGATGCGTATGACAAGTTCCTCTCGGTTATTTCTGAAGCTAGAAACTTGAATAAAGAAGATGTCAATGAAGTTGCTCAGGGTCGTGTTTGGTTAGCCCCTCAAGCATTGGAGTTTGGCCTGATTGACAAGCTAGGCACGAAAGAACAAGCCATTGAATCAGCCGCTGCACTTGCTAGCCTTGAGCACTACGACGTCATTACTGTTGAACAGACTCTGACCGATAAAGAGCGCCTAATGCAACAAATCTTTGGTGCAAAGGTCACTCAATCTTTGCTACCTAAGGCATCTCAAACAGACACATTACAAAAAGTGTCTCAGCAAAGTATTGGTAACTTAATATATAAAGTACAGCAAAGTGCCAACATGATTGAACTATATAATGACCCAAATAGTCTATATAGCGTGTGCACCATGTGTGATGTGACACAATAATTCAATACCATAAGGTTAATGAATAAACTGCAATGTGATGCTGCAGTTGGTATACTAAGCCCAGATTCGTATCTGGGCTTTTTTATGAAAAGAAAAAAAATCTATATTGCCTATACTGGCGGCACCATTGGGATGAAGCAATCAAGCAAAGGCTATGTACCTGTTGCTGGTTATTTGACAGAAACAGTGAAAAATAACGCTGAATTTACGCGTGAAGAAATGCCGCTGTTCGATATTCACGAATATTGTCCGCTCATCGACTCTTCAGATATGTCGCCACAGCATTGGCAGCTTATCGCTGAAGATATTAAAGCAAAGTACAATGACTATGATGGCTTCGTCGTATTACATGGTACTGACACCATGGCGTACACGGCTTCCGCCTTATCTTTCATGTTCGAAAACTTAACTAAGCCTGTCATTGTTACTGGTTCTCAAATTCCACTTTCTCAATTGAGATCAGATGGTCAAGTAAACCTATTAAATGCCATGTATTTAGCTGCCAATTACCCTATTGCAGAAGTAAGTCTGTTCTTTAACAATAAACTCTTCCGTGGCAATAGAGCACTGAAAGCACATGCAGATGGATTTGACGCATTCGCTTCCCCTAATTTGGCTCCTTTAGCGCAAGTTGGTATCAATATTCAGCTGCAAGAAGGCAAGCTGAGCCCTTATGTTGACCAAGAGCTGGACGTAACCTCTATTCAATCCCAGCAAATAGCTGTATTGCATCTCTACCCTGGGATAAGCGCAGCTATGGTTGATAACGTTTTATCAGATGATGTGAAAGCACTTATTTTACTTAGTTTTGGTGTGGGTAATGCACCGCAACAAGATGACATTTTGAGTACATTGAAATCAGCCTCAGATCGCGGTGTTGTCATCGTCAATCTAACACAATGTATTCAAGGCCAAGTTAATATGGGCGGTTACGCTACTGGCAATGCACTGCTGAACTGTGGTGTGATTAGCGGCTATGATATGACGTTAGAAGCATGTTTAACCAAGCTGCACTACCTATTTAGCCAAGAGTTAGAATTAGAAACAATACGCCACCTGATGCAAGACAACTTGCGGGGTGAACTCACTCGCTAAACAAAAAAAGGCCACAATATGTGGCCTTTTATTTTCTGTTAACGTACCTTTTCAGGTAGGTCAACCAAGTCTGTTAGGTGTGATGTTTCACCACTGTGTGTTTTAATTCCGTGTTCACCAAAGTAATCACGTTGCGCCTGAACGAGGTGTCCGTTGCTAGGTGTACTAAGCGTGGCGATATAAGTTTGTGTTGAAGCAAGTACAGGGAATGCAAGACCAGTTTGAATTGCTTGACCTGTAATACTGCGCAGCGCTTTTGCTTCATTTTCTAAGGTGTCGATAAAATCAACGCCTTTGGCTATGTCATCTAGGTAATCAGCACGAATAATACAGCCTGCTCGCCATGTTTGTAACGTTTTAGCAAGGTCTACTTTCCACTGATGCGAGCGTGAAGCACCTTTTATCAGTGCAAGACCCTGTCGATAACACAGCAAACTTGCAAAATAGAACGCCGATTTGAGCTCTTCCAAATCGATATCAATCTTTTGCGTTTCTTTTGCTTGGTATGTCATTTCTTTTGCAGCAAGTGTGCTAATTGTATTGGTAAGATGACGGGCTTGTACCGCAGCAACCAACGATGGTACCGCGATACCTAGCTCAAGTGCGTTTTGTGCAGTCCAAAGACCAGTGCCTTTAGCGCCTACTTTGTTGTCAATTAGGTCAACCAATGGCGTCTGATTATTATCTTCTAGACTTAATATATGGCGAGAAATTGATAACAAATAGCTGTTTAATTCACCTTCAGACCAAGATTCAAAGATCTCAGCGACTTCTTTAGGTGTACGGCCAGTACCGATGCGAAGTAAATGATAAACTTCCGCGATTAACTGCATTAAAGCGTATTCAATGCCATTGTGTACCATTTTTACAAAATGGCCGCTCGCTGATTGACCAACACGCGCAAAACAAGATTCACCATTGTAGCTTGCTGCTACTTTTTCGAACCAAGGCACCAGGCGCTCCCAGCCACCTTCAGAACCACTGGCCATCATTGCTGGACCATGTCTAGCGCCTTCTGCGCCACCTGATATTCCCATAGTGGCAAATTCAAATTTATTTTGGTATTTAAGTTTCCGTGCAATACCATCTTTATAGTTACTATTACCACAATCAACAATGATGTCGCCTTTTGACACGCCGGCTTCAATCAATTCATTGCAAACAGCATCTACAAGCTCGCCTGCAGGTACTAATAATAATACCGAACGAGGAGGCTCTAGCCTTCTTACCATATCACCGAGATCCGATACGATATGGAGACGCTCTTCTACACCCAAAGACTGTGCACAACTTAGTAATTCAGCACCTGCGTCTGGGTTTTTATCATAGGCGACTAACGTCATACCTTTCTCAATTAAGTTTAGTGCAAGGTTTTTGCCCATTACACCCAAACCAACTAATGCAACTTGCATTAAGTTTCCTCCTCGGTAACAACCACACTTAAATTCGTCTACACGATGTCCGCTACATTATACCTGAGCAATCAATAATATTCTGCTCGGGCCACCTCAAGTACCAAATAAACTGAAGTTTAGTACTTTTTACTCATAACGTCGTTTAACACAAGCAAAAGATTGCTTTACACACAGGTTAAATACATTATCAGTCAAGATGTTAAATCCAATCTTAATTTCACTCTTGGATTGACGACCACTGACACCGGTGTCATAATCACGTCATACAGATCATATAATTTAATTTGTGTATGAAAAAGGGTTTAGGGGCAAAACTTTACATAAAAGCGTAATTATCTGAGAATATTTACTTAATTAGGCTTTAAAAGACCACTATTTAACCACTTTTTTGATAAAGAAAGATGCTAGCAAGAACAGCCTACAGGAGAATCTGATGCTAAGACGCACAAAAATAGTTGCCACATTGGGACCAGCTACAGATAGAGATAATAATTTAGAAAAAATCATTCGCGCCGGTGCTAATGTAGTACGACTAAACTTTTCCCACGGTGTAGCGCAAGATCACAAAGACAGAGCAGAAGCTGTTCGAGAAATCGCTAAAAAACTAGATACACATGTATCTATTCTTGCAGATCTGCAAGGCCCTAAAATCCGAGTATCAACTTTTGCAGAAGGCAAAGTTGACCTAGTTGTAGGTGCAAAATTCACGCTAGATGCTGAGCTTGGTTTAGGCGAAGGTACTATCGATTCGGTAGGCATTGACTATAAAGAGCTACCACAAGACGTTCATACAGGTGACCTGTTACTTCTAAACGATGGTCTTATCCAACTTACAGTTGACGAAGTTGTAGGTAAGAAAGTTATTTGTACTGTCACTGTTGGCGGTATCTTATCTAACAATAAGGGTATAAACCGTCTAGGTGGTGGACTAACCGCCCCTGCTTTTACCGACAAAGATAAAGAAGATTTAATCACAGCGACAGAAATTGGCGTTGACTATATTGCAGTGTCTTTTCCTCGCAGCGGTGACGACATGCGATACGTAAGAAGTCTCGCTGAAAAAGCAGGCTCAAATGCTCAATTACTTGCAAAAATTGAACGCGCCGAGGCTGTAGAAACAGTTGACGCAATTGACGACATCGTATTGGCCTCTGATGCTGTGATGGTTGCGCGTGGTGATCTAGGTGTTGAAATTGGCGACGCTGCACTTGTTGGTAAGCAAAAACAAATTATTAGCCGTGCCCGTTCATTAAACAGAACAGTTGTTACTGCAACGCAAATGATGGAGTCAATGATTGACAACCCAATGCCAACGCGTGCAGAAGTTATGGACGTTGCAAACGCAGTCCTTGATGGCACTGATGCTGTGATGCTTTCAGCCGAGACAGCTGCCGGAGATTACCCTGAAGAAACTGTTGCAACTATGGCACGTGTTTGTTTGGGGGCAGAATCACAACCTGAAACTCACATTTCTAAGCACAGACTAGACAGCATGTTTGCAGACACTTCTGAAACTCTTGCTTTGTCTGCCATGTATGCAGCTAACCATTTGGATTCTGTCAAAGCGATTGTTGCCCTTACAGAGTCAGGCAACACGTCAAAACTTATGTCTAGGATCAGCTCGGGATTACCAATCTTTTCACTTTCTCGTCATGCCAATACACTCGGACAAACAGCACTATATCGTGGCGTATATCCAGTGTATTTTGACTCAACAAGCTGCACAGCAGATTCGCTGGTTAAAGATGCGCTTAATACACTTGTCGAGAGTGGATCACTTGAAAAAGGCGATACGGTTATTCTAACTCACGGTGACTTAATGGAAACCATTGGTGCGACCAATACATTGAAAATTGTCACCGTCTAATCGTTAAATCACTAGAACAACTAAGCCCGACTAAATCAGTTGGGCTTTTTTATTACCAGCGTTCCAGACAAAACGATTTAAAGTGCTACCTATTAGCTCGCCAGTGCAGACTTGACTTTATCTCTATAGCTGCGACTGACTTTCAATTCTTGGCCGTTATCTAAAACCAATAAATACTCGCCACTACTTTGTGTAACTAGCTTACTAATTTGGCCTGTGTTTACGATAGCTGAACGGTGAACACGTACAAATAACTTTGGATCAAGCTCTTGCTCAAGTTCTTTCATTGTTTTGCGCAGGATATGGGTTTGACCATCTGCACAGTGAAGACACATGTAATCACCTGCTGCATCAATCCACTGGATTGTTGCCGTCGACACGCGAATAATCTCGCCCTGCTCTTTTACGGCTAATGATTCTGGAAACTTTTTATCTTCAATAGCGTCGCCGGTGGCTAATTTTTTGAGTATTTCTTCACAATTATTTCCGGTGATCCCTGCAACAAAGCTCGCAAGCTTTTTCTTGTGGGCGTTATCTTGTTGGTTCTTTAAATAGCTTTGCACTTTTTCAATCGCCTGTTTTAGTCTGTTGTCATCTACTGGTTTAAGGATGTAATCCAGAGCGTGGATTTCAAACGCCTTAACTGCATAGTGATCGAACGCTGTGACGAAGACAATGGCAGGTAAAGGCTTAACGCTTTCACTTAAAATTCGCGCAACCTCGAAACCATTTAAACCCGGCATTTGGATATCTAAAAAGACCAAATCAATATCCTGTTGCTGGCAAATATCTATGGCTTTTTGTCCACCGTTACAAAGTTCGATTACTTCTATTTCTTCAAATTCTCTCAGTCTGACAGCCAAGCCTTTTCTCGCTAGCGGCTCGTCATCAACAATTATCGTTTTAATCTTGCTCATTACTTCACTTCTCGGCCTTTTCAAACGGAACCCGTATATTTGCCTTCAGTCCTGAAGGCGTATTATTTGATAACACAAATGAGTAATTATTCTCATATAGTGTTTTTAATCTGTCTTGCGTATTGGCAATACCAACACCACCAGCATTAGTCAACTGACCACCGGATAACTCTGCGCCAGGGCCATTGTCACCAACTTCTAACAATAGTTCATTGGCGAAAACTTGCGCTTTAATTTCGATTTTCCCGCCCTCGTCCATATGTGCGATGGCGTATTTAATCGAATTCTCAATCAACGGCTGCAATATTAAGCTGGGTACTAACGCATGCTTTGCTTGCTCAGTGACATCTAGTTCAATAGCGAGTCGCTCATCAAAGCGCACCTTCTCTATTTCTAGATACAACTTAAGCGCATGAAGTTCCTGCTCCAACGGAACTTTTTTAATTGGATCTGTATTTAACGTATAACGTAAAAAGTCACTCAACCTAGACACCATCTGGTTTGCGTCTTTATTTTCTTCTACCAAAATGAGTGTTGAAATCGCATTCAGCGTATTAAATAGAAAGTGAGGATTGAGCTGATAGCGCAGCATTTTTAGCTGAGCTTCATGGGCCATTGTATTTGCTTTAAGTGCTTTTTGGCGCTCGCTTTGTAAAAGTTGGTAATATTTGATCCCAAAATAAAGGCCACTCCAACATAAAACAATGTATACCGAGTCCAAGCCTTGTTGCAGGTAGTAAAACCATTCATCTGGCCTGTAACCATGTCGGTATATTTCCCATAAATTGTATTTTTGGACGACTGACCACAAAGTACCTGTGATATAAGACACGCTAAATACCACAAATATCAACACCCAAGGTTTTGCATTCCAAACACGTCGATAAAGATATCTAAGAGGTACCGTCATCAAACAGCCAGCATAAGCATTGAGTACGATAACAAAAACATAGATGTCTCGCATTTCAAATACCTTTGAGCCTATGTAGTTGACCAGTGCATAGCCTATCCAACCGGAAATCTGCAGTACCCAAAAAAATCGTTGTCGATTATCGACTAAAGCTTGCCAATTCAAATTTATACTTACCTCTTATAACTTACTTTCGATTATATCCCATAGAAAACCCGATAAGCACTACCAATAGTCTTGTATTTCCAACAATTAACCGCAAACCTTTAGTCAATGGAATCCTCAAGAAACAGTGCTAAATACACCCAAAGTAAATTCTCTGTACGACTTGAATCACCAGCCTCAAAACCTGGCTTTATGCTAGAACATAACAACCTAAAAATCACGATAAAAGGTACATTTGTGAACCATTTATAAATTATTACATACATGATTTATATCACTTTTTACATATATGTATCTGAATGAAAAAACAACAAAACTTTATTGATAATCATTTTCAGTTGCAATAATATTCGCGCGTTTATTTTTAATTAGGGAAAATCATGCGCTCATTCAAAACCAAATATCCAATGCTTGTCTCAGCACTCGCTATCGCCTTCTCCGGTGCTTCGCTTGCTGATGACGTACAAAAAAAGAGCAATGAATTAGAAGTTATTGAAGTAAGTCCTAAAGGTCTTATTTCCTATGTCAGTGCCAGTGCATCAAAATCAGATGTGCCAATCACTAAAACCCCTGTTTCTGTATCTGTTTTAACGTCAAAGCGTATTTCTGACTTGGGCGCAGAGACATTACAAGATGCGATTGGCTATGTTGCGGGTGTTTACAACGGTCCTTACGGCGTCGACACACGTGGGGATTGGTCAAAGATCCGCGGCGTAGATCCATTGACATACATTGATGGCCTACAAATGCAATTTGGCCACTATAACAATACGCGTACAAACCCTTATACCTTAGAACGTGTTGAAATTTTAAAAGGTCCTTCTTCGGTATTGTACGGGCAAGGTTCAACTGGCGGTATTATTAACTCGGTATCAAAACGCCCACACAGTGAAACGCAAGGTGAAATTTGGGCTCAGCTAGGCAACTATGATCGAGCGCAAATTGCTGGTGACTACAACACAGCGTTTGGTCAAGACGAGCAATATCAAGCCCGCTTTGTTGGTGTATATCGTAATAGTGATACTCAAACAGACTTTGTAGAAGACAACACATTGGTGTTTGCGCCAAGTTTTGCTTGGGATATTAGCCAAGATACGCGCCTTACACTATTAACTAATTTCCAAGAAAATGAGTCTGGTTCTTCGACTCAATTTTTCCCACATGAAGGTACGTTACTTCCCGCTAAATATGGCCAAATTCCAAGTGAACGTTTTGTTAGTGAGCCAGGTTGGGATAGATACGATACCGAGCAAATGGCCGTGACTGCAATTTTGGAGCACAGCATATCTGATGACACGCAAGTTCGTTGGTCAACACGTTACAGTGATAGTTCATCTGAATATCGTACTATCTTTTCGTGGCCACCTAAATTTGAAGCCGATAAGCGCAGTGTAAATCGTATTTTTAGCATGTCTGATGGTGAATCAAAGAGTTTCTTAAGCGATATCCAAGTTCATCAATATATTGAATTCAGCGATATTGAAGTTAATATCGTAGCTGGGATTGATTTTCAAGATGCTGAAACACGCACAAGTCGTTTAAGAGGCGCAGTATCTTCGCCTTTAGATCTGTATAACCCTGTTTATGGCCAGAATGACCCATTACCAACAGCAATTACAGCAATTGCGCCAGAGCAAACTGACACTCAGGTTGGTGGCTATGTACAAGCAACATTTGAATACCAAGGGTTTATTTTAAATACAGCCCTTCGTCATGATGATGTTGAGCAAACAAACTGGCAAAAAGTGGATGATATTGCGACGTTATTAAAAGTTGAAAAATCTCAAAGTGCTTTAACTGGACGAGTTGGCGCATTGTATCAATTTGAAAACGGCCTATCCCCGTATGCGAGCTATTCAGAATCTTTCCAACCACTGTATGGCTCCAAGCCTCAAGGTGGCGGCTACGAGCCAAAAGAAGGTCAGCAGTTCGAGTATGGTGTTAAATACCAACCAGCGGGAACTGAGCATTTAATCACTGCAAGTGTTTTCCATATCACCGATAAAAACCATATACGCCAAATCTCTCCGCTTGAACATGTACAAGATGGTGAGGTATCAGTAGACGGATTTGAACTAGAAGCGCAGCTGGAGTGGGATAACCTCGATATTTATGCTTCATATGCGTATACCACGTCAGAACAAGATACAACTCCATTATCTGCTGACGCTATCATGACACAAGCAGGTTTACTCGCACAACAAACGCAAGATCCTGCGCAAAAGCAAGCAATTATCGGTGGAGCTGTATTAGCGATTGGCACTGATGACGTTCCTTTATCTGCAACACCTGAGCACTTAGCTTCTGTATGGGCGACGTATCGTGCTGACAACCTATTAGAAGGCTTAAAGTTTGGCGCGGGTATACGTTATGTAGGTAAAACTTTTGACGGTAGTCGCTCTGTCTCGGCAGGTGGTTTTGACTACCACAAAGCACTAACCACAGACAGCTTTACGCTCTATGACATGATGGTTGGTTATCAATTTAGCGACTATGAATTGAGCTTAAACATAGATAACTTAACGGATAAAACTGTAATAACAAGCTGCTTATATCGTGGCGACTGTTTCTACGGCCAGCGTCGTACCATTACAGCAAACCTAAAGTATCGTTTTTAATCTGTAAAATATGAATTAGCCTCATTGATTGAGTGAGTGATCAATGAGGCCGTTTTAGTCACATCTAGCTCAATTTCAAGCCAACCTTGTATTTTTGACAACTCCCCTTCTAAAATAGCAGCCTGATTCGAGACTGACATAAAACCCAGGTATGCAGCCTGACCTTTCAAGGTGTGCGCTTCTCTCTTCGCTTCTTCAAATTCCGCTTGCTCAATTAAACATTTCAGACGCGGTGCAAAGTTAGACTGTTTTACTCGAAACTTTTCAATCATTTTTTTAAAAAAGTTGACATCACCATTTACTTGCCTAAGGCCTAGCTCAAAATTAATGTGTGAATCAGTCATTTCTGCTGAGACCGCTTTGCTATGAGCTGGCAGTTCAATTGTCGGACGCAGCCCGTCAAATACAAGTTGAAAAAGTTTATCTACATCAAGCGGTTTTGCTAAATAGCCATCCATGCCGCTTGATTCAATTTTTTTAATGTCTTCTGCCATTACATTCGCAGTGAGCGCGATGATCGGGAGCTGCTTAAACCTTTCGTCTTTTCGTATCAATTCAGTAGCTTTATATCCATCCATAATCGGCATTTGGCAATCCATTATAACCAAACCTATATTTTGATTGTGATTTAACGTTTTAATAGCTTCGCTCCCATTAGTAGCTGTAACTACTTTGAGACCAACTCCCTGTAATAACTCTACAGCAATCTCCAAATTAATATCGTTATCTTCAACGAGCAATACCTCAATGTTTTTCAACAAATTTGCTTTGTTCAGATACAAACATTTATCGATAGATTTTACTTTTGGTTCCCGTGGCGAAGGCTCCCCCTTTTGAAGTAAGAAGCTAACAGTAAAGTAAAAACGGCTGCCCACTCCTTCCTCACTTTCAAAATCAATCTCGCCCCCCATCATTGACACAAGGTTGCTACAAATTGCCAGCCCTAGGCCTGTCCCTCCAAATTGCCTTGTTGTAGAAATATCAGCCTGAGTAAAAACTGAAAATAGCTTACTCTGTTGCTCTTTTGCGACCCCAATTCCCGTATCTGTTACTGATATTTCAATAGCAACGTCGTCTTTCGATATTATCTTTGCCTTAAGCGCTAAGGTAATTTCCCCCCCGTTAGGTGTGAATTTCACTGCATTGCCCAACAAATTAATGAGTATTTGCCCTAAACGCAGAGGATCCCCTACTAGAGCCGTAGGTATCGAGCTAGGTAAATCCACACTAAAGTCTATACATTTTTCATGGGCCTTATAAGCAATAATATCGCTTGCTAACTCAACAACATCTTCCAAACGAAACGACGTTTTTTCTATTTCAAGTTTACCGGACTCAATCTTTGATATATCCAAAATATCATTGATAATATTGAGCAGATTATCTGATGATTGGGTTAATTTATTTAAATAGCCACGCTGCTTTTGTGACAGTTGAGTACCTGACATTAAGCTACACAAACCTACAATAGCATTCATAGGTGTGCGAATTTCGTGGGACATGTTTGCCAAAAATGTAGACTTCGCAACGGTTGCACTTTGCGCCGCTTTCATTGCTTCTAATAGCACTTCCTCGGCTTCCTTTCGCTGCGTTATATCTCTAATAATTGCGGTGTAATATGCCTTCCCAGCGATTTTAGTCTCTGTGACAGCCAAATCTATTGGAAATTTTTCTCCACTTTTTCTTTGAGCAATAACTTCCCGCTTATTTCCAATAACGTTTCGTATACCAGTCTTTGCATAGCTAGCAAGGAACCCATCATGTTCGCTTCGAGTCGGTTCTGGCATGAGTATTTTTAGATTGGAGCCCAATACTTCTGCCTTACTGAAGCCAAAAACTTGACTTGCAGAAGGGCTAAATTCCTGAATAATTCCCTCTGTATTGATGACAATAATTGGATCCGCAGCGGTATTTACAATAGCCCGCATCTTGGCTTCACTTTCTAATAGAGAATGTTCTTTTTGTCTCAGTTCGGTAACATCTTGAACGATGCCTGTAATTTTCGTTTGTTTACTTTGGGAATCATACACATGCTCTGCAACGAGGCGTATATAGCGCAAATCGTCTTTAACTTTAATGCTGTAGTTAAAGTCTCGGCAATCTTTCTCAGGGTTTAGGAGGTTTTGTAACAACTCGCGCTTTTCTTCATGTATATTTTCTACGCCGCCAAATAACCACTCTGCATAACCAGTTGTATCGGGGTCGTCTATACCGAGAATGCTCTTTGCTTCATTAGAGTACTCACAAATACCCGTTGACAACTCGAGAGACCAATGTCCTAACATAGCCATGTTTTGTGCATATTTGTAATTTAAATTTGCGTTGTTCAGCTCGAGAGTTCTCTGTTGAACCCGTTTTTCAAGCTGTGCTCTAATTTCATCCAACTCTCCAATATGTAACGATACTGCTGAGCGCATTTGGATAAAAGCTTTCGCTAGCATTTGTATCTCTTTTGCCCCTTGCACTTCAATTTGTTTGCTGTAGTCCCCCTCTGCTAGTGCTGTGGCTTGAAAGATAAGCTGTTTGATAGGATCAACAAAAAAATTACGCAACAACACCATCATAAGTACTATAAGCATCAACCCTAATAAACCGATAAACATGAGTTGGTTTGAAACAAACTCAGAAAGGTGAAACCTGTCGTAACTAAAATCATATTTCAAGTAAATTATGCCTCTGCGACTAGACCTTAACTCTCTATTGGATGGCCAAATAAAACTCAGGGTGGCTTCTACAACTTCCTTGTCTGGCGAATAATACATCTGTATGGATTTATGCATTTGAGTATTTTTCAAGTCTTCATCTGTTAAAAAAGAGGCACTATCTGTTAATAGTTTCCCTCTCATGCTGTAGTGATTCGAAGCCCATACAACCCCCGCATCATCGGTCACCGCAACATCATCTACGGCTGGAATAGTGCCTATGATCGAGGCTTCATGATTTAGTACATTTCCACCTTCTCTAAATACTTCTTGTTCAGCCTTATTTTTTAAAGAGAGTAATATATAGCTAATTTGCGATAGGCTGTTCTCTTGTGCGACTTTTATGCTCCCCAAGTAAGTTAAACTAGCCCCAGTGACGATAGAAATAACAAATATCAAGGCTGTAAATAATGGGACCCAAATGACTATTGAGTTTGTTGATATCGGAATTTTCATGGCTTCACATATGTGTCATCAATCAAGGCTTTTGCGTCTATAGGCTTGGGAATTATACTTGCTTCATGCAAGATGCGATTTAAACGTTTAATGGTTTTATTTAACGTCCCTCCCCGAGCCAGGAGCTGTTGATTTTCTTGCATACTCGGGTAGTGAATACCTGCCATTGCAGTATTGAGATCCTCTATGGATATGCCCATACGTTGAGACATAACTTCCAAACTTTCATATCTCTTTTCATTTATTGCTTGTAAGGCTTCAAATTGCCCGTTAACCAATATTTTAATTAATTGACTGTGCTCTTTGAGTGTATTGTCTCTAGCAACTAACACATCAACGATCATATTTGGTATGTTCGAACTATCAAAAATAACGTTACTGTCAAATTGAAGTAATTTAGTTGCAACAGGTTCAAACGTAATCACTGCATCTATGGAGCCATCATTAAATGCCTCTATTTGTTGGTGAATTTTTAAGTGAACAAGCTTTAAATCATCAATATTTAGCCCTCCTGCCTGCATTGCTTCATGGAGCATCAGTGCTCCCAACGCAGTTTGCTCGTACGCTATTGTTTTCCCTTTTAATTCCGATAAGTCAGAAATTGTTGATCGTGAGATAACCATATCGCCTCCATGCGATACATCCATAACCAAAAAGATCTTTAGATTTATACCTTCAGATACAAGCGTCATGGCTTCGTCCAATGTCAGTGCAGCTATCTCAAGCCGCCCTAAACGAAAAGCCTCCATGACATCAGTGGCGGACATCAACTCAATTAATTTTATATTGTGTGGAATATGCCCCAGATGCTTAGCAAGATGTAAAGTTTCGTATCCGGGCCATACATTCGAGCCCACTCTAATCGTTTTTTTATCAAAATCAGAACAGCCAAGTTGACTTACTATAGTAAAAATAAGTAAAGACAATAAAAAATACCTAGTTTTCATATTTCTTCACCCTTGCCTTTGTTTCTGGCGTCAACAAACACCTTTTCAAAAGTCTACTTGATGTAACACCCTGATATTTAGAACTAGTGTAGACTAACGAAATCACACCTGACTTACTTTTCGTCAATTTGGAAAAATCAAGTGCTGTGTTCTAGTCTTAACAACACTTGCTGTGGACATATCGCCTGTTTTGCTACAAGCCAGTCCAACATTTAATAGGAACACGGATAATTGACTCTTAACAACCAGCTAAAAACGCTCAGTATTCTTGTGATCGACGATGACGACTTCATTCATGACATGCTCAAACACGAGTTTGGTCAGCTCGGTGTTTATAATGTCAAGACGGAATCAACTGGTAAAAATGCTGTTGAAAGAATTCAAAACGGAGAAAGCTTCGATCTAATTATTATTGATTTGATCATGCCTGAGATGGACGGCGTGGAAGTACTCAGGCACCTTTCTGAGTACCATTTTAAGGGGGCAGTTTTACTTTTAAGTGCACAAGATCAACGTATATTAGACACGACGGCCACTCTGGCTGGAGCTCAACATATCAAAGTATTGGGCGCGATACCTAAACCAATTACAATTGACGTATTAACCCAAAAACTTCAAAAGCTTTTTACAGAATCACAGCCTAATACTTTGCAAGTTAAAGACAAAATTAGTCTGGAAGAATTAAAAGTAGCGATCGCCAATGATGAGATTGTGCCTTTCTATCAACCTCAAGTTGCATTTACAACTAAGCAAGTCAAATCTGTTGAAGTGCTTGCCAGGTGGGTGCACCCGGAAAGAGGCACGATTAACCCTGCTGCATTTATCTCTCTAGCTGAAGAGTCAGGCATGATTGATGCAATCACACGCAGTATTTTTCGCCAAGCTTTGCCTCAATCTAAAGAGCTAGCCAACATTCTTGGTCGTCACCTGAATATATCCATAAACCTATCAACTGACAGTCTATGTGCTATCGATTTGCCAGAACAAATAGAAGATCTCGCAAACATGCATGATATTCCTTGCAGCAGTATCACACTAGAACTAACAGAAAGTCGATTAATACAAAACCTTATTTCAACGTTAGATGTGTTATTGCGCCTCAGATTAAAAGGGTTTGGATTAAGCATTGATGACTTTGGAACTGGCTATTCAAGCTTGGAGCAATTAAAGAAAATCCCCTTCACTGAATTGAAAATTGACAGACAATTTATTTGCGACGCCACAAACAACAACACAAGTAAAGCTATTATAGAGTCAAGCGTTAATCTAGCTAAAACGTTGAACATGTTAGTTGTTGCAGAGGGGGTAGAAACAGCGGCTGATTGGGATCTCGCGAAAAGCCTGCAATGTGACTTAGCTCAGGGGTACTTAGTATCTAAACCTATGCCTTTAGAAGATCTCATTATCTGGCTAAATGGCAAACAATCATGGTGACTATATGAACAAAATACTCATCGTCGATGACGACGATTTTGCCCTCGAATACCAAGTAAATACTTTATCAAATTATTTTGATGTTGAGACAGTTGCCAGCGGTGAGCTTGCCTTGAGCTACTTAGAGAAACACCAACCTGATTTAATCGTAATGGACATACAAATGCCTGGCATAAGTGGCTACGAAGCAACTTACTTAATTCGTCAAGCAGGACACCAAATGCCCATTCTTTTTCTATCAAATTTATGCTCAATTGAGGAGAGGTTAAAAGCTTATGATTCTGGAGGCAATGACTTTATTGCAAAACCTGCAGAGCCTACCGAACTGATTAAAAAGATTAATACGCTTCTTTCGTATGCACAACAGTCTAGCAATGACGCGGAAGATATCGCGATTCAAGCGCTTTCTGACATAGCCTCCCTTGGAACAATCATTCAGTTTTATAAACAAACCCAGCAATGTAGAACATACAGTCAACTTGCCAGCGCCATTTTTGAAACAACTCGCTCTTTTGGGCTACGCACCTCGCTGGTTTTTAGAGTAAACCGAGAAGAGATTGTCTTTTTCGACAACAAAGTGTTTAACAATATCGACGTTAGCTTACTTAGTTCTCTTAAAAATGCCCAGCGCATCATGGAGTTCGGTAGCAGTCGAGCTGCGTTTAATTGGCAATATTGTAGTTTGTTGATAAAAAACATGCCACGCAATGACAGTCGCAGTGGCGTTATGAAAGACTATCTCGCTTATTTAATGGATGGAATTGAGAGTTGTATTTTAAGAATAAAGACGGAGATTAGCCTAGGTAATACCCTTGACACTTATAAAAACCAAAATGCCGTGATAAAAACCGGTATCGTCGAGATCATAGAACACCTTGAGACTGAGCTAAATCAGCTATTTGCGTCTTTTGAACTGGGCCATGAACTTTCCCAGCAAACAGAAACCCAGCTACTTTCTTTGATAACCAACGCTCAAAACAAAGCTGATACATTGATGGAGGCTGGCTATGGGATCGAATCAGACTTAGAAGAAATACTTGAGCAGTTTAACGAACCAAAACACCAACTTTGATATCTTGATTCAAATGAAATCTTAATTACCCATTAAGCGGTGATGGCGCATTGCGATGGGTATTTAACTCTGACAACTATTTCGATTCTGCATAACTTCTGGTGGGTAACGGGAAAAGCAGTTTTGCTTTTCTAACTCAATTGGAATTTTGGCGACTTGTTTTTAAGTAAATATCAAGGTCCTTCGTCAAGTCTAAGAGCTGGTTCACTAACCTAACCATACTTTCAATTTCTTGCTTGCTAATCGAACCCAAACCGTCAGTTTTATGCTTGTGCAGTGCTGCAAATAGGCTTTGTAACGAAGTTTTGATTGCATCATTGTATTCAGCTACTCCCCGAAGGTTTAGTCGCTGTTTTTCAACTGCCTCTTTTTCGCTTTTTTGAAGCGTCGAGATCACTGCTTCAGATTCTGAGCAACGACTTTTAATGCCGCGCGCCAACTCACTTACCTCTTCACAATTGTCTTGCTGAGCTATTTCAAACTTGGTTACCTCTGGATAGTGTTTTATATACGATACCAGCACACTTATCGGTTTAAGAACTTTATACCAAATTGAATAGATTAACCAAATTATCAAAATGGCATACACAAGCTCTAACATCACGATGGACGAAGAGAGTAATCTTTTCGCATCTTGATATTCTCTTGTGCGTTTACTAAGTAAGTTTCTTTCCTCTTGTTCAAAAGCAAACAGAACCAACTCTATCTCTTCCATTAGGTGTTTACCTAAGTCAGTTTTGACTAAATCAACGGCTTCTTGCTTCGTAGCATGCTGTAATAGCTCGATTGTTTGCTCTAGTTCTGAAAACTTTTTATTAAGAATGACATCGAGCTCAGCGAGCCGTTTTTGTTGTGTCGGATTGTCAGCCGTTTTGCGCATTAATACCTCAAAAGTGCTTAAGCTTAAATTTGTTCCCTTTCTAAACGGTTCTAGGTAATCCATATTTTGAGTGAGCAAAAACCCTCGCTGACCTGTTTCTGCATTTTTAACATGTACTTTGAGCTGGCTAATTAAATCGATGACTTCATACGTATGTATTAACCAATATTCATGTTCATTTTTATTTGCATGACTACTCACTATGATAGATAGGTTCACGCCTGCTGCGACAAGGCTAAAAATCATAAAAATCAAAAGAACACTTTTTAAACTATAACCCAAAGCTCTACCCACCTTTTATTAACTCAATAAATTGTAGACCGAATAAGATAGGATGTAACTGACTTCAATTTGACTTAAAACACTTTGTACAAACTAGTAAACTAAAACTTAAAATACAGTGACAACAAATAAGTTCTCCGTCCTATTTTTAAAAAGACTCTGATCACCCTAAAATTTATAGCTAGAGGATGAAGTTGAAACTCCCAACGGCTATATGCGTGCGTTAACAATGATTTTATATCCAACACCCACTTTTGTTTTTATTACTTGAGGTTTTCTTGGGTTAATTTCGATTTTTTTCCTTAGTCTGCAAATAATTGTATCGACAGCCCGGATAGATTCAGGGCCTTCACCTAGTCGAGTCGCATCTATTATCTCCTCTCGCGAATATGTGCGCGGCGCGTTTTTTGCCAGCAAAAACAGAACTGCTTGTTCATGGTATGTCAATTCAATCTCTGCACCGGAATGTTCCAATAACATTTGATTGTAGATATCTAGCTTTTTGTCAGCAAGATACAATATTCCTATTGTTTTGGGCTGCATTGAAGTTGCGTCAATTAAGAGGTTAATTCGTAACAACAACTCCTTAACCGTATACGGCTTTGCTAGATAGTCACTGGCACCGAACTCTAAACCAGCAATTCTATCTTCATCACTTCCCCGGCCAGATGAAATAATGATGGGTGTCGAAGTTTTATTGCTTTTCAATTTACGCAGTAAAACCAAACCATCTTCGTCTGGTAAACCTAAATCGAGTATCATTAGCGCGTAGCTTTTTTTTTGTAAAGCATCCCAGCAAGTTTTCGCACTGTTAACCACATCTACCTTAAATCCAGTTAGCTCCAAGTATGCACAAGTCACCTCGGCCAGTTGTTCATCATCTTCAATTAGGAGTAAAGAGTGCACTAAGTTTCCTCATTTGATCAATTTTGTGTACAGAGATATTTCAGAAACATGTTAGACAAAGTATAGACACATATGGACGCTATAACTGTTAATGGTACACACGCTTTCATGAGCAATGCGCTTTTACAATCATACTCCCACAGAGGTATCTCTATGAAACAGTTAGCAGGAAAAGTCATGATTGTAGAAGACGATTTAGAGTATTTAAATCTCTACAGGGAGGTATTAAACACCCACTTCGATGTTCATTTTTTTACATGTGCACGGGATGCGCTCGGGGCCGTGAACACATTAAACCCACAGGCAATTATACTCGACCTACATTTGCCAGATATTTCCGGAATAGAACTTTGTAATGAACTCAACCAACAAAAACGAGAATTAACGGACGTCGAGATAATATTTGTCTCGGGTGAAACTGACATAGCACAAAAGCTAAAAGCTTATGAACTAGGTGCCGCAGACTTTTTAGGCAAGCCCTTTGAAATAGAAGATCTCAAGCATAAAATCGCATCAAGCATTCAACGTCATATCACCAAGCAAAAGTTGCGTGAAGAACCTCTAAAAAACACCTACTCTCCCAATCATTACAATACACAAGCGCCACTATGCAACCAAATTATGCACTTTTACAACTATTTATCTGGTTGCACTAACCCGCAGAATATTGCCGATGCGTTTTTTTCATTAATGTCAAATTTTGGTTTACAGACATCAATTTGTTTCAGGCTACCCAATGTTAAATGCTTACGCGACGACCATATTCGCCCGACACCAATCGAAGAAGAAATCTTTGAGATACTTCGACATACAGGGCAAATACATGAATTCGCAAACAGAATGCTCGTAAACGAAGAGCAAGTTTCCTTTTTAATCAAAAATATAGAGTGCGAAAGCCTAAGCTTTAAGGAAATTAAACATTCCGTTTCAGACATAGCTCAAGCGATGAATGCAAAAATAATCGCGCTTTCTGCATTAGGGGAAAAAACACCAATATCGTGTGACCTTTCTAGAAACCTTGATGAGCTTTGTTTCAATATATCCGACTATCAAATCGATACAAATAGATTACTCACCATCATGACGTATAAAATCACCGAGCATTTACAGTCTTTAAACATCCCGAACGAAGAAAACCTCAGACTGAATGAATTAATACAAAACACCATTCAAGAGATTGACGCAGCAAGTGAAAATCTTTTAGTCACTACATCAAAGTTGTCAGAGCTATTGAAATATTCAAAGTAATTTCAAAGTGCCTCCTACTGGCATATGCTAAATAGATAAAGATTACTTCATGAGTTACGCACTTAATCCTTTCTACATAGCGCACATACTTCACACTTTTTGACTATACTTTCAATAACTTTATGCCGTTCACGCTACCAACAGAAACGGTGGTAGTCGGTTTAATACCCCACTTACTTTTAGCTGGTTTGAGACAATTTAATGAAGCTGAGAACATTAATTTTTTTGGTTATGCTGTCTTGCACGACGGTTCCTTTAATCATATTTCACCTGTTAAACATAACAAGCGAAAAACAGCTCCTACTTAACGAAACCATCGCAAAACTGCAAGATGTTGCAGACATTAACCACAAACGAATTACGAGTCTACTTGCGAACAAAAAAAACTCAGTCGCCCTAATAAAGAGTCGAACTCAACTTAGGCAATTATTAAAACGATCTGACCGCGATGCAGCTCAAAAAGATGTAGCACGAATAGATAAGATTATAAGTCACGCGATTTCTTCGAGTGAAAGCATCTATGGCATCGCCATTTACAATCACGGCAAAGAACTTATTTATACTTCGAGAGAAGGTTTGCGCTCTCTCATCAATGTAAGTGACTTAAAAAAAGATAGTTCACTTTATAACGTAAAAATACTGTTTTCAGATCAATTGCAATTGCTCCTTTTTATCGAGCCAATCGAATTGGATGGACAACTAATTGGCTATATTGAGGTTGCATTTAAAAATGATGAACTTAGATCCATTGTCAGTGACTACACAGGCTTAGGCAAAAGTGGAGAAATAGTTCTGGCTTCGCGCGATGAAAATGGAGATGCTTTCTTTCTTACTCCAACAAGAAACGATCCAACAGTTGCCCTCTCCCTCACAGTGCCTAAAAGCAACCTAGAAATCCCTATAACACACGCGATCAATGGTACTAATGACATATTTCCGGACTATGTCGATTATAGAGAGGTCCCCGTATTGGCCATTTCACATCACATCCCAGAAACTGATTGGGGTATGGTTGTAAAAATTGACAAAGCCGAGGCATTTAAACGGGTTGAAGAACTAAATTTGCAGTCAATAGAAGTTGTAATTGGCGCACTTTGCTTGGTTTCTTTGCTTTCTTTTATATTGATCAGTTGGATCACCAAACCCTTTTTGATAATTCACGAGGTTTTAGCAAAAGCAGTTAATGATAAGCACATTTCAATCACAGAGCACCATACAATCCATGAGATCCAGGAGGTCGTGCAGTCCCTTAACTTCATGCTTCAACAACGCAATCAAAATGAAGAAGCCCTGTATAACAGCATCAAGGAGCTCACCAAACTAAACCATCAACTAGACTCTGAAGCTGAGCGCTTTAAAAGGTGGAAAGAGTCAAACTTCATTGGCATTATTCATTCAGATGCAAAAGGGAATATCCTCGACGCTAACTCAACTCTGCTTGAAATGATTGGCTATACACAAGACGAATTAACTGATGGCAAAATAGATTGGAAGAACCTGACACCAGAAAAGTATCTGCCGCTCGATCTGCGTGCTGTAGAGGAAGCGAATGACAAAGGGTACTGGACCCCATTCGAAAAGGTTTATATCCACAAATCTGGTTTAGAAGTTCCGATATTAATTGGTGGATCTATTTTCAATAAAGACAGTCAAGAATTCATCGTATTTGTGGTCAGCCTAGCTGATAAATATAAGCAAATGAGAGAGCTCGAACAATACAAAGGAATTATTGAGAATTCGAGTGATATGTTCGCATTCCTTGATTTGACGTATACATTTAAGACAGTTAACCAAGCTTATTTAAAATTGCATGGAAAAAAACGTGAAGAAGTTGTTGGCCATACCGTCTCTGACATTTTAGGCAACACCCTTTTTAAAAAACTAAAGAGCAAAATCGACCATGCTATAAAAGGTAATTCAGTCACGTTTAAAGAAAGCTTGTTTGTTGGGACACCACAAGAGCGTACATTAAGAGTCTCCTATATTCCCTACCACTCAAGTGAAAAGGAAATTATCGGCTTTATTTTCAAAGGCGAAGACATTACCGAGCTCGAGTCCAAACAGAAATTGATTGAGCTAAAAGAAGCTGAGCAAAAGCGTATTATAGAGTCACTGCTAGAAGGTATATTTACCACCGACTCACATGGCACAATTCTTTCCTTTAATCCCGAAGCCGAAAATATATTCGGTTATCAAGAGGACGAAATTGTTGGGCACAATATTGATGAGTTAACCGATGGCATAGATCAGCATAGCGCAAAGCTAGCTAACTACATCAAGTCCGGAAAGTCTCAGATTATCAATAACCGTCTAGGAAGAGACGTAAAGGCAAAACACAAAACCGGTTATATTTTCCCTATTCGTATTTCAGTCGCAAGTATGCCGTTAACGGAACAAGGCGAACTGCATTTCATCGCTAACTTTCAAGACATGAGTGAGCATGAACAACAGGCAAAATTAATCAACCGTAGTTCAAAACTAGAGTCCCTAGGTAATATTGCAGGTGGCGTTGCGCATGATTTTAACAATATCCTAGGCATCATTTTGGGCTACACTAATCTTATTTCAGATCACGATAAAGACCCGTCTTCATGCGTCCAAGCTATTGAAAGAGCTTGCTATCGAGGGCAAAAGCTCACTGGCAATTTGCTTACTTTTGCAAAAAAGAAACCCAGTACGCCTGTATATACCGATCTCAATGAGCTAATAAAGAAAAATAAAAAATTACTCGAAGCTGCAATGACCTCGAAAATTAGACTCACATTGGAACTTAATCCCTTGATTAGCCGTGCTCATATTGAAGAGAACCTATTTGAAGACCTCCTATTAAACTTATCAATCAATGCCATGCACGCGATGCCTAATGGTGGAGAGTTTAAAATATCAACTCAGCAAGTCACGTTATCTGATGAACAAATGGCTGCTCTCGAACTTAAAACAGAAAAAACGATAAGAGTCAGCTTTCAAGACACAGGTGAAGGAATTTTGCCGGAAAATATTGATAAAGTGTTCGACCCTTTCTTTACAACCAAAAAAGAGACAGGAAATGGTTTAGGACTTTCACAGTGTTACGGGTTTGTAAAAGCTTCAAATGGCGCAATCGATGTTTCATCTGAAATAGGGATCGGTACAGTATTTACAGTTTATTTTCCGGCTGTGGTTGAGAAATCTACCAATGGAACTTTTACTCACCAAAAGCAGTTATTGTCCCTCCCTCAACAGATTAAAAATATACTCGTAGTAGACGATGAAGAAGATATTCGTTTTTTAATTCAATCTTTTTTAACAGGAACTAAGGTTAATGTCGTCGAAGCAAGCAATGCCGTTGATGGCCTATCAATACTAAAAGAGCAAAGCATTGATTTGGTGATCAGTGATGTCATCATGCCTAAAATTGACGGGCTTGAGTTTATTCAGGCTGCTTTGAAAAGCAATAAAGAGTTAAAATATATGTTTATATCAGGCTTTATAGGCAATGAAGATATAGAGCACTTAACAACAAATTGTATCCTTTATAAGCCTTTCAACAAGCAACAGCTTATTGAAAAAATTATCGGTATCTTCAGTTGAAAAACTAAAAAAGGCGACATTAAATGTCGCCTTGCACCTTTAATCTCAAGGTTTTAAGGAATTAGTTACACTTACCTAGGTCAGTCCACACTTTCCAGGCGTTACCAACGTTGGAGTTTTGTGCTGGGTTTGCACCACGGTTCCACCAGTTACTGCGGTACTTGCTACCATTGTAAGACACCTCTGTACCAGCTACGTAAACTTGACCGCTGTTCCACTCGGTCAGACCTACACAACCTGTGTTATCAACACCATCAGTCACAGTTACAGACTTAGTTACGCTGTGCGTTGCGCCTGCATCGTCTGTTACGGTCACAGAAACTTGGTATGTGCCAGCATTTGCGAATGCATGCGCAACTGTTGCACCCGTTGTATTGAATCCGCCAACATTCCAGTCATAACTGACTACTTGACCATCTGCATCGCGGCTTGAGCTTGCATCAAAGTCACAAGCTAGAGCTGAACAGCTAAAAGTAAAATCTGCAACAGGCGCTTGATTGTCTTGTACACCGCTACAACCATGTGTCGCGATATAGTCTGAAGCAGCTTTGGCTTGAACTAGACCATAGCCATATTCATCATCACGACCCGCTGTACCTAAATCAATCGCGGTTGCATTTAGTGCATTACGAATATCGACGTTTGTACAACTTGAGTGCTGAGACCACACTAGTGCGGCAACACCTGCAACATGTGGGCTTGCCATTGAAGTACCGCTCTTAAGACCGTAATCTAGTACCGCGTTCAGCTCAACTTTCACACTGCTACCAACTGATGATTTAAGTGCAGTACCTGCTTCTTGTGATAAGGAAAGCACAGGAATAGTTAGGCCATGGTTTGTATCACCAAGCGTACCACCAAATTCACCTGGCGAGTTATTGTAAATGATTGCAGCGACACCACCACCCGCTTGGCAATTAGCTGCCTTATCTTTGAACGATGCACCACCACGCTCAATTAAACAGATGCTTTGTGTAGCAGCACATGTTGTTAAGCCTTGGCCACAATCAACTAGATCAGCACTCACTGTGCCTTCAACTGAGTGCGTCATGCCGCCCGCTTTAACTTGATTACCACCCGTTGTAATAGCAGCAAGAATACCGGAACTTCTTGGCACAGTTGACAGTACATCAGTACCTGGCGCCGCGATTTCAACTTGCACATTATATTGAGAAGATGGGTTTTTAACTCGGTTTTCGTCAATATTCGCGACTGAAACAACCGTATCGTAACTTGCTGGATAACTCATGGTCGCATTACCATCATTACCGGCTGCGGCAATCAACAATACACCTTTGTCGTATGCTGCTTGCAGACGCTCTTGGAAATATTGACTTGGGCTACCACCACCCAAACTCATGTTGATGACTTTTGCGCCATTTTCTACACAGTTATCTACAGCGCGAGCGATACGAGATGTTAGACCTTGTTTACCGTCGTTATCAAATACTCGAACGTTATGGATCCCTACTCTGTCGTTAGGAAGTACACCTACAACGCCTTTACCGTTTTTAAGTGCAACGATAGTACCAGCAACGTGTGTTCCGTGGCCGGAACCGTCTTGGTACCAAGTTAATCCACCTGGTAAATCAGTGAAACCTGTCGCATTTTGAGGTAAATCTGGGTGGCCTAAATCATAACCAGAGTCAATAACACAGACTTTGAATAGATCAGCGTTTGTGTCTTGCAACAAGTTTGCTTGCACTTCAGCTAAACCGTAAGGCGATGCCTCACCAGCAAAGTCTTGAGTAAACGGCTTGTATTCAATGTCTTCTTCGATATAAGCATATTGACCAGATGCTTTAAGTTTTGCCACTTGCTCTGGTGTAAGCTCCATTGTCACAACCGTACCATTGGGATCCGCAGACAATACTTCTGCTGTTGGTTCCGCGCTAAAGCTCTCTGCAATATTTGCTCTAGAAAAACGGCTCGTCTCAGGAGCAAAAATACTAAGATCACTCTGTTTTAGAATGTACTGTTTTGTCTCTTGAGCTTGAGCAACCGTTGCAGAAAGCGCAGCAACTGCGAATGCGACCGATGTTAACTTAAATGTTTTTTTCATGTTGATTCCTAATTATTATTCTTATCCGCATCCGATGCGGTGGTGTCCTGTTTAATATTTAACCATGTACCTTGTTTAAAAACAAACTACACAAACAAAAATACAATTACAACCTTTTATTTACACTTTTTAATTTTTTTGTCATTAAATACAAAAAAGCAATAAAAAAGTCTTTAATCAATGCTCTGCAAGCAAGAAAGAGAAAGGGTTAATACGAATTGCTTTTCTATTACACTTAAATACAAACTGGCAACATTTTGAAAAATAACACTGGAATTGAAAATTATTTAGCCACAGGGTATGTGGCTAAAGATAAAAGTTAAACAGAAAATGAAAAAAGCACTTATTTTCTCAGTAAGTTACCTGAGTATAATTTACTCCTCAATTTAACCGGCCATGTGATTGTCCCAACGTAGGCCTGAGTTTGAATTGAGTACATTAGAACCCTGCACTATTTCACCTCTACCTGTAGATATCATAAAACCTGATTCGGAAGCGCAAAGGCCTGCACAGTCTCTGACACTAACAACCTTTTTAAGCGAAAGAGTCTCTAAATCCCAAAAGCTTGTGATATTGCCTTTGGGAGAGGTCACACCAAGCGTTTTTCGTTTTTCATCTACAGCCAAACTTGCAGTGTATTGTTTGAAGCTAAGCCAAGTCGCTTGTGGTGCTTTAAGCGGCTCAAGCTTTGAGTTCATTTTGTGCTTATAAATTAAAGGTTTAATAATGTAATCTGGACCCTGAAATTGACAACCAACGTATATATTATCTTGCTGGTCGACACACAAATGCCGAGTACTCAGCTGATGATGAGGCGGCGCAACAGAATCAATAATGTGCCCTTTTTTCAAATCCAAATAAGATAGATTGGGCTTCATATCATTGAGATTCAATTTTGTTCTTGTTGAGCTTGGGTGAGTATGGATCCCACCGTTTGCAATGACTAATATATTTGGGTCAGACAAACTTTGAAGTTGATGAGGACCAACACCGCCACTGGGGAGAAATGTCTCTACTTTCCAGTTTGCGGTGTTTCTCACTGCAATCACACCTTCATTCGGATTCTGTGCATCATCAAATTTATTCTCTGTTGTGAACAACCAGTTTCCATCTTTGCTCAAAATGCCATGACCATAAAAATGATGTGCTTTCGAAGCCTCAATACTTCTGACAACCCTTTGCTCATGCAAATTGATAATATGGAAATAGCGCCCCGGTCTACGCGAAAACGCTAACAGCACTTGTTTATCAGGAAAAAAATGCAAATCGTGCGCTCTTTGTGGCAAAGCTACTTTTCCACGCAGTACTCCGTTGTTATCAAACCAACCAACAAAGTGCTCTCCGGATGATAAGGTAAATGCACTAGCAAACACCCTATTTGATTGGATTAAACAACCAGAAATTAGCGAACCAGCGGGTAATAAAGCACTCAGTGCGAGCACGCTTTTACAAAACTCTCTTCTCGGCTTACCGTTTTTAATCGCCGTCATTAGTGTTGAACCCTGGCTGTATATCTGTTACCTGAACAAAGTCTGTACTCATGACGGTTCGCAAAGCAGTGATGGCTACGCCTAACTCATTAATTTTTTCGCGACCTTCTGACTGTTGAATTAAGTCTGCTAATTTATTCCCTTCCATCGTTTTCAATATGGCAAAGATTACTTCGAAGCGCTCATTGATATCATCCTTTAAATCTTCTCTATTGTTAACGGCTACCAGATAGTCATCAAAGCCAAACTCATCACCAGCATCGTATAACGCTTTCAAAGATGTAATATTCGACTCAATACTTTGTAAACTCACCTGTGCCCAATGGCTTTCCAGCTCTTCCGGTTTGCCCGGCACATCAAGGCCTAATGGTTTCTTTAGTTTGTCATCTGCTATCACCTCTAAATACTCAAACCAGTATTTAAAAAGTGTTTCAAGCGCACTTTTACTGCTTTCAAATTCACCATTACCTGCCTTGAATTGCTGTGAAAATTCGCTTACCCATTGAGAATTAACCGAAGTCATTAAACTATTCACGTTGCTCGCAATGGCTTTCAGATAGTTGCATCGCTGGGCTTTGTCTGCTGCTGTTAAGATATTCGTATCTGTTTCTTGATTGAATACTAAATACTCGAAAGCAGGCAAACCTTGTCTTTGATGAGTAGAATCATTAAACCCCTGTGAAAAGTCGTAACTGGTTTCAATTGTGCTTTCGACAGAGCTGACAATTCTACTTGGTAAAAATGGCCAAAGTTGGATCCTAGAATACGTAAAATTGTCAGCAAGAGGGCCAAATTTAGTTGCACGGATCATCTGCCATTGACTATTTACTTGCTTCCATGAGTCTTGAAGCTGACTCAAATCACTTTGTTGAGGCTCACTAATATTACAGTATGTATTTGTAGCGCTGACCAAAGATTGGGTCGAATCTAAAAAAGACTGATACATAGGCGTAATTACAGAGTCACTAACCGCACCTAATACCTTGCTTTGTCCTTCAGCAACCTGCATTTCACCAGGAGCTAGTGTACCGCCATCTGATGTACCGCCATCTGATGTACCGCCATCTGATGTACCGCCATCTGATGTGCCGCCGTCTGATGTGCCGCCATCTGATGTGCCGCCGTCTGATGTGCCATTGTCAGCCCCGGCGTTATTGGTAGGGGTTGCACTATCGCCGCCTGAGCCTCCGCACCCTGAAAGCAAGGGCAAACACAACGAACTTACTATCGATAATATCAATAAATCATTTTTAATAGTCATTGTTTTATCCTAATGAAATTTTAAATTTGTTTTAGAAAATAAATTAGAGATTCACGCTCTTGCAGTGAAAGTGCTTTAAAGGCTTGCTGCTGTTTCTTGGCCTCGCCACCATGCCATAGCACAGCTTCTTCAATGGTTTTTGCCCTGCCATCATGAAGGTAGCCTTCAAACCCTTGAATTCGTTTCTGTAGGCCAATTCCCCACAAAGGCGGCGTACGCCATTCACTTCCGTTCGCTTGGTTTTCCATTCCTCGGTCAGCTAACCCTTCTCCCATGTCATGCAGTGCTAAATTGGTATATGGCCAGATTTTTTGATTCGCTAACTTATCGACAGGATAATCTGATGAGGTCGTGTAGCTAGGCGTGTGGCAGCCATTACAATTTAGCTGGTAAAAGTGCTTTCGCCCCTGCTGAGCCTTTTTTGATTTCAACTTTCTTGCAGGTGGGACTGTCACTGTTTGACTCATGTATAACGTTGGTTCAAAGAGTTTTTTAGGAATATCTAATATGGATGCGGGTTCTATACTAGCGGCCTGATTACAACCGGTTTGATGTGATAAACAATTCTCAGACTTAAAAACTGGATTGGTAATTCCAATATCATTTAAAAACGCACCGGCAACTTGCTGCTCTAATGTTGGGTGAAGACCTTTAAAACCAAAACGTCCAATTGCCAACTCGCCTGTTTTAACATTTTCAACTCGATTATATTTGGCGCTGATCCCGTCTTTGTTTTTATCGTGCGTATCTTCTTGTGCAAGTAAATCCTCTTCATTAATAGCATCCAATAAGCCCATTCCGTAAATTGCAGGTGCATATCGAGCAGAAATAAAGCTATCTTTGTCAATTTTTCCGTACCCCAAGTCTATTAGTTCATACCTTGGTTTTCTTAGTGTGTAAGGGGTTCCATCGTCGTACTTACCTTCAATTAAGTCATAATGAACTATCACCTGACCTTCCGCTATTGTCGGCGTTTTAATTCTACTGTGGCTTAATCTAACTGAAAACGGCTGTAGCTGCCCCCCGTAACGGCTGTCCACATTGCCATCATCTTTTAGAAAGCGAAATAGTAGCGACATTTTCGCAATTTCACCCGATTCACCTAACTTTCCTCGCCCGCCACTGTTGTGGCAAGCTTTACATGATCTCGCATTGTAAAGGGGGCCTAAACCATCACGGTCTCTGGTGATTGAAGGTGCAGCTACCCATGGATCGCGAAAAAATGAAAAGCCATCCCAAAAATCAAACAAAATCATACCGTCTTCATTTGCTATCGGTTCAATAAAGCTTCTTCTTGGTACTCTACGAGCGGTAGATTCACCGGCAGGTTTCATTTCTTGCTGAGAAAACGCAGGTGGTTGATATACTGAACTTTGTACAAAAACTACAAGTAGTGAAATGGTTGCTATGAAAATCAGCGTTGAAAATATCATTCTCACCATCATTACAACGACTCTAGAAATTTTATTAAAGCTTGCCTATCTGACTTGGTCATATTTACGAAGTTTTGCTGTGCCTGTTGGGCCTCCCCGCCATGCCAAAGTATCGCTTCACTGATTGTCCGTGCCCGCCCGTCGTGTAAAAAAGTTGCTCTAGGATTAACCGTTTGAACCAGTCCAAGCCCCCAAAGAGCTGGTGTTTTCCATTCGCTTCCCGATGCTTCGCCTTCCGGCCTTCCATCAGCTAGCCCTTCGCAGCGCTGGACATATAGGCATGAATTTGAAGTGAGATCATCGCACGCTTCACCGCTTTGTAATTCTCGTTTCATTTCACACTGCCCACCCATATCATGAAGCAATAAATCTGTGTATGGATAGATAACTAGATTTTCCAGTGCTGTAATATTGGTACGCGTATCACTCAAACCAAGAATGTCCACGTCGCCCAAAATACTGCCTTGTGCTTCACCAGTCTTATGTCTTGGGACGTGACAACTGTGGCAATTAGCTGAAAAAAACATGGCTCGCCCCTTTAAAACATCAGCACTCCATGTGTTATTGTCAGCATCAAAACCGCGGCGAACAGGTACAGCTAAGGTTCGGTTATAGAATTCTACTAACGCTAAGTCCAAGTTACCGAGATCAACCCCCTGATGATGCTGCTTTTGCTCTTTTTCAGCTTGTGTGAGACATGCAACTTGTTGATTCGTACATACTTCTTCGGGAACAAGTGAATTTGTCACTCCCATATCGCCTCTGTAAGCGCCCGAAGCTTGCTGCAACACTGAACCGGTAACCGCTTTATATCCAAATCTAGCCAGTAATTTTTCTCCAGTTGTAGGGTGCTCTGTAAAGGCCGCACGCCCTGAAATACCATCCTTATTCTCGTCGTTTTCATCTGCGTAAGCTAAAATTGCAGACTCAGGTATGCTTTCTATTAGGCCAGAGCCAAAAACATGAGGCGTTACTCTCGCAGAGAACTGAACACCTTCCATAAACGGGCCGTATGACAAATCTCTGGCTTTATTTATTGGTTTTCTCAATTCATAAGCTTCTCCATCTGAAAACGTTCCGCTTATCAACTCGTATTCAACCCAAGTATGTGCTTCACCGTATGCTAGCGCATCATCAATCGCGCCATTAAATTTGGCTTTGGCACTGCTTGATAATCCATCAATTGTGCCAAAAACTTGAATTTGGTCACCGTAGATTGGGTCCAAATTCCCTTGGCTATCACCTATTCGAAAAAACATGCTTAACATTGAGTCTTCGGTACTTTGTGGCAATTCACCTCTGCCATCTCTAATGTGACATCCCTGACAGCTTTCATTGTTAAATAGTGGGCCCTGTCCTTCGTGATTCTTTCTAAATATGTGGTCACCTGCTTTAAAATTACTATCTAACGAAAAATTAGCCTCTATGGACGGAATCGCTTCACCAAAAGCATCTTCATTTAATGTAAAAGATGTCGCAGCTCCAGCAGACAAATGTTCACTTTTGTCAGGCGTATCTGTTAACAAGGGTTCAAGGCCATCTTTGGGATCTACATCGAATGCTAAATTTGAAGGTGATTGATCATCAGTGTTATCTGGATCTTCATTTCCATCATCTGGTTCTGGTTCATTATTATTTCCATCGTCAGGCTGCGGTGGCGTAACATTGCCGTCTGTAGGCTGTTGCGGACTTGGTTGGTTCTGTGATGCTCCGTCTGAGCCACCGCCACAGCCTACCAACACACTGTTTGAAAAAAGTAAAACCAAAATCAATTTTGTAATTTTGTAATTCATGATTCAATGCCCCTACTTCGAATCATTAGAGTAAACGTCAAAAGCCGACAATAAGTCGGCTTTGTGATGTGACTAACTAATTAAAACTCTTCTTCAGTGTCACCAGTTAGCGACTCAGTTTGTAAACCAAGCGTATCGATGACTTTCTGAACAATTGCAGTTTGATCTTTAAGAGCTGTCATTGCAGCACGAACTTCCAATTGATTCTTTGTGGTCTGGATTTGTACATCAAACGGTAAGTTATTGTTCTTCGCGTTGTCATCGATTACTCGTACAGCGGCCATTGTCGCATCGATAGCAGTTTGTAATTCGCCTGCTAGTTCTTTGTGGCCTGCAGACATTAGCAAGTCATGAATACCCGCTCCTTTCAACACTTCACCATCTGTTCTGGTATAAGTGCCTAAATAGTGGTTTTCTATACCCAATGCATTCAACAAAATATCTCTATGCGTATTGTCTGAAAAACACGAGTGTTCGTCCTCTTGGCTATCAGTTCTAACAGCCACACTCATACGCTCTCCAGCTAGCTCGCCATGGCCTAATCGACCCATACTTTCAAGCATGGCAGCCAAATTTGCCTCTGCATTTTCTTCTTTCGTGTAATTTATGTAGTGGAAACCAGAGCCTGGAGTCCAAGCATCTACAACACCTTGCAAGTCATCAACAAGTAGCTCTGCTGCCGCTTTTAAATACATCCCCCTTCTTGAGCAAATGGTATCTCCAGAAACATTTGTTCCCGACGTACAAGTATCCACTGTATTGATGGTTTGAGTATTTGCGGTTGTATAATAATCAGTAACTGGGCGGTGGCCCGCTGTAAAATCTCGCGCTTGTGTGTACGAACCATCTTGATTTAGGTCTTGGCCCCACAATAAAAACTCAATTGCATGATAACCAGAAGACACATTTGCCTCTTCGTCATTCACTTCAAATTGATTCTTAATTAGCTCTGCGGTTATATCAGGGAAGCTGGTAGCATCGGCGATAATATTACCCCCAGTCGAATAGATAACATCGTCACCTCTAGCCTGCAATCCGTCCATATCTATGGTGTAATCAATCATAGCTTCAGCCAAAGGCCAAGCATTGATAGCTCCCTCTGGGCCTTCTTCTTTCACTAGTACTGGCTGCCCAGCATCATTGGTAGTCAAATCATCAATTGGGCCGTCTCTAAAACGATACACTTCAGATTGACCATAAGGTTCACGGGCATCTAACCAAGCTTGTTTTGCAGCAGTGAAGTTTTCATCAGTTGGTAGCGCAACAAATGCATCGATTTTTTCTTTTAGTGTTTTGGCTGTTTGCAATGAATCACTATAAACCGCATAAGCATGCTGAGCATTGGTTTGCACGACATCTTTCGCAACAGCGTATCTCACAACACCATCTAGGCCTTGAACACCCTGCTCACCTTGAACGCCCTGCTCACCTTGAACGCCTTGCTCGCCTTGAACGCCCTGCTCACCTTGAGCACCTTGTTCTCCATTATTACCGTCATCACCGTTACATCCCGCAAGTACCGCTGCACAAACAAGTGTTAGCGTAAAATGTTTAAAAGTTTTCACAATTTCCCCAAATTATCTATTTTTCATAGTTCACATGATTAAGGATGAAAAATTCCATCGCGAAAATACTAACCAACACAGTTAATGAGATCAATTATTATTTTTATTTATATTCAACTTGCTCAATGGTTGAAATTAATGAATCAGTATTAGTAATAAAGGGTTACAGATCGGGGGAAAGAAACATAGAATTAAACAAACATCATAAACTATTACGGTTTGCACAATAAAAGTAAACTACAGAAATGGATTAACACAAAGTTCTGTGATCTAGATCACTTTATAATTTACAAATATTACCGTTTTTAGGTATCTAACAATTTACTAATAGAACGATTTGCTCGATAATGCGAATAATTTCCATTTAAGGAGTAACATCAATGAAGGTTATAAACAAAGTAGCAGTTGCCGCACTGTGCATTTCAGCATTTCAAGCTTCAGCAAATGACTGTGAATTAGCCATAGAATCCAATGACATGATGCAGTTTTCTGAAAAAGCTTTGTCTGTTCCAAGTAAATGTGAAGAAGTAAAACTCACACTCGTTCATACGGGTAAGTTACCTGCCGCCGCTATGGGTCACAATTGGGTTTTAACCGAGAAAAAAAACGTAAAAGCCGTCGCTTCTGATGGTATGCGAGCTGGCGTAAAAAATAGCTATGTAAAGCCAAATGATCCTCGAGTATTTGCTTTTACCAAAGTGATCGGTGGTGGAGAGTCTACATCAATCACTTTTTCGACTAAAAATATGAGCAAAGATTTGGAATATAACTTTTTCTGTTCTTTCCCAGGTCATTTTGCAATTATGAAAGGTTCATTCAAAATCGTATAATCTGACAACACTGTTGCCAGTGTGACCCACGTTGCGCTGGCTTTAATTGCCTTTTTACTTGCCTCCTCCCCTTCAAATCAGCCAGATGTTTCTTTTGTGTAAATTTTAGGTCCGATTTTGTTATTTTTCAGAAAAACTTCGGTTTTTTATACCTGACTACAACAAAACCGTAAGGATATATAAATGAGAAAGTCATTACTGGCTAGTACATTAGCACTTGTTTTTAGTTCAGCAACTTTGGCAAACAACTATGCGCCACTGGCAGAAGTGAGAGACCAAATTAAGTCTCCTGAATATACACAACAAGAAAAAGAACGCGTTGTAGAACAAGCAAGAATTTTCTTAGAAGATCTATACGTACACCAATACGCAAAAGACATCTATTATGGTATTTCCCCAACAGGGCATGTGAATGCTGTTTCCGAAATTCATAAAGTAATTGCTGAGTTAGATAACCTAAGTACAGAACAATTACACGCACGCTTAACAAAAATCTTTAAAGCTCAGCGTGATTTGCACTTGGTCTATGTACACCCTCAGCCTGTGAGAAGCTATGCAACTTACCTACCATTTGAATTCGATAAAACGTTAGATGTGTTTGGTAACGCTGAAGTGCGCGTTTCGAACATTCTTGAAAATATTTCGCCATATGTGACCGACAGCCGTTTACCAGAAGTTGGAGATAAGGTTGTGTCTTATAATGGTGTGTCAATTCACAAGGTCGTTGAGCAAAACCTAAACACAGGTTACGGCGCAAATGAAGACGCAGGCTTTATTCGAGCTCTGAGCGCCATCACTCGCAAAAGGCACTCCGTTTCACTTGTCCCTGAAAAGAATGACGTCACTATCGAATTTGTATCTCACGTAACTGGTGAAACATATACCACTACCATTCCTTGGATCACAAGACTTCCAGCTAATGCTACGGCTTCCAACAGCAATGAAACAGCCATTGCAGATTTACTTGAAGAAAGTACAAACTTCGAAGCAGCTGAGCATGAACTAGTCAAAGCTGAATTAGACAGCGATTCAGGCACCCCATTTGCAACGACTCCAACGGCAGATCCAGAAGTGTCATGGGCAATCCGCGAAGTTGACGGTAAAAAAGTCGGTTATATCAAACTTGATAGCTTCAGTGTTGTTGGTTCAATCGATTACTCACTATGGCTACTTATCGACCTTCTTCAAAATCAGCTAGCAGATACAGATGCATTGGTTTTTGACGTTCGAAATAACCCTGGTGGATTGATCACCTATGCTGATAGACTCGTGCAATTGTTTTCAAAAAAACAAGCTAAGCCAACAGAGCTCAGATTTATCAATACTCAGCTGAACTATGACATCCTTCACGACACAATCTTCAGCACATTCGGCCCTCACTGGCAAAAAGTACTTGCTGATGTTGTTGGTACAAATGCAAGATACACGGCAAATGCAACCTACATTACTGTTCCCGAGAACAACGTATTTGGTCAAAACTATTACAAACCAGTCGGTGTATGGTCTAATGCTAAAACTTATTCATCAGGTGATGTATTCACTTGTGCAGTTCAGGATAATGGTGTAGCTAAAGTATACGGTGAACACACTCGTACAGGTGCTGGCGGTGCAAACGTTATGAGACACTCTGTTTTTGCACAGTATATTGGTGCACCTTATTTTGAGGCGCTTCCTCATGGCCAAGAAATGACGGTTTCTTGGAGACAAATGGTCCGTCACGGCCACAATAAAAATGCACTCATAGAAGATTTTGGTTGCGTATCAGACAAAGTAGTACCGCAGACGCTTAATAGCTTGCTGGATAATGGTGTTGGCAACTTTGACACCATTGCAAGAGATCTACTTAATCAAGTTCAAAGCAAATCGACGGTGACATTCTTGCAACCACACGTTTCTGACCTTAGTGGTACAGGCAGAACACTCTCTGTCGAAGTCACTAATACTGAGTTTGTGGACGTGTACTTTAACGACGTAAAAATGCAACGGATCCAAGCGAGCGCTTACGGAAATTCAAGTAAAACTATCGAGTATGCAATTCCAGACGACGCGATTGAAGGACAAATCAAATTCGTCGGTTTAGACGGCGGCAACACGCCGTTATGGAATGGTGCTAGATACTTTTACTAAGTCGATTATTTATAGCAACAACCCCATCATTTAACTAAATTATACAAATGCACAGGCCCATACAAATTGTGGGGCTGTGCATTAATGTTTAGCAACGATAAAGCTCATAGAAGACATAATTAAAAAGATACACCAATAAATCAGTTTGTGGTTTCGCGAATAAGTACACAACCAACCACTAATTGAAAAGACACAAAGTGCAACGAATAAGACCGTTTCTTTTGACGGGTTTTCAAACACCGTAAAGACAAAAATAACACCACCAAATCCAAACCAACAGGCTGTGGAGAAATGCCACATAGTCAGCAGTACCTTTTTTGTGCAAAATCGGCCTAGCAAACGTTTTGGCTTGACCCGTTCTAACGCCTTTTTATTTAAAATAAGCTTGTATCCGATCCAATGGTGCAACGTGCCAATTAACAATATTAAGAAAAATACAGAACTCGGCATCTACTACCCTAAATCACCACTGAAACTCTTGAATGAAGAAAACTAACGTGCGTTTTTATTTCCATTTTGGCAATTATATACTGAATACGGTAAAATTACTTCACATTCTTGGAACATTCCAAGTAATGAAAGAACTTTCATACTCATCGGAATAAAAAACGAAGGATATCAATCGATCAATCGGCGGCATCACGTTTAGTATCCTTTTGCTCCACGCTATTTACGAAGTTATCTATCTCTTCAGGGGTTTCGGCTAGCATATGCGCGATAGATATAAGCTCATTAAGTTCATCGCTGTTATTGAACGAAGCAGAATTACCCTTAAACTTTTTAAGAGCAGTGTACACCTTGTGTGCTGGTAATTTCGTCTTCAGGCTCAAATCGACTAAAAACTGATTCTGAGCACTGAGTAAATCAGAGTCGAGTGTTTGAGCTTGTTGCAATTTAACAATGGTTGCCTCGCTGTCCGCACAGCGTTTTTTTATGTCGCTGGCTAACTGCTCTACTTCGTGACAACTATCTCCCTGAGAAGTTAAAATCGAATTTTCTGCAAGGTCGCTTTTCACATATGTATTAAGGGTCTGAAGCGGTTCCAATACCTTATATTTTATCGTGTAAATTACCCAAATGATTAAGATCAAATACATGGCTTCGAGTAACCAGACTGAAATATGGTACAGCGCTTTTGCCTCTTTATACTCTGAGGTTCTCGCTTCTAGTAGTACCCTCTCCTCTTTTTCAAAGGCCAACAAAGTATTCTCAATCTCTCCCATTAAATGACGTCCAAGGTTCGTTCTGACAAGCTCTAACGCGTCTTGCTCCTGGCCATTTTTGACAAGCTGAATTGTTTGTTCTAACTCCGAAAACTTATTGTTCAGTATCACAATCAACTCTGACAACCTGTTTTGTTGAACTGGGTTGTCTTGCGTTTTGATTTTCAGCGCTTCAAATAGTTTAGAGGTTAATTTGGTGCCCGAGTTATAAGGCTGTAGATACTGCAAATCATGAGTAAGCAAAAACCCACGTTGCCCTGTTTCAGCATTTTTAATCTGTGTTCTGAGTTGGTTCACTAAATCAATCACTTCATGCGTATGGATCACCCAAAACTCATGTTTGTCTTTAACGCTTTGGCTGCTATTAAGTATTATCAAATTGACCAATGCAGTGATCAAGCTGGCTAATATAAAGACCGTAAGCACAGTTTTAAGGCTGTATCTCACTATTGATACCTATTTTGGCGGATCCATGTATATATAAATTGTAGTCACAAAAACAAATACTGTGAAAAATCATTAAGATAATTCGCTAAATATGCATGGGGATTATATTTAAGGAGGGGTTGTCACTAGGTGCTCACCTGACTTGAGTACAGCAATAAAAACCTGAGCACCTAAACTATTATGACCACTACATATCTGTAGGTATTTATAGTCGAAATTATGACGGGACTTTACTAACCAAGGTCTCGCATTAGTATCTCATACTCCTCATTTGCATCTGCAATAAGGTGGGATAGCTCTCTTGCATCGCGCTCTTTAAGTACAACTTGCCAGCTAGTAGATCCTTCAATACCTGTGATCACAATATCGGCACCAGTGTGTTCATATTTAATATTATCAAATTGGGTTGAATGGTGCTCATGAAGCTCAACAATATCGACATCCAGCTGACCTGTTGGGAAGACTTCAACATGGGCATGTAAATTTCTTTCTCCAGATAAGCAATATTCTCTATGTATAGTAATCATCACAAGCTCCTTACTGTTTGTTTAAGCCAAAAGTAAGTGTAGATCAGGTTACTCAGATAGTAATACTCCCCCTTGGATGCTGATGACTTATATTTTACAAATATCGGAATCGGCGTGAAAAAAACACATATTAAATTTTTATGAATTATCAGCTTTGGGTAAATCTCAAAGATCCCTTGAGGCAGATATCACATAGAGTTAATCAGTCCATAATTATCCAAATTGGCCTTGATAACCCGCTAAAGCTTAGTGATTGATTCAACTGATTGGTACTAAAGGAGCAGAAAGTCAGTTAAATAAAGTTGGAATCTTTCACGCAGTTTAGCGCGCAGTGCCAAAAGCATTGTTGGGTACAATTGTATACGACCAAGCTGAATTGAAAAAAACACATATTATGCACAAGTGACTGGCAATGATTGCATGGTGAGGCTAATTGATAACTATAGAGAATAGGCTGAAGCTAAAAATGAAGGTACAACAATAAGCTTTAAATATATAACAAAGGGGGCTATCGCCCCCTCTAAGTATTATTGAAACCCGTTCAACATATTTTCACATACAACAGGTGTCGGCCTGTGATTGTCATCAACCGCTACAAATGTAAAGCTGCCTGAAATTGCTAGGTGCTTGTCATCTTTGTGCATTGTTTCCAAGAAAATTTGCACTTCTACTTTAAGACTTGTGTTACCAACATGAACAACCTTCGCAACAAGCTCAGCAAACGTGCCCGCGGGAATAGCTTCTTTAAAGTCTACACGGTCCGAGGAAATTGTTACCAATGGTTTGCGACAAAACCTTGTTGCCGCGATAAACGCCACTTCATCCATCCACGCCAACGCATCGCCACCAAAAAGCGTGTTGTGATGATTGGTTCTGCCCGGAAATACAGTTTTGGTTACCGATGTTATCGAGTCATTAATACGTTTCGCAATGGTTGCGTCTCTATCTTGTTCTGTCATTATTTACTGCTTTTGTTTGCTGGTTTATCTATCATTAGTAATTCAGGGTCCAGTCTCTCACCGTACCAATTGAAGCGCCAATCTAAATGTGGGCCCGTCACGCGGCCAGTTGCGCCAATATCACCTATTACGTCACCTGTGGAAACCATGTCGCCTACTTTAACGTGTAATTTGCTCATATGAATATAGGTCGAAGTAATGCCGTAGCCATGATCTAAAATCAAAGTGCCACCACTGTAATACAGATCTTTTTCAGCAAGCACAACTTTACCCGGCAACGGCGCCCATATTGGTGTACCGGTTTTATTAGCGATATCTAGACCAAAATGGGGGCGACGAGGCTCGCCATTAAAATACCTTTGACTACCGTATACACCAGAAATACGACCTGTTGCAGGACGATAAACTGGAGAGTCAAAATATTCTAGCGTGCTGCTTTTAGCACGCGCAGCACTCACTTTCTTGGAGTCGTTACGAATGCGCTGCAATACCTCTTTCGGTGGAGAGACATATTTTTTTGCGACGCCGGTAATGCGATCGATATCGTAATCACGAGAGGTTATAAAAAACTCTTTTGAATGTTGGTTATTATTTTTGTCCACCCAAACTAGCTTGTGCTCGCTCTTGGCGTCACGTCCAAAGCCAAAAACAAACTGGCCATTGGGTGTTATTTTCAGTTCTTTGCCGTTTAGAGATACTGATTTAATGCCCTCTAAATGACCAGTGACCATGCCACCTTGAGTAAGGTGGCCTTTTAACTCAATTGCTTGTGCACTCAGTGCAAAGCATGCGCTCAGTGCCAGCAACAATTTATGCATAAGCAATAGCTCCTTTGCCCACACCCTCGTAAGCTCTTACTTTTACTTCTTTGTCTGGGTATGTTGATTTAATTTTATTAGCTAAGTAATCGGCGATACACTCTACTGTCGTATCACAAGGTAAAATATCACAGCGCTCTTGGCTGATACACATTTCAAAATAGCCTTGAGATGATTCGTATGCGAACGAATAGTCTTGTTGTTTCGCTGAAATATACTTTAATTGAGCATGCTCAATTAAGTCTTCTTGCGTACCTAAGTAGATATCTTCCCACTTTTGAGACCACTCTTTTTGTAGTCTAGGCATACTTACACCGTCAAAGAATATGCCGATCAATGAACGGTGACCATGAATAATGCGTTGGCAATTACCGTCGTGCTTTTTCAAGCCGTGGCTGTAATGATAATAAAAGCTACTGGTTTGCTCTGGACGTAGAGCAATTTCAATGTCTTTAACGTTGTCAGGCATTTGGGGCAAAATTTGTTGCTTTAAAAAGGCTATGACAGATTGCTCGTCAATCTTTTCACCTTCAACAACACAAACCGCTTCGTCAGGCGCACTCATTGCAAGGTGATGACCACCAAACTCATAATCGAATGATACCCTGCCGTCATTCATATCTAACTGACAATCTAACGCCGAGGGAATGGCCAATTTATGATCTATTGTGTTATCAATAATTGCTTTAATTTGTTTTTTTACTTTTGCAAAGTCTAAAACCATTGACTCTTCATTCAGTTGACCGTGCAGCGTCATATCAACTATCCAACTTTCTCCAACTGCGCCACGTTTAGCACATAAGTAAGAAAAATCTATTACCGTCAAGGCATCTACAAAAAGGATCATAAATTTCCATTAAATTACTAACAAACAACCCGATTATAAAGTTTTTTCAACCAAAAATCGCGTAATTCACAAAGAGAATTGATTTTAATGTTACTGACGTATGTTATAGATAAAAATTTAACTGTTCAGAGTTGTTTAGCGTACAAGTGTACGCTAGAGTACCCGCAATTAGAAAATGAAGAATGAATACTATGGAACCTAAAAATAGCTATACAAAAGAAGAACTAATCCTTTGTGCTGAAGGTAAAATGTTTGGTGAAAACAATTGCCGTCTGCCAATCGATAACATGTTAATGATGGATCGCATTGTTGAAATCAATGACAACGGCGGTGAATACGGCAAAGGCCAAATCATTGCTGAGTTAGATATTAACCCTGATCTATGGTTCTTCGATTGTCACTTCAGAGGTGACCCTGTAATGCCAGGTTGTCTTGGTTTAGACGCTATGTGGCAGATTGTTGGCTTTTTCTTAGGTTGGTCCGGCGGCCCAGGCCTTGGTCGTGCACTAGGTGTAGGCGAAGTTAAGTTTACTGGTCAAATCTTACCTACAGCTAAAAAGGTAACGTACCGTGTCGACATGAAACGTGTTATCAAGCGTAAATTGTTCATGGGTCTTGCAGATGGCGTTGTTGAAGTAGACGGCCGTGTAATCTATGAAGCAAAAGATCTAAAAGTGGGTCTTTTCCAAGATACTAGCGCATTTTAATTTTTATCAGTCGCTAGAAACAAATAAGCCCCTTTCGGGGCTTTACTTTATCTCTTCGGTTCTGTTGATTCTGTTTTAGGTTTTAAACATATTGCGATTGTCTATGGCCTCTCGCCAGCCACCTAACCATTCTGATCTGTGCTCAATTTGCTGATATGGACATAAATCTTTGGACCGTCCTGCTAAACCTGCTTTAAATCCTTGTGAGTGTGCTCTCTCTAAACGGTCTCTTTTCTGTCTCTTCATAGGTAAATTCCTCACCTTCAATTTTTGATTGCTTAGTCTTACCGACATCCACATTTAATAAATAGTTAACCCAACTGTAATTTGCAACTATATTTGCGTCTTAATCTCGAATGCTATTTACAACCTCGTTTTAAGCAGAAAAATATATATGTCGCGCAAATATGGCACTACAAGTCACCCAACTATCTTGGATAGAATCAAATTTAAATTTTGCAATAATGGTAACAATAAGACATCTGCGCACACTTAACGTGAGTGCGTGCAAAACTTATTCAGAAGGAATGGCCAAACCTCAGGTTCCAATTAACCATAGTTTGAAATCACATGCAATAGAGAATAGATAAGAACTTTTCTCAAATTGAAAATTTGGTTTTATCTTGCGCTTATTTAAAATAATTGAATTAAAATGACAAAATGCACAACTTAAAAGAGTAATAAATACCAATTACACTGTAAAAAAACATTCATTATTTTGTCACAAAAAAGGCCGCTGGATAGCGGCCTGATATCAATCACTTGGGCAGATTACTTAAGAACTTCTAAACCACCCATGTAAGGCTTAAGTACATTTGGCACGACAATAGAACCATCTTCTTGTTGATAATTTTCTAATATTGCAACAAGTGTACGACCAACAGCGAGACCAGAACCATTTAGAGTGTGAAGTAGCTCAGGCTTCTTCTCTCCCGCACGGCGGAAACGTGCTTGCATACGTCGTGCTTGGAAATCTTGCATGTTTGAACAAGATGAGATCTCACGATACGTGTTTTGCGCTGGTAGCCAAACTTCTAGATCATATGTTTTAGCTGCACCAAAGCCCATATCACCCGTACACAGAACAACTTTTCTATATGGAAGTTCAAGTGCTTGTAAGATGCCTTCTGCGCTGCCAGTAAGCTCTTCAAGCGCCGCCATTGAATCTTCTGGTTTAACCAATTGGACAAGCTCAACTTTGTCAAACTGGTGCTGACGGATAAGACCGCGTGTATCACGGCCGTAGCTACCAGCTTCACTGCGGAAACAAGGCGTATGTGCAGTCATCTTGATTGGTAATTCTTTCTCGTCGAAGATTTCGTCTCTTGCACAGTTTGTAAGTGGCACTTCAGCAGTTGGGATCAAACTGTAGCCATCTTGGTCTTCTTCAAGCACTTCTGTGTGGAATAAATCAGCCGCAAATTTTGGCAATTGACCTGTTCCGTACAAACTTGCTTTATTTACCAAGTACGGTACATACATCTCTGTGTAGCCGTTTTTGTCAGTGTGCGTATCAAGCATGAATTGAACAAGCGCTCGGTGCATACGTGCCACACCACCACGCATAACAGTAAAGCGAGAGCCACTTAGCTTCACGCCCGTTTCAAAATCAAGACCTTTGCCCAGTGCTTCACCTAAATCAACATGATCTTTCACTTCGAAATCAAACTGCTTAGGCTCACCCCATTTAGAAACTTCAACGTTATCATCTTCATCTGCACCCTCAGGTACATCTTCAGCAGGTAAGTTTGGCAATGTTGATGCTAAGTCTTGTAGCTGGGCTAAAATTTTGTCCTGCTCTGCTTTTGCAGCGGATAGCTGGTCACCAAGGTTTGCAACCGCATCTAGTAGCGGCTGTGCATCTTCACCTTTTGCTTTTGCTTGACCAATTGCTTTGGAGCGACTGTTTCGCTCGCTTTGTAATTCTTGGGTTTTTGTTTGCAAAGTTTTACGCTGCTCTTCAAGCGCGTTAACTGTTTCAACATCTAGCTCAAAGCCACGTTTTTTTAAGCGCGCAGCAGCTTCTTCGATGTCCTGTCTTAAATACTTTGGATCTAACATGTTTGTTCTTTTAACCTTTTTGCGTGACTAAGCAAAGACCTATCCAGGCCATAAATATACATACGACGACATTCAACGTTATATTCAATGCCATCTTCATAAACTGGCCTTGTTGTAACAACAATAGGCTGTCCATGGAAAATGTTGAAAATGTCGTCAAAGCACCTAAAAAGCCAACTCCTATCAAAGCCTTGGCAGGAGATACCGCTATTATTTGCTTTTCGATTAATCCGTAAAGAATGCCCATCAACAATGAACCAAGAATATTAACGGTCAATGTCCCAAAAGGGAATCCCTTACCCATGAGTTTTAACACAATATCGCTAATAAAAAACCTTAAGCAGGCGCCAAATGCACCACCAAAGGCAATCATTATATAAGTTTTGAGCATTTCCATTTATGCTTGACCTGGCTTTTTGGTATACCTTTTTTGGTTACTTATATTGTCTTGGCTTTTTAAGTAGTTGAGCTTTTCTTTAATTTGCTTTTCTAAACCGCGATCTGTTGGAAAGTAGTATTGCCGATCAGACACCGTTTCTGGAAAGTAGTTCTCTCCTGCTGCATACGCCCCAGGCTCGTCATGGGCATAGCGATATTCTTCTCCAAAGCCCATTTCTTTCATTAATTTTGTCGGCGCATTGCGAAGGTGCTCTGGTACGGGTAAATCGCCATCCGTTTGAGCATCCCGTTTTGCCTGTTTGAATGCTGTGTATACTGCATTGCTTTTCGCTGCACTTGCTAGGTAAATTGTCGCTTGTGCAATTGCGCGCTCTCCTTCTGCCGGGCCAACTCTGTGGAAAATGTCCCACGCATTAAGCGCGACTTGCAGTGCTCTGGGATCTGCGTTTCCTATATCTTCACTGGCAATAGCGAGCAAACGCCTTGCCACATAAAGGGGATCTCCTCCACCTGCCAAGATACGACAGTACCAGTATAACGCTGCATCAGGGCTGCTTCCTCGCACCGATTTGTGAAAAGCAGAGATTAGGTCATAATAGATGTCCCCACCTTTATCGTATTTCGCAAGATGGGTGGGCAATATTTGTGTCAACACTGACTTATCAATATCGACCTTGCTGCCATCTCGATGGCCTAAATCCACTGCCTGCTCTAATAAGTTGAGCGCTTTTCGTGCATCGCCGTCCGCCGCTTGTGCCAGCGCATTTATAGCCTCATCCTCAATGTTAATTGCAAGCTGACTTAATTGCTCGTCATCATTAAGTGCTTGCCGCAGCGCAAAAACCAACTCATCCATAGTCAATGGCTTGAGCGTGTAGACACGTGCTCGCGACAAAATTGCATTGTTTAATGCAAAAGAAGGGTTTTCAGTCGTCGCGCCTATAAAAACAAAAGTTCCATCTTCAATGTGGGGCAAAAACGCATCTTGCTGAGATTTATTGAATCGATGTACCTCATCAACAAATAGCAAGGTACGTCTCCCTGATTGGGCTAATCGGCTTTTTGCTTCTAGCACTACTTCTCTGATCTCTTTTACACCAGAGGTAACCGCTGACAGCTTTGCCAATTGTGCATCTGCATGGTTTGCAATGATCTCAGCTAAAGTTGTTTTGCCAACACCTGGCGGGCCCCATAAAATCAAGCTGTGACAACGCCCCTGTTCTATCGCACGATATAAAACAGAGTCCTTAGCAATTATGTGTGTTTGGCCAATATAGCCCTGTAACGACTTTGGCCGCATTCTAGCGGCCAAAGGTCTAACATCAGGTGCGAAGTCAAAACCTAAACTACTCACTGGCTGTTTGGTCGTCAATGACCACTCCATGGGGGATTTTGAAAGTAAATGACTTATCGTCTAGCTCAATGTTTGTTTTGGCATTTGAAAACTTAAACGTCGAAGTCTGTCCTGACGCATCTTTAATACTCAATGAATCAATGGCGACGCCAGCACTTGCAAAAACAATGTCTAAAAGCTCAACTTGTGATTCGACATTCGGCTTTGGTGAAATCCGGTAGCCTACAGTCGTTTTGCTTACATGGTACTTATCCCATTGCGCTTTGTCTTGAGTCGTTAATAAAATAAATGGTGTTGTATCTATCAAACCAGCAGTGTTCATTACTGTCACTTGCTCAGCAAAGCTGTCGAAATAGAACGTCTTATTTCCATCTGATACCAACAAGGTTTCATCTGGCTCAAGTTGCTGCCAGCGTATCTTTGATGGGTATTTAAGAGCTATATTGCCCGTACCATCTTGCAACAATGTACCTTCTTCATCCTTAACTTTTTGAGTAAAATTCGCTTCAAATGTATTCAGAGATCTGAGTTTTAACTTTAAGGACTCAGCTTCATTCGCAAAGCTTTGCGTAATAAAACCGCATGACAAACCTAGTACTAAGGCTATTGTTTTAAACTTCATTCTAATTTGCTCCACCTTTCGGTACTAATACTTCACGCGCACCATTGTGACCCGGTGCACTGACAACGCCAGACATCTCCATTTGTTCAACTAAACGTGCCGCACGGTTGTAACCGACTCTAAGCTTACGTTGTACACTCGAAACAGACACTTTACCTGTTTCAATTACAAACCCTACCGCTTCATCATACAGTGGATCAGATTCCTCATCGCCACCTTCTGGCTGCTCACCCGGTAACAAAATCTCTTCTGTTGCATCACCGCATAAAATATCTTCGATGTAATTTGGTTTGCCTCGCGCTTTCCAGTCATTTACTACTGCATGCACTTCGTGATCATCCACGAATGCGCCGTGAACACGAATTGGAACACTGGTGCCTGGCGGCAGATATAACATGTCACCCATGCCTAATAGATTTTCCGCACCTTGCTGATCAAGAATGGTACGAGAATCAATTTTACTCGATACCTGAAACGCCATACGCGTAGGTATATTGGCCTTAATCAAGCCTGTAATGACATCAACAGATGGCCTTTGAGTAGCCAAAACTAAATGTATCCCAGCTGCACGCGCTTTTTGTGCGATACGCGCGATTAACTCTTCAACTTTTTTGCCAACTATCATCATCATGTCAGCAAATTCATCGATTACAACAACAATGCTTGGCAATTTATCTAACTCTTCTGGGCCATCAGCCATACCATCAGTGTCTTTAAACAATGGATCCAAAATTGGCTGTCCGGCCTCTTTTGCTGCTAATACCTTTTGATTGTAGCCTTTGAGGTTTCTCACACCCAATGCAGACATTAGCTTATAACGGCGCTCCATTTCACCAACGCACCAACGCAGTGCATTGGCTGCCTCTTTCATATCCGTCACAACCTCGCATAACAGATGTGGTATCCCCTCGTATACTGATAACTCCAACATTTTTGGATCTATCATGATCATACGAACATCTTCAGGCGGTGACTTATAAAGTAAGCTTAATATCATTACATTAACGCCAACTGACTTACCTGAACCAGTTGTACCTGCTACTAGTAAGTGAGGCATTTTAGCAAGATCAGCAACCACTGGCTCCCCTGCAATATCCTTTCCAAGCACCATGGTTAATGGCGACGCGTTTTGTTCAAACTTTGGTGCATTAATGACTTCTGAGAGCCTTACGATCTCTCTGTTTTTATTTGGCAGTTCAAGACCAACATAAGTTTTACCTGGAATGACTTCAACAACTCGTACACTGACCGCTGAAAGTGACCTTGCTAAATCTTTTGCCAATCCAGTTATCTTGGCTACTTTAATACCCGGAGCAAGATCGAGCTCGAAACGTGTAACAACTGGCCCTGGATAGACCCCAACAACGGCGGCTTGAATGTTAAAATCCAAGAGTTTTGCCTCAACAAGACGAGATACCGTTTCTAATTCTTCTTTTGTTATCGGGTTTTTTGCTTTATCTGGCCTATCAAGTAGGTCAAGTGATGGCAGCGGATCAGCCGGAGGTTCCGCTTCTAACAAAGCTTCAAACTGCTCTTTTGCAGATGGTGGTGGTTGATATGCTGCTTTGCTAGCTTCACCAACTGGCTTTTTCAACGGTCTCGCAGGTGACACAACCTTTGTTACAGGCTCCTCTTTTACTGCTGCGTCATCCAACGCATTCAATGCAGCCACGGTGTCCATTGACTCGTCGTCAATCGCAGAGAAGTTTATTTCCTGCTCCAATATATGGTCAAGTTCATCAAATACATCAGCTGAAACTGGCTCATCAAAAGGTGGTTGCGTCTGCAATACAGGTTCAACCGCTTCGGCTGTTTGAGGCTTTTTATCTTCCTTTTTGCCGACAACAGAGAACAGCTTGTCTTTTAGTTTGAGTGGCTTTTCACCCTGGTCATGCACTTCAGGTTCAGCCACAGGAGCGCTTGGCTCTGTTATATTATGAGCGCGCTCAATTTTATGCTCATCTTCTGATTCAAGCTGTATTTCTTCAATAAGAGTCTCGCTTTCAGGTGCTTCAATTCGCGCTCCACTTTGAGGCATTGTGTCTGCTTTTTGCTGAACTATGTCATTTTTCTTGGTCATTTTAGCAAAAACAAACTTGATAAATTTAACGACCTTCTCGCCTAAATAATCAACAGCTTCAACCCAAGAAACACCGGTTAATAAAGTGATACCAGCAAAGAAAAAACATAACAGAAGAATAGAAGTGCCGGTGAAGTTAAATGCCGGCATCATGGCACCTGCCACGACGTCCCCCACTACTCCACCAGAAGAAAATGTATATATATCGTCAAAATTGATACTACTTATCGCACTGGATGAGGCGATAAGCAATGTTGCACCAATGATACGTAGACCAAGAGTGGTATAATCTAATTGGAAAATCTTATGTGGTTTTTTAAATAGCAAATAGCCAAATAACTGCATTGCAGCAGGTACCCAAAAGGCAAGCCATCCAAAACTCAATAACAAAATATCCGCAACCCATGCACCTGCTGCACCGGTGATATTATTTACTTTTACAAACTCACCCGCTTGTGTCCATGCCGGATCGGCTGGATCAAATGAAACCAAGGCGCAAAGCGTAAAAATCGCAGCAGCAGTGCTGACAATGAGACCTGTTTCTAGTAGGCGCTGAACACCATTTAAGCGCATTACATTCAACCTGTATTTATCTTTCTATTGTGAACTTCTATTATAGGTTACACCATATCAAGAAATTCTTTAAGGTGCACAAGGTTTTATAACCTCTCCTTGCTCCCCTTTAACCTCTTCCATTACAACATAAGTACGACTTTCGTTAATATTGGGCAGTTTTAAAAGAATTTCACCAAGTACACCTCTGTACTCCGACATGTCAGTTACCCGTGTTTTCAATAAAAAATCAAAATTGCCTGATACTAGATGACATTCGATAATTTCATCATGTTGCTTAACCGCTTCATTAAACTGCTCAAATACGTCTGGGGAGTTCTTGTTAATTGTAACTTCAACAAAAACAAGCAACCCCTGCCCCAGCTTTACTGGGTCTACCACCGCTTTATATCCTTTAATGAACCCATCTCGCTCGAGTTTTTTTACTCTTTCTAAGCACGGTGTTGCACTGAGCCCGATGCGTTTTGCCAATTCTACATTAGATATCCTTCCGTCTTTTTGTAATTCGACTAAAATTTTTCTATCAGTTCTATCTAGCTGAGTATGCATGAAAAGTGTTTTATCCTGCGTTTAAGCATTTTATAGATTTATCGTCTTTAAAATAGCACAAAAAAGGTAGGACACACTAGCTTTGCATAATTATAATAGTCGAAAATGTTATCCGTTCTTACTTTGAGGCGATTTATTATGATTATTGGTGTACCTAAAGAGATTAAAAACCACGAGTACCGTGTTGGTATGGTTCCAGCAAGTGTTCGTGAACTAATAAACCACGGCCACCAGGTTATTGTTGAAACAAGTGCAGGTATCGGCATTGGTTTCACTGACGAAGATTATATCCAAGCGGGTGCTGAAATTTTACCAACAGCTGCGGACGTTTTCGCAAAAGCTGAAATGATTGTTAAGGTAAAAGAGCCACAGGCTGTTGAGCGTGCAATGTTACGTGAAGACCAAATCCTTTTCACTTACCTTCACCTAGCACCAGATCTTCCACAAACTGAAGATCTAATTAAGAGCGGCGCAATCTGTATTGCATACGAAACGGTAACTGACGCACGTGGCGGTCTTCCGCTTCTAGCACCTATGTCAGAAGTTGCTGGCCGTATGTCTATCCAGGCTGGTGCTCAAGCTCTTGAAAAATCAAATCTAGGTCGCGGCATGCTATTAGGCGGCGTACCAGGTGTTGAGCCAGCTAAAGTTGTCGTTATCGGTGGTGGTATGGTTGGTCGTAACGCTGCACAAATGGCTGTAGGTATGGGTGCAGACGTTACTATCCTAGATCGTAACATCGACGTTCTACGTAGCCTAAACGCGCAGTTTGGTAGCCAAGCTAAAGTAATTTATTCAACTGTTGACGCACTTGAGAAGCATGTTGTTGAAGCTGACCTTGTTATCGGTGGCGTACTAATCCCAGGTGCTGCTGCGCCTAAGCTAGTAACAGCAGATCACATCAAAGCAATGAAGCCTGGTGCTGCTATCGTTGACGTTGCTATCGACCAAGGTGGTTGTATCGCAACTTCTAAAGCAACAACACACGCTGAGCCAACTTACATTGTTGACGATGTTGTTCACTATTGTGTTGCTAACATGCCAGGTGCTGTTCCACGTACTTCTACATTTGCACTTAACAATGCAACGTTACCGTACATCATCAAGCTTGCTAACCTAGGCTACAAAGAAGCACTTCTTTCTGATGAGCACTTCCTAAACGGTCTTAACGTTCTTAAGGGCCAAGTAACTTGTAAAGAAGTTGCTGAAGGTTTCAATATGGAATTTGTTGAGCCTCGTTCAGCTGTTGAAAACGCATAATCGCGATCAGCTTTTTGAATAATAAAAAGGTTCGCACTTTGCGGGCCTTTTTTATTTTTAATCAATAGTGCACCTCCACTACTTCTCTAATTTTCTCGTTTTTTACAATTTTTGGCTATTCTTATCTGTATAAGATAATGCAGTGAGCGAGTAGTTATGGCCATATCTTTGACCCAACAAGAAAAACAGATCCTTAGGTCTATTTCAATCCCTCCACGTCCAGAAGCGTTAGTCGAGTTTTCCGAAGAAACAAAATCAGCAGAGCCAAATATCAGTAAAATTACGCAAATTTTACAAAGCGACATTGCTATCAGTGCGGCGATATTACAAGTTGTTAATTCGGCTGCATTTAGACGCAGTAAAGAAATCGAATCGCTAGAACAGGCGATTATGATTTTAGGTTTAAAAAGGCTGATCCCGCTTGTAAAAGCTGTTGCAGTCAAAGCAACTGTAGATACCCCTGCCGCACTCGATAACTTCTGGTCTGAGCAAAGTGACATTGCCCAATTATGTTCAACACTTTGTCAAAGCCTCAATAAACCTGCTTTAGCAAACCATGCATATATGTTAGGCCTATTTCATACTGTGGGTATACCACTGCTCTGCGTGCACTTTGAAGACTATAACGAAGTTTTAGAAGTTGCTAAATCTGATGGATGGACTAAAGCCACTGAATTTGAATTCAATAAGTACAATACCAGCCACGCCACGATAGGTGCTTTATTGGCACAGCAATGGAAATTACCTAAACCTATGATAAACGTTATTTACTATCAACACGATGCCAATGGCATCTATCGCTCTGGTGAGTTAGAAGGCATAGCACTGGAACTACTCTCAATATTAAAGCTTGCACGCCACGGTAACTTCATATTTAAGAATACGGCTTCTATTGAACAAGACCCAGAATGGCACGCTATCAGTGATGAGGTTTTAGACTTTATCAATCTGTCTGAAGATGAGTTAGATGAGCTATATAGTTCGTTAGAATCAGCCTAAATTCTCGGTTTTTGATAATTTTGTCGCAAATTTGTAAATAAATCCTTTAAACTAAAGGAAATCATTGCAACTATTCGCTTATGATTTACCTTTAATAATAAGCTCATATCCGGGAGACGTTCAGTGAAGTTTAAATATAAAGTAGTCGCCGTTTCTGCTAGTGTATTAGTGCTTGCCTTATTTTTGCTTTCAGTCAAGCAATACTTCCTGCTTAAAGAAAATTTAGAACAACAAGTCACACATAGTATGGAAGAAGTGATCCAGGGGATCAGTAATACTGTCACAGCTCAAATGCAAGGCTCGATGAACCTTGCTGCACTTACAACTGGGTTAGTTTCTCAAGTAGACGAACTTGAAGACGCTAGGCCGATGATATCTCAACCCAAACTCACTTCTGAATTCCTATTAATAGGATACGGAAAAGAAAGCAGTGGCAAATATGTCGCGAGCGACCCTAATTGGGACCCCGGTTCAACATGGGACCCAAGAGTGAGACCTTGGTACAAAGATGCTAAGTCGGCAAGGACTCTAGTTGTTACAGATCCATATGCCGATGCGGTCAGCGGTGAAATTGTCGTATCAATTGGTGCTCCTGTATATAAAGACAATAATTTTGATGGCGCTATATTTTACGACGTTAGCCTCGCCAAGCTGGGTAATATGATAAATTCATTTAATTTGTTTGATGCAGGCTTCGCATTTATGGTGAGCTCAAATGGCAGCATCATCTCTCACCCTGATATATCACTAAATGGCCAACCAGCTCGTACATTTTTGGGCGACACGGTCGTAAGAGAGTCTTCTCAAGAAATTGAAATCGATGGCGTCAGCTATCTTGTTATGTTTAAAGCGGTAGAGGGATACGAATGGTATGTCGGCGTCGCACTGGAAAAACAAAAAGTGTTTTCAGCCATGGAAACACTTACATACAATGCAACTGTCGTGTCTATCATTGCAGTTATAGCGAGTTTCTTGGCCCTTTCTTACGTGATCAATATCCTACTCAAGCCATTGGAAGCAATAAACTCCGCGATGTCTAATATCGCGCGCGGCAATGCAGATTTGACCGTAAGGCTACAAGCGTCGAGCGAGCCAGAATTTTCAGACTTAGCTGAAAACTTTAATTTGTTCACCTCAAGGCTACAAAATATCATCGCAGAGATCCAAACCTTGGGCCACGAGGTGCTCGCAGATGCCAAACAGACTTCTGCCGGGGCAAATCACGCTACTCAAGCTATTCAAAGACAACTCGAATCTTTGAACTCGCTAGTCAACTCTACTGCGAATATGTCGAATACTGAACAACAAGTTGCGAGCACAGCGCAGCAAGCCGCTGAAGCGATTAAAACTACCGACGGCCTTGCACAGGACGGTGAAGGGATTGTAGAACAGTCAACAAACTCAATTGGTGAGTTGTCATCCCAGATAGAACGCGCCGTTGATGTCGTCAACGAGTTAGAAGTATCTTCTTCAGGGATAGAACAGATTTTATCTGTCATTAATGGTATAGCAGAACAAACCAATCTACTGGCTTTAAATGCCGCTATTGAAGCTGCGAGAGCTGGCGAGTCTGGACGTGGGTTTGCTGTTGTAGCCGATGAAGTTAGAACACTTGCCCAACGAACACAAGAAGCAACAACTGAAATAAAAACGATGATCGACCAACTTCAATCGGGCGCGGAAAATGCGGTTGGCGTCATGAAGCAGAGTCAGACAATTGTTGAAAAAACAGTAGTCAAAGCACAAGAAACTAAAGACGCACTCCATGCGATCAGAGAGTCAATTGACAATATTGTCGAGCTCAATGTGAATATTGCAAGCATGCTCGAAGAGCAAAAAGCAGTTGTTGAAGCTGTAGATCATAACGCATCAGAAATACGCAACTTATCCAACACTGTGGTTGATGAAGCAAAGGTGGTCGATCATACAATGCAATCGCAAGTTGATAAAATCGCTAAACAAGAGGAAATGTTAGAGCAATTTAAAGTATAAACTGGTTAACACCTTGATTTAAATAGCTAGAGTGGAGAGAATAAAGACACTGCTACTCTAGCTACACTGAATATTGGCATACATATAAATGCAAACAAATTTAAAAGAAAACTTTGAACAGTATTTTCAAATTGAAGAAACAAACCAAATCAACTTGTTTCCAGTTGATGAAAATATGGTGCCGAAAAATCAAGCACAACTTGAAGCCGCTATCCCACCATTGTTTAGGCTTGCTAACGAAATTAATGAACTCGATCTTAATGCTTTGAGACCACTGCGTAACCTCGGGGATGTCGCATCTGACTTAGCCGCTTATTTACAAGCACAATCTAGAAAAATTGACTTGATCATGAGTCATATATTGGCAAATGAACAACCTGAAGATGAAAGCAGTTACTGTGATAGTTACGGTGGTGGTGGCATAAAAGTAACCACAACGGAAAAGTTTCAAATTGGCCAAAACTTTAGGACAAAAATTTTTCTACAGCACGAAGCCAGTGCCATCTTTTGTTACAGCCAAATTATAGAAATAAGTAAACAGGAAGACGAAGACTTACAATATACTTTGGCGTTTACCCAAATAAGAGATTCTGATCAAGAATTGTTGGTTAGAGCAAGCCTGCACGCACAAACTAGGCAACTAAAAAAGCGTCAATCAGATAACGAAAGTGATCAAAATAGCTGACACAGCGTTGTGCAGTGATACACTTAGCCCCTAGCAATCAAAAATCAATAATTGTCATGAGTTTTACGTTATTACCAGAATGGTCACCGCAAGACGCGGTGATGGTCACTTGGCCACATAAGCAAACTGACTGGGTAGACATACTGGAGCAAGTTGAGCCTGTTTATGTCGCGTTATGTCAGCAAATCTCCCAAATTCAAAAAGTCGTTATAGTTGCGCATAGTTCTGAACTCAAGGCACATATCACCACCCTACTCGTTGACGCGAGTATCAATATGCAACAAGTTGTATTCGTAGATGCACCTTGCAATGACACATGGGCAAGAGATCATGGCCCATTGACTACTGCAAACGACCAAGGTGAGCTCAACATCAAAGACTTTGTCTTCAATGGTTGGGGCAATAAATACCAAAGCGATCTTGATACACAAATTAATACTGCACTTTGTAAACAAGTTGCTGATAAAACTAATAAAATACAAAAAATTGATTTTGTTCTTGAAGGTGGCGGCGTTGAAATCAACGAGCACAAAGTACTGCTTACTACCTCCGAGTGTTTACTTAACCCAAATAGAAACCCGGAATTGAATAGACAACAAATCGAGGCAAAATTATCTCAAGAGCTCGGTGCTGAGTCTTTCTTGTGGGTTGACCATGGCTATTTATGTGGCGACGACACAGACAGCCATATCGATACCTTGGTTAGGTTTGCACCAAATGACACCCTGGTTTACGTGCAATGTGACGATGAGGAAGATGAGCATTACAGTGCACTCAAAGCGATGGAGTCTCAATTACAAACTTTTGTTACGCCATCGGGCAAGCCATACAATTTAGTGCCACTGCCATGGCCTAAAGCAAAATACAACACAGAAAACGAACGCTTGCCAGCAACTTACGCAAACTACCTGATAATCAATGAAACTGTTTTGCTGCCAATATATGGCGACGAAAAAGATGCATTGGCGCTTACCCAATTGCAAAAAGCACACCCTGAGAGAACTATCATTGGCATAGACTGTCTGCCCATAATTCATCAGTTCGGTAGTTTACACTGCATTACTATGCAACTTCCTAAAGGTTTTTTAAGTAGGGATCCAAATGAGCAATAATAATTTGAAGGTCGCTCTTGTACAGCACAGCAACAGCGACAATCTTGAAAACAATTTTGAAAAATCAGTCGATGGTATCAGGAAGGCAGCCCAACAAGGCGCAAAGCTTGTGGTGTTGCAAGAGCTTCATCGCAGCCTGTACTTTTGTCAAACTGAAGACACAGACCTGTTTGACTTAGCCGAAACGATACCAGGCCCAAGTACAGATGCTTTTGGTGCACTGGCAAAAGAGTTAAACGTTGTGATAGTTGCCTCGTTATTTGAAAAACGCGCGACGGGTTTGTATCACAATACTGCGGTAGTCATCGAATCAGATGGTTCAATTGCAGGCAAATACCGGAAAATGCATATTCCAGATGACCCTGGGTTTTACGAAAAGTTTTACTTTACTCCGGGCGATTTAGGTTTCGAACCTATCCAAACTTCTGTTGGTAAATTAGGTGTGCTTGTATGTTGGGATCAATGGTTCCCTGAAGGTGCAAGGCTCATGGCAATGGCGGGTGCCGAATTGTTGATCTACCCAACCGCCATCGGCTGGGATCCTCGAGATGATAAAGAAGAACAAATACGCCAAAGAGACGCTTGGATGATTGCACAAAGAGCACACGCCGTATCAAATGGCGTGCCAGTGCTTAGTGTTAACCGAGTCGGCCACGAAACTGATCCGAGCGCACAAAGCGACGGTATATTGTTCTGGGGTAATTCATTTGTGGCGGGCCCACAAGGTGAATTATTAGTACATGGCTCTGAAGACCAAGAAGAAGTATTGGTCGTCGACATCGATCAAGAGCGCAGTGAATCTGTACGCCGCATTTGGCCATATTTACGTGACAGACGTATAGATCATTACCAAGACCTATGTAAAATATACAGAGATTAAGTAGTTAGGAGTTTAGAATGGCGTTAGTGCAGTGGAATGAGCTACCTTGGGTAAAATCGGCAAAGGATAAAATCCATTGGGGTCAATTACTCGGTAGTAGTTTGGCAATTTCCGTAAGCGAGAGTGTGAAGAACAACAACTCACTCGTTGTGTTGGTGACGCCAGATACCCCCAGTGCACTGCGCTTGGAAACCGAACTGGGTTATCTACTCGGTGAAGACAATGTCATGGTGTTTCCCGACTGGGAAACCCTACCCTATGACCACTTTTCTCCTCACCAAGACATTATTTCCCAGCGTTTGGCGAGTTTAAATGCACTGCGCAAAAAACAACAAGGTGTGCTACTCATTCCTGTTGCAACCTTAATGCTAAGAACTGCGCCACCGGAATTTATTTACGGCAATGCACTACAGTTTAAAGTCGGTGATACACTTGATGCACAAGGTCTAAAAGAAACGCTGACACAAGCGGGGTACCGCAATGTGCAGCAAGTGATGGAACACGGCGAATTCGCAGTACGAGGGTCTATTATTGACCTTTATCCGATGGGTAGCCAACACCCCTACCGCTTAGATTTTTTTGATGATGAGTTAGATAGCATTCGCCTGTTTGACATTGAAAGCCAGCGTTCAAGCGATACCATTTCATCTATTGACTTATTACCAGCCCATGAATTCCCAACCAATGATGCAGATATAGAGCGATTTCGCATAAAATACCGAGAGACATTTGGTGCCAGTTCTGAGCAAGACTCAATTTATATGCAAGTTACTCGTGGCAACTGGCCAGCAGGCATAGAGTATTACTTGCCACTGTTTTATGACAAGCTCGCAACTATTTTTGATTATCTGCCGAATGACACCGTGTTTATGCACCTTGGTGACATAGAGCATGCTGCAAGTGATTTTTGGCTGGATGTTAGCAAACGTTATGAAAGCCGTCGAGTTGATCCACTTAGGCCTCTTCTAGAACCAAAAGAACTGTACCTCAATGTCGAATCTTTGTTTGAGTCATTTTCTCACTATCCAAGAATTAGATTGAGTGAAGCGCAGCTTGGTACAAAAGCGGGTCACACCAATGTCGACTCAGCGCTTATTGACGACGTGCGAGTTGATCACAAACAGGCTGATCCCTATCACGCTATTTTGAGTTATATAACGACTCAAAAAAAGCAAAAAGGTAAAGTACTTTTTAGTGTTGAATCTGATGGTCGACGAGAGTCCCTACTTACACTACTAAAACCCACTGGTTTAAAGTTAAAAGAGTTCGAATCATTTGAAAAATTCGCTAAAGGTCGAACTGACGTAGGCCTTATTGTGAGCCCACTAGAGGCTTCAGTTTTTCTCGATGGCAAACAGCCTTTGACTTTAATTACCGAGCAAGAACTGCTTGGTATTAAAGTTTCCCAGCGCAGACGCCGTAAGCATAAATACGAGCAAGGCCAAGATGCGCTAATTAGAAACTTGGCTGAATTAAAAGAAGGCCAACCAATAGTGCATTTGGACCACGGGGTTGGGCGCTACCTCGGTTTACAAACCATTGATGCTGCGGGTGTTGCAACTGAATTTGTGACAATTATTTATTCAGGTGATGCCAAACTCTACGTACCTGTATCTTCTCTTCATATGTTGAGTCGCTATTCAGGTGGTGAAGAAGCTTCTGCACCTCTGCACAAATTAGGCTCTGATGTATGGGAAAAAGCCAAACGCAAAGCTGCTGAAAAAGTACGAGATGTTGCCGCTGAGCTGTTGGATATTTACGCCAAACGCCAAAGTAAGCCAGGCTATCAATTCAAACTTGACGGTGGGTCGTACAGAGATTTCAGCAATAGTTTTCCATTTGAAGAAACCGATGACCAACGCAATGCAATCGAGGCGGTTATTGGTGATATGCAAACTAACCAAGCAATGGACAGGTTGGTATGTGGTGATGTTGGTTTTGGTAAAACTGAGGTGGCAATGCGTGCTGCATTTGTGGCCATCAATGACAACAAACAAGTTGCGGTGCTCGTTCCGACTACACTACTTGCTCAGCAACACTTTGAAAACTTTAAAGACAGATTTGCAGACTTACCAATTGAGGTTGGCGTTTTATCTCGATTTAACAGTACAAAAGAGCAAAAAGAAACCCTGAGTGCGCTTGAAAGTGGCAAGATAGACATTGTAATTGGTACGCATAAGCTGATCCAAGAAAGCATTAAGTTTAAAGATTTAGGCTTGCTTATAGTCGATGAAGAACATCGCTTTGGTGTGCGTCAAAAAGAGAAAATCAAAAAGCTTAGAGCCGATGTAGATATCTTGACGCTTACCGCAACACCGATCCCAAGAACGCTTAATATGGCAATGAGCGGAATGCGAGACCTGTCGATTATTGCCACTCCACCAGCGAAACGCCTTGCTGTTAAAACCTTTGTACGCGAGCGCAATGATGAGCTGATCAGAGAGGCAATTCTGCGTGAAATTAAGCGCGGTGGTCAGGTTTACTTCTTACACAATAACGTAGAAACCATTGAGAAGACAGCGGCGGATATTGCGCAGTTGGTTCCTGAAGCAAATATTGCTGTAGCGCATGGTCAAATGCGCGAACGAGAACTAGAGCACTTAATGAGTGACTTTTATCACCAAAAACATAATGTTTTAGTGTGTACCACAATCATTGAAACCGGCATTGATATTCCATCGGCTAACACCATCATTATGGACCGTGCTGACAAATTAGGTTTGGCTCAGCTGCATCAGCTGCGTGGTCGAGTTGGCCGAAGTCATCACCAGGCCTACGCCTATTTACTCACTCGTAATAGCCAAAGCTTAACCAAAGATGCAGTGAAACGTTTGCAAGCCATTGAGTCTCTTGAGGACTTAGGTGCAGGTTTTGCGCTCGCAACCCACGATTTAGAGATCCGTGGTGCTGGTGAGCTTTTAGGTGATGATCAAAGTGGTCAAATTCAAACGGTTGGATTTACGTTATACATGGAGATGTTAGAGCAAGCAGTCCAAGCCCTTAAAGATGGCAAAGAACCAACTTTAGAAAACTTGCTGCAACAACAAAGTGAAGTAGATCTTAAAATCCCGGCACTGTTGCCGGATGACTACATTCACGATGTCAACATCCGTTTGAGTATGTACAAACGCATTGCCAGTTTGGCGTCTGAAAACGAGCTTGATGAATTGAAAGTAGAATTAATCGATAGATTTGGTTTACTACCAGACGCTGCGAAGAACATTTTTGAAATACAATTACTCAAATGCAAAGCCCAACAGCTTGGTATCCAGAAAATAGAAGCCAACCCGAAAGGCGGTTACTTCGAATTTAGTAATAATACCAGTGTTAACCCAACGTTCATTATCGGGTTGATACAAAGCAACCCTGCTATATATCGTATGGAAGGCGCGAGCAAATTACGCTTTAATATAGAAGAAAAAAATGGTCAAGAGCGCTTAAAGCTCATTAACGCCATGATGGATGACTTTCAGAAAAAGGCTGTTGCATGAAGCAATCTATAGTTAAATGGGGACTTTTGGCGGCATTGTCCACAGCGACAATGCCTGCACTTGCAGTGCGCTGGTTTGAAGTAGAGCTCATCGCTTTTGCGCAAAAAGATGCATCGCAAATTAAAGAGGACTTCTCCATTGAGACTCCTCCTTTGCCAAATAAAAAGCGATTGGATTTGCTAACACAAGGCTATAACAATGTTGGCCATCAGGCCTGTTTAGCTGGTAACCCCAACTATGACCCGCGCAGTGTAACAGAGCAATTTACCACATCTCAAAGCTCTTGGTATTGCGATGATGACATCAACTACGTTCAAAAGTATGACGTTTTACCAGTTGTACCTGTCAGCGAACCTCTAGAACACATGCAGTCGATGTACTTACTTGCACCAGAGCAGCTTAAGTTCGAGTCGATTAGAAAAAAACTAGAACGTAAAGGACATACTGCGATATTACACACTGGTTGGCGATTCCCAGATCAAAGTAAAAAACGAGCGCCCAATGTTGTTGTATACGGTGGTAAAAAATTCGCGCAACCAGCCAGTTACATATATCGCGAACAGCCCAGCGATAACTTTATTAGCTTGCTCAATAGCGCAGTGCAACCAAGTATTAAATCTGGCGGGGAAACGCTTTGGGAATTAGACGGCACAATGAAAATTCATATTCGCCACTATTTATATGTGACGAGTAATTTTGATTATCGCTACCTGTCCGACTCAGGTGAGCTAGAATCAGCAAGAATGTCACAGTTCACACGTGTATACAGTGGTGACATACACTATTTAGACCACCCCAAAATGGGGATTATTTTCCAGATAAGAAAATATAAACACTAACAGGACCGATAGCATGAAAAAACTTTGCGTTATGCTTGCCTTACTTTCACTTACAGCATGCTCAAAAGTGAACATTGAAAATTATGAAAAAATATCCGTAGGTATGGAACGAGCTGAATTAGAACAAGTACTCGGCTCCGCTGACTCATGTGAAGAAAAAACATTACACACCAATTGCATTTGGGGTAACGAGTCTAAGAATATCACCGTAACACTTGTTTCAGGCCGCGTTACTTTATACAGCAAAAAAGGCTTATAACTAATTGAAAAGGCTTTTAACTCAAGTTTAATCTATATTTATCATGCTTGTGTTCAAAGCCTAAATACTTGAGAAGATTAATACTTCGAATATTCTTAGGTGCAACTTTCGCGTTGACTTGTAAGATTAGCGCTTTCGGTAAGATGTGATGGAGTGAATCAATTAAGCAGGTTGCAGCTTCTCTCATGTAGCCTTGATTCCAATGTTCCGGCGACAACTCATAACCCATAGATATTTCAGAACAGCTCTGTTGATAGTCAAACAGCCCTATTGACCCAATTACGCTGCCTTCTTTCAATAGGATAAAACGTACACCAATGCCTTGGTAAAATAGTTCCAAATCACTTTGGATCATTGCTTTGATATCCTGCAAAGTCAGTGATTTACCATAGTCATTGTGTTGGCTTACTTTTGGATGATTCAAGATCTGCATTAGTACATTGCTGTCTCGATAAGAAACCACGCGTAATGTAAGTCTCTGTGTTAGTAGTTCCATTGGGTTTAATTGGTCGATTTTTTATTATTTTGGTATAAACTACCCCATCTTATTTGAAAGTCCAGTGAAGATAAAAATATGACGGAAAAAAACGCAGAATTTAAAGTCATCCCCCCCACTACCAAAGTGCTTTGCCCGGAAAAAGGTGAAGGTTGGACACTTACAGGCATCACCGGCATAGATGAACATACTTCAGTGATGTTTCAGGGCGTGCGCTACACATTACCAGCAAAATTAATTGTTGACGAACTCTTGCCTAACTATTTGGAATCTCAGAAAAACAAATAACCAGCGATTTTTTTAATCCATTAGTCGTAATTTATTGTTGCAATTTTGTTCATAAGGAGACATGATACAATTAGATTGCAAAGATAATAATGGAAGCGTCTGTCTCGAAGGACTAAGAATGCACGTCGTACAATGGACGTAGATGTGTGATTACTTTGTGTTGTATTAGCTTGTCTAGGATAAACCGAACAGAGTTTGTTACCATGCTAAAAACATCACTAACCATTTTAACCCTCGCAACTGCGTCATTGCCCTCCCTCGGGTTTGCCAACACCTGTCACGGTGAACTGTTTGGCATCAATGCTGGACGCGGCGATGTGGGGATCTTATTTGGCTTAAATGAGCAAAACAACAGTGCATATGCACAAACCCTCGCCGAATTTAGTGCTTCAGCGCTTGCTTATGATAGTCAGAGCAAACGAATGTACTACATCTCTGCACCAAGACCCATCGAATACAAGGTGGACATTAGCGGATTGGCACTAACCGCAGAGCAAAAGGAACACTTGCCTATAGAAGGCAGTCGGTTTAAGTATTTACGATTAGCGTATTACGACTTCAATACCAACTCACATACTATCGTTGATAGGACAACTCAGGTTCTCAGCCTTGTGTATGATGCAGATAACGATGTGTTGCTTGGGACTGACTTTAAAAAGTTGTACCAAATTAATAAAAACTCAGGCGCTGCAACTGAGCTAGGCGCTTTAGGATCACTTAAGGGTAAATTTAGAGGCGACTTGGTTATTCAAGATGGCAACCTCTACTTGATAACCAGCCGCTCTGTTTATCAAATAGACAGAAACACTTATGACGTGACTAAACTCGCAAACCACTCATTGACAGCCGCAACGGGTGCCACACTGAACCAAGCTGGTGAAATCGTGGTCAGCCGAACGCTCATTAATGACTATGGTCATGTCAACAAATCCAAATTATACAAACTCAACCCACAATCAGGTAATACCTGCCTGTTGGCTACAGTCCCTGTTCGTCTCAACGACCTAGCGACCAATACAGACAATGCTGTTGCCTGCTACACCACGCCGACTTGCGAAACTGATCCACTACCATCATTTACGTTAGAAGCGATAACAGATTCAGCCAATGAAGGTGGTCAGTTGGAGTATCAGATCACCCTAAGCAATGACTACTATCAAGATGTTACGATTGACCTTAGCATAGTTCACGGTTCAACCAGCGCGAACGACGTGAGTTTAGGTGCTAGCAGTGTCACTATTGCCAGTGGTGACACAACAGCAAGTGTCATTGTAAATGCGCTTGATGACCAAGATCATGAGGACAACGAAACATTTACCCTTCAGGCTACAGCAGATCAAAATGTAACTGGCTCTGCCTCTTTACCTGGCACTATTTTGGACAATGACCCAGCATGTATCCCTGATGATTACACCCGGATCAACTATCAATTTATCAGCGAAAGTGCCGCGTATAATAATGATTGGGGCGTACAAGTTAATGGCAGTTATGTGAAATTGCTTGATGAGTACGGAGGTTCTGGTAGCTATGATGTGCTTGTCGGCGCCAACTACAACTACGTTTTAGCAATTAATGGAAACAGCAACCAATTGACTACCAATTATTCAGTTTATGGTGATAAACAATATTGGGAAGATCAAAATGATAATGACTACAATGACTTTGTAGTTAGAGTCTGGACAACATCTATTCAAAAAGGATGTGATTAAACTTAATCTAATCTAACTTTTGTGCGATTTGCTGCTTAACTGGCCTTAACAGCAAATCGCTTTTTTGATAAAAACCTCTGTCACAATCCCTTATTCCCAAAAAATAAAGTGTGTTTGTTTCTCAACTCGACCAGGCGACGTTGTTACATCGTAAGTGTATTTCTGCAGTGACTCAAAAGTGACAGTGCTACGTAAAATACCTTTTTGATATTTATATTTTACCTGCTCATCGGGTGTAAGCGCTGAGTATATTGCGCCAGTGGAGTCGCTTTGATGTTGCTTGATTTCTAAATAGTCGTTGAAACGGCTTTGTGTTGTATTTTCAATCGATACCGATTCGACATCTGGTATATCCACTCTATCGCTAAAGTCCGAAAAAACAGTTGCCGCCGATGTATTGAATGAGATCCCAATTGCACCAATGAAATACACTAAGTCACATTTACCCATAATTACTCCTTTTTGCTGCACTCCTTTACTTTAAACAAGAATAACGACAAAAAGCCAGTGCAAAATATTATGGAAAGTCTCTATTTTTGGTCCGCATTAATACACACTCAGAATTTACTCTTTAAAATCAATCGATTAAAAAATAGTATTATTAAAGGGTCCACCTAAATAAAAATGGACGCTCAGCTTCAACTGTCTCGGTAAAGTGGCTCCAGTGCTTAGTAAACAAGCACACCTACGCTACCTGCTAATCATTTTTTAATGACATTAGCTAAGTAGAACAAACCTAAAATCGGAGTAATTAAAATGAACACATTTAAAAAAATGGCCATTGTAACTGGGCTGTCCTGTATCTCTATTACTGCAAGCGCCCATCACTTAACGCCAGACCAGCAGGCAAAATTATCAAGCATACTCGGTTGTCTATCACAGTCGAATGACACGGTCCATATTCATGGCTGTAATTTGCAAATCACCAATGGACTTGGTGAGACTAGCTCAAACAATGGCACAGGCAATTTAATCATTGGCTACAATAATGGTTCTTCTGCCCCGTCAGCCCCCACAGCTTCTACGTCTGGTTCTCATAACTTAGTCATTGGTCATGGACATACGTATACACGCTCTGGATCTTTCATTGCTGGGACAAACAATACCGTTCATTCTCCCGCTAGTTTTGTAACTGGTTCTAGCGGATTAGCAGAGGGTCGCAACGCATCTAGAAGTACCATTGCAGGTGGTTTGGGCAATAAAAACTTTGCTTTTCAAAGCGGTATTTTAGGAGGCAACAGCAATACAATTTCAGACCAATTCTCTCATGCAATGGTTATTTTGGGTGGACAACACAATGATCTAGACGGCCAATACAGCACCATTGCAGGCGGAGTAAGAAATAAAGTAGTGAAAGCACTACAAGCCAACATCCTCGGTGGTGAAGATAATACTGCAACCGTACAACAAACCGTGATCGCAGGTGGTCGATTCAACACAGCAGCCAGAGAAGCAGCCACCATATTAGGTGGGCAAAACAACACCGCAAAAGGATTCCGTTCAACCATTGCAGGTGGAGCTGAGCGCCAAACAACCACAGATCACGAATTCAGAGCTGGCGTCTTCAACTCACAAGACCCATATCGAGCTGACGCATTAAACTCAAACGACTAAAAAATAATATAGAAGGATAACTAAAATGAAAACACTATCTAAATTCGCTTTTATCGCGCTATCAGCAGCTTCTATAAATGCCCATGCAGCGCTTACTGAGCAAGAGCAAACAGCTTTAATTGACATTCTTTCTTGTTTAGAGCGAGTAGACAATACGCTTGTAGTCAGAGGGTGTGATGTCCAAGTTGTTAATGGCTCTGCGGGCAATGTAGAAAAAAATGGCAAAGGTAACGTTATTGTTGGTTATAACGCACAAACCTTACCTTCGCAGCGAGTTGCAACAGGCTCGCACAACCTTGTGATCGGAGATGGCCACCAATATACCTCCGTAGGCTCTGTAATTGCAGGTGACAACAACGCAGCCTTTGCAAACTCAACCTCAGTTGCAGGCACAAATAACCACGTATCAGGCTTTCACAGCGCAATCTGGGGTGGCGAGTCAAACGTTGCGCAAGCAAGCTTCTCGGTGATATTAGGCGGTCAAGAAAATCACACGCCTGCTTTTCATAACTTTGCGTTGATTGCCGGAGGTAAATCAAATACGGCAAGTAATTTCTTTGCTTCTATTTATGGTGGTGAAAACAATACCGCGAAAGGTCAAAGCTCTATGATTTTAGGCGGACAGAATAATTTTACTCAGGGTCCAAGCTCCAGTATCACAGGCGGTCGTAATAATGAGGCCAATGGCGAGCTAAGCGCAGTTTTAGGCGGCGAGTTTAACCGCGCGAATGGTTTTACCTCAAGTATTGGTGGTGGACTAAGTAGAACAGTTAATGGCCAAGATGACTATCAAGCTGGCTATTTCTTCTCAGAAAAATAATCAAATAAAAAATATTTTGGAGCTACAACATGTTTAATTTTAAAAAATCAGTACTACTAATGAGCCTTGGCCTACTAAGCAGCGCGACTTTTGCCAGTTCACACGACCACAACCCTATCAATGAAGAGCAAGCACTGCGCGCCATCCTGCAGTGTATGAGTAAAGTTGGTAATACTTTAGTTATTAATGGCTGCAACTTACATATTTCAAATGGCTCAGGTTATACACATAAGAAAAATGGCGTTAGCACAGCCAACGCCGTCGGAAATTTAATTCTTGGATACAATGCAGTGCGCTATGGAAGCCAAACCCCTCAACTTGACCACCGCGGCTCTCACAACGTGGTTTTAGGTGATGGCCACAGCTATCAATCTACTGGCACCCTTTTTACCGGACAAAACAACACAGTAACAGGTCAGTCTGCTGTGATTGCTGGTGCAAACAACCAGATCAGTGGTAATGCTTCTGCTATTATGTCTGGCAGTAATCACACTGTTGAAGCAAATCATGGTGTTATATTTGGCGGAACTAATCACACCCTCTACTCCGATGCAACATGGGGGAGCATTTCAGGTGGCGAATCAAACAGAGTTTATGCACCATTAGCAAGTATCGTGGGAGGCCGACATAATACAGCATATGGTATTGCCTCTTCTATCAGTGGTGGTCAATTCAACCAAACAACCGCTAACGCGCCATATGCAGTTGTCGTAGGCGGAAGTGAAAACAAATCAGGCAGCGCCGCTGCTGTTGTCTTGGGTGGGCGTTTCAATGAAGCAAATGGCGAAGCTTCAACAGTTGCAGGCGGATTCAAACGCGCAACACCTGGCAAGCACGACTACAGAGCTGGGAGTAACTACTTCTCAAATCAATAAGCTGTAAGGCACAACTTATTCATTGTTCGGTCTAAGCCATCTATTCCGATGGCTTATTTTCTGGGGCTTCTCAACTATTCTACTAAAAAATGAGTAAGCTCACGATTGTATCCACTGCCCTTGTCATCATCGAATAATCCACATTTTTCTTTGCGAAATTGACTCGGCGTTAACCCAGTATAAGACTTGAACAGTTTATTAAACGTGGATTTACTGTTAAAACCCGCATCAAATGCCACAGCTAACACCTTATGTTGGGTATTACACAGCAATAATTTTGCTTCATCGACTCGATATCGGTTTACAAAATCATAAAAATTCATTTTGAGGTGCATATTCAGTGTATTTGAAACCTCTGCAGTCGTGGCATTAATATGTTCAGCTAGCTCAGAAATACTTAACTGAGGGTTTAAAAACAGCTTGTCAGTTCGCATCGACAATTTTAACTGATGAACTATTTGCTCATTCTGACGTGAGTTGATCGGCTCAGCCTTCGCTATCGGCTCTGCCAACACGCCTTGTACATAAAGTGGTTTTATTTGATTAAAGTAGGACAAATAAAACAACCAGAAACTCATAGGTATATAACTGGCGAGCGTTATCAGCTTGCTAATAGGCACAGAAAAAATATCATTCACAGACAAAAGTAATAAAGTAAACACCCAACATACCAGCTGAAAACGGGCCATAAAAACCAACCAAGTATAGTTCTCATACTGGCGACCCACTCCAGATAAAGAGACATTTGATTCATGTGATTTTAAGTAGTGAAGTATATACATTGCGTATGATAGAGCACATATAACACCAAAACAGAACTCCCAAGTCATGCTAAATAAATAACTGGCGAAGACTGGCAATAGATGAAAAACATCTTCGAATGAGACTTTTTTCGCTTCTAAATGAAAACGTACATAAAAATAAAAAACCAGACCATAAAAGGGATCAAAAGATACATAGTGCTCATACGCCATAAAATCATTCATCACAAACGCTACTTGAGTGAGTTCCGTCATAAACAGTAATATCCATATGCACAGGAGGCTACATGCGAGGGTTTTAGTTTTTGATAGGAGAAGTAACAGACACAATATCCCTGCCAAGGCCAAACTTAAAATGTAGAAGTTTTTTATCAAATCGGTGAGTAGCTCAAACATGCTAATTTTCCTTATTTTCTTTTGCGCTATCATGCAGACCGTTTCACGCTCAAAAATGTCACAAAATTACTCACCAAATTTAACAAGTGACGAATGACATATGAGATGCCGCAGAGATTTTACTGCTTAATCACTAAAACATTGCGTTTGCTGTATTGGCGCACATACTTACATATCAAGACTTAACGAACTGGCGCCCGTAGGCAGATCTCCATGAAAAAATTCTCTGTGCTCCTAGTCGAAGATAATCATGTCTATGCAAAACTGATACAACTTTTAGGTAGAGATAAAGCGCAATTTACTTGGTGTAAAGACCTACAGGCCGCTAACGAGGCCATCAAAACAAAGCAGTTTGATATCTATTTACTTGATCTCTATTTACCAGATGGCGACAGCATCGAGTTTTGTCGATGTATCAATACACCCAAAAAAGAAGACACTATCACGGTGTTCATTAGTGGAGAAACGGATTTGGAGTGGCGGCTTCGTGCCTTTGAGGCTGGCGCAGAAAATTATATTCAAAAAGACATTTCGAAAGAACTGTTGAAACTAAAGCTAGATAGCTTACTGGATTATCAGGCCAATCGATTACTCGCACTAAAGCACGCAAAAAATGATTCTAAAGTTCAAACTGATAGAACATTTAGAACGCAGCTAGACCACAATGCACTTATCCATTTCTATCGTCAATGCCTTAATCTCAATGATGTCAGCAAGTTTTCTGGCTATTTATCCTCGTTAATGGAAAGCTGGGAGCTCGACTACATTGCACGTCTAAAGCTCACCGACGGTACTGAGTACCACTTTAAAAATAATGATGAAGCAATTTGTGAAATGGAGCTTGAGCTATTTAACGATTTAGAAGTAAACAGCGCCAATGTTCAATCATTTGGTCAATCTACATTTTTCAAATATCAACAAGCGGAGCTTATTGTGAAGAATATGCCTACCGATAGCTATAGTAAGGGGTCTTTAGTCGATATATTTCACTATGTTGTTGAGGCTATTGATATTCGATTAAATGAGATAGCCAAATTGCAGCACATGGACTCAATCATTCAAGAAATAAAAGAGCACTTAAAAGAACGAGAAGATGATAAAAGCCTTAGTTTGCTAAATGAGTTGGTAGACGATCTCGAATCTATCACAATTGAGAAAGACTTGTGTGACGATAATGATGACATGGTGTTTTTCTGAGAGAAATTAAATGGCAAAGTTCAAGAATATATTTAATAGTTAAAGTAGTTCCCCTAATCAGGGTGATTGCTGCAAAGATTTGGACAATACACAATAAAAACATTACTTGGTGGAAAATCGCTTCGGACTGAGAAAAGTTTAACTCAAACCTAAACTGACTTTTACTGGTATAAACAGGGGTAGCAGTCAGAGCAAGTCTGAACCAGTACAAATTAAGAGTAGATGTTCGATCAAAATCTTACAGTAAAGAGAAATCAACAAACTTATTTCTTTTGACTTTCTTTTTCGCTGCAAAGAGCCGGTAAACTACTTTTAAAATAAAAACCCCGGCAAAGCCGGGGTTTGTGGGTGCCAATTGAGTTTAAACGTTTAATTCAAGTGTCTTTTACTACCACAACTTATTGATAATAATTAATTAACTTAGAATCCACCATATTCCGAGAACTGAGCGCAACATCATCTTGCGCATCATCAAAAGCGAGCATTGCATTGACTAATAGCTCAGACTCTTTATCAATTTGTGCAGTTAATGCCTCTACATTATTGGAGTAATTAATCTGTATCAAATTTCTCAGAGAAAGTACTGTTCCATCTGTAAACTCAAGGTTATCTAGAAACTCGTGATGTTTACGGTCTAATTTCCCCGTAATAGGGTTGTAACCGCCGCCACCGTTAATTGTTACCTGCGATTGTGTAACGCCATCATCAATCGTGATCCAAGTTTTTTCTCTATACATTGTCGTTCTTACGCTTATCATATCTGATGTGATGCCATTACCAAATTTAAGAGTGTTACTTTCATAGGACCTTTCTATTACATCGCTACCATCCCCGAGTTGATATTCAAATACCACTCGATCAAGGGAGTTTCCAGCTCTCAATGTGTCGTCACCTAACCCACCCACGATGATTTTTTCCGCAGCTTCTTGCACATTACCTTGAGAATCTAAGATCGATTCTCCTGCATTGATCGTGTCATCGCCACCACCACCAAACAATTTAGCGTGTCCGCTCCCCCCATATATATTGTCGTTCCCCTCTCCACCAAACACAATGTCGCTACCAGAGCCTGCTCTAATCAAGTCGTCACCACCGTACCCGTATATGGTCTCATCCATATAACCACCTAGTAACGTTTCTCCAATGTCACTGCCGTTTACTCGCGCTGTTTCTTGTAATATCTGTACCATATCCAATTCAGTACCATCAGAAAACCTTACGTTCTCCAGCTTTTTCCCCAAATACTCGCCTTCTATTGTGATAGAACCAACTACCTCATCGTGCGCATTCCTCACTTCAAAAATTAAATCGTGCTGCACTCTTCGGTATGTCAGGTTATCAGCGTTTATTTGCTCTCCAAACAATAGAGTATCCTCGCCACGCCAACTCCCTGCTTCGATAATTGTGTCGTGACCATCACCTAAGTGATAGACATACGTATCATTTCCATAAGAATGGACAAATTTATCGTTCCCTTTACCCCCGATAAAGGTGTTACTCGCGTTGTAATCCTCTGCTGCGCTCGCATAAACGGTGTCATTTCCATCACCACCAAAGACAATATCATCTCCTACAGACTCGATTATATAATCGTCTCCTTCATAGCCTTTTATAGTATCTTCTGAGACCGTACCTGTCAGTCTATCTGCTTGAGCAGTGCCATGAACAACTTTTACAATATCTATCACCTCAGCCATGGTTATGACTGACCCGTCTACAAACTCGATACTCTCTATTTTACCTGCATTTAATTCATCAGGCCTTATCGGCGGAGTTTTATAATAAAAGCCATCTTTAATGGTAATACTGCCACTATATGAACCGTCAGTATTTGTTATTTTGATAAGGATATCGTGACCTACTCGTCCAAAAGTTACTTGGGCCTGGCTAATCCCCTCACCAAATATAATTTTATCTTCACCGAATTCCGTCCCGGCGTGTTCAGTATAAGTGTCATTTCCATCGCCAAGATTGTAAATGTAAACATCTGAGCGCTGGCCTCCGACAACAGTGTCATCGCCTAGACCTCCTTGTATCATGTTGGTTTCGTTTTTAGTGCCGCCCCATGTATTTATATTGTCATCGCCAGCTCCACCATTAATGGTATCGTTACCTTCTTTAGATGTTATGGTGTCATTTCCTTCTCCACCGTCCAAAATATCGTCCCCTAGACCTCCAGACAATACATCATTACCAGCTTCACCATTAATCACGTTATCTAAGTTTGTACCGCGAAGCGCTTCGTTCGCGTCAGTACCCTGAACAATTACTCCTTTGTCCATCCAAAGATTGTAAGTGGAATATGCTTGGCCATTGATATTTACTTGCTCTAGTTTACCTGTAGAGAATATTGGTGCTTGGTTTACCAATGTAATTGAGCCATTGACCTCTCCATTTTCATCCAAAACTTCAATTATTAAAGCGTTACCTAAACGGCGCATCGTGACATCGTTATACTCTATACCCTCCATGAGTACTAATTTATCACTCTTGCCTGGAGCATCAACTACTACATCGTGTCCATCGCCGTAACTATATTCAATGGTAGCACTGGTGTATTCGGTTAATATTTCATAGGTGTCATTGCCCTGACTACCTACCATCAAGGTTGTTTTTTGATCTTTTGTGAAACCATCATGCTTTATACGCAATACATCATCACCAGCACCACCATTCATAACTTTAGCTTCGAGCGTCGTAACTATAATGTCATTCCCAGCTTCGCCATAGAGCTCATCAAGGCCTGTATTTCCATATATGATGTCGTTTCCGCCTCCTCCATAAATGATCTCTTCGATTATAGTTCCGTATATTTCATTGTCATTGGCGTCACCTCTAGTCACTTTTGCAACTTCAACCAATTCGGAAAATGCAACCACAGACCCATCAAAAAGCTGAAGCTCTTTCAATCTATAATTACTATAGAGATAAGCATCTTCAACGAAAATACTGCCAGATAATGATGCATCAGTATGGTTTACAGTGATTTCTATGCCATCACCTTTGCGTTTGAACTCTAGCATGCTTTGAGTTATCCCAGAGCCAAATGAAATCACGCTATTTTTCGACAAGTAGTTTTTAATTGTGTCGTTACCATCGCCTAGGTTATATACATAGGTATTTAGAGCGAACGAACCTATATTGATGTCATCTCCTGTTCCACCGATAAAGGTGTTCTTATGGTCTTCCATTCCAGTGGCAGTGAGCACATCATCCCCCTCTCCACCGTCAAGTAGGTTACTACCAAGTCCCCCATCAAGTGTATCATTTCCACCAAGTCCAAATATCAAATCATCTAGACTGGTTCCCAACAAGCTATCAGCACCTGAAGTCCCATAAAAACGCCTTGCCATTTCGAATAAATCGCCGTCACTCCAATGGCTCCCATCTGCAAATTGAATCAGTTCAATTTTATAATCACTATCAGTGAAAGCTCGTTCAATTCGAATACTGCCATTAATACTCCCATCGGCATTTAAAATCTTTAAAACTATATCTATACCATCTCTGGAAACTTCAACATTATCCTTAGTGATTCCCGTACCAAACTGAATTTTATCTACCTGATAGCGATCTCCCTTATCCGTGATAACATCATGCCCATCACCAAAGTCATAAACATAAGTTTCTGCACTATAAGAACCGATTAGCTTATCATTACCTAAACCGCCAACAAGGGTGTTTTGATAGCTTCTAAAGCTGGTACTAGCGCTAGTCGAAATTTCATCATTACCTGCGCCTCCATCCAGATAATCATTACCAAATCCGCCTCGAATGATGTCGTTACCGTTGTGACCAAAAATCCTATCTGACTCAGACGTGCCTTCTAGCGAGTCATCCAAAGCACTACCATGTGTCGTACGAGCTTCAATTAATATTTCTTCAGCTGAAATTATACTGCCATCAAAAAGCTCTAATTGATCAACTACTTTGTTTGTATTTGTAAAGCCATTTTTAAAGGTAATTGAGCCACTTTGTTCTGCTTGCGTACTGTTTATTTCTATAACAACGTCATTTCCTAAACGCTTTATAATGAGCATTTCACGAGTGATCCCATCTCCAAATCGGAGAAGATCTTTATCTCCTATACTGCCTACATCATCAATTACATCATGGCCATCACCTAGACTATAGATATAAGTTTCTGAACTGACATACCCTTTGAGCATATCATCGCCTTGACCACCAACCAGTGTATTTTTTGTATACCTACTCGCCGACGTTTGTCCTACAACCAAGGTATCGTTGCCATTACCACCATCTAGGTAATCGTTACCACCAAAGCCATCTATGTGATCATCTCCATCTAAGCCATAAAGTTTCTCATTTTGGCGCGATCCTCGTATTTCATCATTGCCGTCCGTCCCAGTTTGCATTTGTGCCAAATTGAACACCTCTTCAGCACTTAAAAAGGTACCATCACTGAACACAACTTTATCGACAATATCGCTCTTATCACTAAATGCTCCAGCAAGCGTAATTGAGCCT
>NZ_JAKRFY010000027.1:0-139773 GCF_022347805.1 Pseudoalteromonas sp. Of7M-16 | reverse complement strand
ATGACAGGTCGGATACTCTTCAACACTGCAACGAATTATCGACAATACACCGTCATCCTGACAAAAGTCAGGATCCATCTAACTCTATGCCATCAAACTCAACTGCACCTCAGCCGTCATCCTGACAAAAGTCAGGATCCATCTCGCCCTATACCATCAAACTCACCTGCACCTCAGCCGTCATCCTGACGAAAGTCAGGATCCACCTCACTCTATGCCATCAAACTCAACTGCACCCTGAATATGGATCCCGAGGCGAGCTCGGGATGACAGTTAGGCTACATTTCAACACTGCAACGAATTATCGACAATACAACGTCATCCTGACAAAAGTCAGGATCCACATCCAAATAAGACTCACTATTAAAACGCGTTGTTACTTTGGCTTAGAGGCAGCATTATTTACTTCTCTAAACTATAAAAACACTAAGCACCTGCCAGCCTCAATTGTCGCCATAAACGCCCATCAATTGCTGATAACCCTATAGCAATAAGACCCATACCAATAAAGTGAATGGTTTCTAAAGTTTCATTTAAAAACAGTGAACCAAGAACAATCGCCGAAACCGGAACAAGCAACGTAACTAGGAGCACATTCGTCGCGCCGGCCAACTCCAACACCTTAAAATAGAGTACATATGCAACGGCTGTAGAGCCAACGGCCAATCCCGCAACGGCTCCCCAAGTGGTAGCACTCACTGAACGAAAATCTATAGACCCCTCTATCAGCAGTGTTAGCGGTATCATAATCATTGTTGAAGCCGTCACTTGCCCTGCAGCGGTGCTTAAAGGCTTAATTCCCAGTGATTTAAATCGACGCCCATAGACACCCGCAAAAGCATAAGATAGTGCCGCTGCAACAACTGCTAGCTGGGCAAGTAAGCTACCACTTCCTTCTAAAGCAGGCATACCAATCATAACAACGACACCGAAAAAGCCGAGAATAACGCCCACCAACTTCATAAAGCTTGGCCGCTCATCTGGCAATAAAACCCCGGCGACGATAACAGCAAAAATAGGTGTTGCAGCATTTAAAATAGATGCCAAGCCCGACGCAATCTGCGTCTGACCCCAAACAATCAGGACAAAGGGGATGACATTGTTAAGCAGTCCCATAGAAAAAAACGCGCCCCACGCTTTTAGGTTTTTAGGCGGTCGTTCACCTAAGGCAATGACCACACCCCATAAAACCAGCGCAGCAATACCCACTCGTAGAGTTACAATTGTCATTGAAGGTAGCGAGCTAACCGCAACACCTACGAAGAAAAAAGATCCCCCCCACAACATAGATAGCAGAACAAGCATGGTCCAAATTTTTATATTCATTGTGTGATTGATGGAAGTTGTCATAGTTCATGTAACCAAGCTATTTATAAGTATCTACAATGCTAGCGGGCGCACGTATTGCAAAACATCCGATTCTTGCACCCCTTTTAAATTTAGACTGACAGTATGCTGATTTAAAATAATTGCGTAGCAAGAATCAGATGTTATTTTAGAAACCGCTATGATGAAGTATGAACACTTTTATATGGCCAAAGAACCTGACTATGATGAAGCTCACTGAAACTGAAATGGCTGCGGCAGTAAACCGCCGAGATCCCTCATTTGATGGACAGTTTTACTATGGCGTTATTACCACCGGCGTTTTTTGTCAGCCCTCTTGCCCTACAAAATCAGCAAAGCCAGAAAACCTAAGATTCTTTTGCGATCAAGCGTCCGCTTTGGCGGCCAGTTTCAGACCATGCAAACGCTGTAACCCCATTGCATCAACAAAAAAAGCCGACACACTTATTAATGTCGCTCGCCATATAGAGAAGTGCGCAGATGAAAAACTGACGCTTGCTCAATTGGGCGAGGTTGCAGGCTTATCACCCTCTCAACTGCAAAGGTCATTTAAAGCAATGTTTGGAGTGTCTCCAAAACACTATCAGGATGCAGTCCGAATGCGCCAATTCAAATGTCATTTGAGGGCCGGTGAAGGGATCACTGACGCTATCTACTCCTCTGGATTTGGCTCAATAAGCCGAGTGTATGGTGAAACAACACGCAATATCGGCATGTCACCTAAAGCGTATCGAGCTGGAGGACAAGGAGAGGTGATTTACTACTTGGGCACATGGTGATGGCGGCAACGAGTCGGGGAGTATGTTCAGTGCAATTTGGAGATAATCAAAGGTCCTTAATGAACCTATTATCGGAGGAGTTTCCCAAAGCAACACTCATACTATCCAAGGCACAAGATACACCTGAGCTTGATAACTGGATATATGCTCTGGACAGCCATATCTCACACGGTGCTCCCAAACCTGATGTGCCACTGGATATTAAAGGCACAGCATTTCAGCTTAAAGTGTGGCAATTTCTGCTCAGTATTAAAGAGGGCGAGGTAATGAGTTATGGAGAGGTCGCAGCACAAATTGACAGCCCAAAAGCGGTTCGAGCCGTTGGCACAGCCTGTGGTAAAAACCGTATTGGTATATTGATCCCATGCCATCGAGTATTACGCAGCGATGGTACTTTAGGCGGTTATCGATGGGGGTTAGAGCGAAAAAAAGCCCTATTAGCCAAAGAAGGAGTTAAAAAGCAATAAAGGTTTAAAAGTATAAAACACGCAATGCTCGACGCCACAATGATAAACGTCAGGATCCATGACGCCAAATACCACCAACCACGCCTATATCTCCGATGTCATCCTGACGATGGTCAGGATCCATCTCACCCAATTCCATCAAACTCGCCAGCCCAGCCGTCATCCTGACGGAAGTCAGGATCCATCTCACCCTATACCATCAGGCTTTCTGCACCCTTGAATATGGATCCCGAGGCAAGCTCGGGAAGACGGTTCGGATACACTTCAACACTGCAACTACGTATTTACAACCCCCATCATCATGACGAAGGTCAGGATCCATGCTGTTTGTGCGACTATTTTTTATTGATTTCTAAGCTGCCTGTACGGCAGTGAACGAAAGGGCGGCAAACGAATGCCCACCCCCTGATTTCTAAGCTGCCTGTACGGCAGTGAACCGAAACGTATTTCGTTCATTAACCCATTGACATTTCTAAGCTGCCTGTACGGCAGTGAACCCGTATTCCAATTAATTGCGATATCAGAAGTATTTCTAAGCTGCCTATACGGCAGTGAACCACCAAAGAACATGTTTGCAGTTATTAGTGTTTTTCTAAGCTGCCTATACGGCAGTGAACCCGGGCGGCGCCGGCCAAAACTCCGGAGATGATTTCTAAGCTGCCTATACGGCAGTGAACACAGTAGACCGTCGCAACTGGTGGTTAAGAAATTTCTAAGCTGCCTATACGGCAGTGAACTTTGGATGTCAAATCCCCGCGCCACTGTTGAATTTCTAAGCTGCCTATACGGCAGTGAACCTCAAAGCGATCTTCCTCACCCTCCCGACACATTTCTAAGCTGCCTATACGGCAGTGAACAAGCGGTTAGAACTTAGGCAGGTTCAAATTAATTTCTAAGCTGCCTATACGGCAGTGAACGTGCTAGCTCGTCAAGACGTTACCGCTGTGCTTTTCTAAGCTGCCTATACGGCAGTGAACCTAACAAGGTCGAACAAGACAGAGCCATGAAGTTTCTAAGCTGCCTATACGGCAGTGAACATTTATCAGTTATTGGTGCTCTCATAGCTTGATTTCTAAGCTGCCTATACGGCAGTGAACGTTACCTGAAATTTGTCTGTAGGGTACGTTGCTTTCTAAGCTGCCTATACGGCAGTGAACTATAAGATAAATGAAAAAAGATAAGTTGCAACAGACTATTAAGGTAAACAATCTATTTTTACCTTGTTAAAAACAGCCAATCACAACTATTTGTATTATAAGTAAATTTTAAAAGGTCAAAAATAAAGGGGAAAACTCCCTTTTATTGATTAAAAATGAGACACGCGCTCTTTCCCGTCTTTTCAATGCATTTAACATTGCTACATGTAACTTTTATTTGAACAATTTACCCGTTGCATTTGACCAGCAGTACCCTAAATATCACGCTGCTCACCGTCATCCTGATGAAAATCAGGATCCAATTTTGCAGTTTCATAACTACCTACATGGCTGTAAACATTTTCATTGTACTAGGTTTCGACCACAAAGTTTTCTAAGCTGCCTGTACGGCAGTGAACATTGGCTGCTGAAAGCTGCGCTCAGGATGAAATTTCTAAGCTGCCTGTACGGCAGTGAACACGAAAGCTGTTTACTTTGGGCCAGTGGTAAAATTTCTAAGCTACCTGTACGGCAGTGAACAGTGGGGGCCGTTGTCCTCACCACCCTAACGATTTCTAAGCTGCCTGTACGGCAGTGAACCGCTAGCGCCTCGCCGCACCCTAACTGCGCAATTTCTAAGCTGCCTGTACGGCAGTGAACTGACATTTCAGCCGGCATTGAGGCGGCATTATTTTCTAAGCTGCCTGTACGGCAGTGAACTGAATAACACTTTCTTGGCTCACTTTCGCGATTTTCTAAGCTGCCTGTACGGCAGTGAACGAAGGTGTTGTAGATCCAACTCTTTTGAAAGATTTCTAAGCTGCCTGTACGGCAGTGAACAGCACGCTATTGATGCAATGGCAGCTTTTGGATTTCTAAGCTGCCTGTACGGCAGTGAACTCCCTATCTGCGCCAATGCGCTTGTAATGTCTTTTCTAAGCTGCCTGTACGGCAGTGAACACGGAGCAAGCAAGAAGTTTTCGCAGATTAAATTTCTAAGCTGCCTGTACGGCAGTGAACCCGAATTAATAGCTAATAACAACTCCTTGATATTTCTAAGCTGCCTGTACGGCAGTGAACTCGGTCCGAGCTTACGTCCGGGCTGTTAACTATTTCTAAGCTGCCTGTACGGCAGTGAACTTGTAATCACTAAGCCGCCGCTTTGTTGTGCTTTTCTAAGCTGCCTGTACGGCAGTGAACTATAAGATAAATGAAAAAAGATAAGTTGCAACAAGCTAATAAGGCAAAAAACCTATTTTTACCTTATTAAAAACAGCCTTTCACAACTATTTGTATTTTATACATATTTTTAAAGATCAAAAATAAAGGGTAAAGATACCCTTTATCACTTTCTTACATTCGGTTTTTTAAAACCACGGAACCGTAGCCGTTTTACTTAAACCGAATTGATCAAAGTAGCCTTGCACAGGTGCTTTTTTTATTTCACTAAATTGCAGATAACGACGATGCTTATGCCCATTTGAACCACTTTCAAGTTCAAAATATGGGTTATCGAGCCCTTTAGTAAACATTTTAGCTTTATAGCTTTTCACCTGTTCATCACTAATAGAACCTCGCTTAATTAGGCGTTTCAATTTTGATTGAGACATGCTGCTTTGAATTCGCGAAACGGTTCGATATTCACACTCACTCGGTACGGCTTGGATATCACTCACATCGCAGTAACCCACTAGCCCACCTAACCAATTCATCCCGGTTAAATCATGGAGCATGGCATCACAACTATGTATGCGAATCACGCGCCCTAACTTCACTTGATAGCTTGGGAAGCTGACACCAATACTGTCTGATTTCAGCGTGAACAAAGCTTTATGTAGCTTTGTATACACTTTATTCAATAAAACATTTTCACGCATCTCAGCATCTGGTTTGATTGTGATTTCAATATAACTATCCACTATCACCTCCTATATCCGTATATGACTGACGTATGCCAGCCCTTTTTTGCCCAAATAAAATGATGAGACACCCGCATTTTCGATAAGCTGAGAGAGTTCTTTTGCCTTTGCACGGGGGATATCAATTTCAATGGCTAGTTCACCAGAAGCTTTGGTCATTAAGTGCTTTGCTTTACCCACCCCTTTTACCATCTCCTCGCGCATATATGGGTTTCCCCATATTTTTTTCTTTTCACCTGTAGTGTAGCGCCCCATAAAGTCCTTTTTAGTGAAGCCATTATTAGAGATACCACCGATACCACCTGCTTTGGTTTTGGCAGTACTCATATCATACTGACTGCTAAGCCTTTCAAGCTGCAAATAAAGTGCTGAACAATACATGCTAATTGGGATAATTAACCCCTTATTATTAATTCCTTTAAATTTTTCAAATTTGTCTGCAAGGTGTTGATAAGCTTGTGCGAGCTCACCTTCATTTTCTAACGGCTTTTCCTTATTTATCTCTTCTAGCCTTGCAACTATTGTCAGCGGATCAGCAGATAATGAAGTGAAGTTTACTTCCTGCTCTAAGACAAACTTAATTAAGTCTGGTATATCTAATGATAATACCCCCCAAAAATGCACTGCGTAATCAGAAGTAAAAATGGGGTCATTGACTTTAATCATGCCAGTAAACGCATTTTGATCTGTACTGCCTGTTATATTTCTTATATAAGTCATTTCACCGTTAACAGCTTTGGGGTTGTCAACAAAACTAACCTGCTCCTCTATCTCTTTAAAAAAATAGTTTTCACTCCTTCTAGATTGATAAAGCTTACGCTGATCGCCAATCAAACGATTTAACACACCCATTACGGTATCTATGGTAACTGCGCGATTAATAAAGTTTTCGGACTTTTTTAAGCTCGTCATCGACCCAATAAATTTACGCCCTGTTTTAGGCAATGCTTCATTGTTACTTCCCTCTAAAAATGAATTTCGCCAACTGGATTCATATTCAATGGTTATTTTCATAACCACCTCTACCTAGCTTCAAAGTAAACTGCAAAATCTGTTTGCGGCTGTAAACTGGTCTCACTTTCGTCACGCTTAATACGCATCATCTTATTGCTGTCGTTATAATCGATAACTATTTCATCAACATACATATATGATTTCGCTTGTCGAATGGACAACTCTGCAATTAGGTTAAGAGTAAATAGCACTAATGCTTTAATCGCATCTTGATTAAGCAAAATACCATTTTCACCTTCATCGAAAATCGTACCTTTACGCACATAATTTGTGTGAAAAATGGCTTTGGGTGATAACTCAGGATTCAGTTTTTGAATAAACTCTTCAACTGACTTAGCTACTTCCTCGCCTTGTCCTTCTTTAATCTGCATTGCTTCGCGGTCAAACTTTTTATCAAGGGAAATAAATTGCAATTGCTCTATACTGATTGAACCGTATGAAATGTATTTAGTGTCACCAAAGGTGGTTTTCGAAAAGAACGATGAATTATCGCGTTCACCCGCTTGCCCAAATTGCTCAAAATTACCATTGCCTAGTTGGTCAACAAAATCCTCTATCAATAACGGGCTTGTACGCTTATTTTGGCTATTTGGTACAACATAACCACGCACTAAACCTGTTACCGATGACAGCACTTTAGTTAAATTATCCAGCTTCGCTTTGTTGGCATAGTGAATATCAAATGCTTGCGATCTAAATAAATGATGGCGTATACAGTTTTGGCTGATGTAAAGCGGCGTTTCCTTAAAGTCGATATCGGTAGCCTGCTTTTTATATTTATAACCTGTTTCTTCTTTTATTTTACCCGTTAAGTTCGAGTAGCCACGCAATTTAGGCAGTGTGTGATTATCAACCGTTTTACCGTCATCACCAGTAAGTGTTGTAGGTCCATTCCAATTCACTACACCGTGACCTAAGGCGACAATTTTAAAGTCGACACTTTTAATTCCTGTTACTTTTTCCATGTGTTTGTCCTTTCTAAGTTTATGATTGAATAATTTTATTGATTGGCATTGCGCCAATTACTTGTTTTGTGCCTTTTAAGTAATAAATTGCAGATTCATCGCCCTCATTTTCACCTAATTTCGTTAGTAAATCTGATGGCGTGTAACTTAAATAAATTGGATGTTGCGGCTCTACAGCAGCACCTTCTAACACCTGTTTACGCAAGCCAATGTTTTTAGCTGTAATGCCTTTACTTGGGCTTGTTTCGTCTATTTGATGGTGCTTTTTCGCTGCGTAATCGATGATGCCAGTGTTTCTTAGTAGATTAAGTGACTCCGTGTAGCAATTTGCAAAGTCGCAGTCTGACTCTTGCCAATCAATCGCATAATCATCAGTGATGGTGAAGTTATCGAAGGTTTCAATATCCATCACAACCATCTGCACAAAACGACTATCGCCACGTAGCGACGATTTTTTTAATTTCTTTTTATCACTTGCTTTTTGTTTTTTAATAAAGCGAATAGGGTCATGCAATTTAGCCGCGATAACTTTGGCACTTTCTTTTAATGCGGCTAGTAAGTCTTGTTCTACGGCGGCTAGTCCTTGGCTGGATTGATAAAAGCGTTCATAAAGCTGATAAATTTCGTTGATTGTTAGTGACTGTTCGCTGATATGATTTTGTAAAAATACATACCAAGCATATGCACTGAGATAACTGTTATTACCATTTAGAAAGCGGGCGCAATTGCACGTAATTTTGCCATTTGATTCTGGAATAACACTTGGCACAGCAACGGTATATTGATTGACAATCTGGCTCTGACCAAATCGGTCTAAGCGCCCTAGCCGCTGTAAAAAGTTCTCAGCCAAGGTAAATTCACTGGTCATATGCGAGCAGGTAATATTTAGCGCTGCTTGTACTATCGGGCCACTTCGCAATACATCAAATTCTTTCGTGCCACCCGCTTTAAAGCTTTCATAAACTTTGTTGAAAATGGCAAGTTTATCCTTTGTTTTAAACTTGCCATGAAACACAATGGCGTTTTCTGCCGCTTGATTTTGTATAAAAGCTTGTTGCGCAAGAGTTGCCGTATTACTGATAACAATGGTGTTTTTAGGTTGTGTTTTAAATAATGGGTTCGTTTCGTTTTGCTGAGATTCATCAAAAAGTTCAAAGTTGATCTGATAGTGACTCGGGTTAAAGCTCGGTATAGATTTAATGTCTTGTTTATCGATTTCTAAAATACTCTCAATAAAACTGTAATTAGGCGTTGCTGAAACAAGTAATGTATTGGCGCTACTACTCATTAGTTTTTTCGCTTGAACTAACTCCGCGAATAGTAGATTAAACGCAGGCATTGGAATGTATTCATGAAACTCATCAAAAACAATATGACTATTCAAAAAATCCGTAAATGCAGTCACATTGGTGTGTGTAGTGATGCTATTAATAACCTGATCAATCGTCGTTAATACAATATCACCAGAAAACTCTTGCCCTTGCGGTGTTAGCTCTGATTCACCTTGGTTATTAACGTATTTAAACTCCCCTGTGCATATTTCTACTTTGCCAGATGGAAGGTATTCGTTACTGGTTAAGTCTTGGTAAAGGCCTTCACACACTTGTACTCGTGGACAAACCCAAATAATTTTATTGGCTTCGCTTAATTTTGCCCACTCCAATGCAATTTTAGTTTTACCACACCCTGCTGGGCCATTAAGTACAGCCACCTGCTCGACATCTAACAGTTCTTTGGCTGTGGCATTTTGAGCTTGATTGCGCTCACTGTTTGGGTATCTTTGCTCAAACCCTAATAAGCAATCTCGTATTTGCTGGGTTAAATTACTTTGCTGTTGAAGTGTTTTTTCAACTAGTAAATCTAAGGTACTCGTTGCGATGTAATTACTGAGATCTTGCACACTTAATGCTGAGATTTGTCGATCAGCGCTGATCACACATGCCCTTAAAATATTGGCCTTGGCGTTAAGGTTAATGTCTTTGATATAGGGTTGAAACGATTCTTCACATACGTATTGCTTATAGTATGGTAAATCTGTATTGCGAAAACCCGATGTTAGGTCTTCATCATATTTTATTGTGCTCTTTGTAAAGTCAGCATTAACTATAGTATGAGCATAATTATTATTGATTTCGACGACTTCATTTAGCAGATGCTTGGTATGCTCCACTAATTCTTGCATGCCTTTTTCTTTGTAGATTGCGTTCAGTTTACGATGCACATCATTAATCTTTACATATTCATCTTTACGTATCGGCTTGGCATGATGCCAATAGACTGTATGTTCAACATATGGGATTAACTTTTTATTTGGCAGTACAGGTGCTAAATCAATGAACTGACATAACCACAATGAGATTTCATTATGACGAGGGTGTTTTTCAAATGAAAACTTAGCTGTATCAATATGTAATCCATCTTCTTGCGTTTCTATTCCCTGCTTTTTATTTTTATTGATCGCTTTTTCAAGCCATGCTCTGTATTCAGGATCTAATTTTCCAATATCATGTAAACAGCCACTCACGAACGCAGCTTGTTTTAACCCGGGTTGGTTGCTCCCGAATAACTGCTCGATTATTAGCGCAGCTAAAGTTCCGACAGCAAAAAGATGTTCTGAAAGTAACTGTTTTTGAGTATTTGCATAAACGACTTCTGACATGATTTTTGTTTCATCCATTTTAACATCATTAACTATGGTGTAATTCACAGGCACCACGCCCTCTAAATTGAACTTGCTTTTATTCCCCACAACCCACAAAAACTGACTGCGAGCGCGGGTTCGAATCCAATGGCAACTTACAGCGGTGCTACGACTGGCGGTTTTACGCAGCATCTTTTTAACGGTATCGAGCCCGTCTTGGGTGATCACGGTTTGCCATGTGTTATCCCCAATACGGTTGGCGAAGGCATCCAGTACCCGTCTGGTTTTCTTGAGCGCATTTTTCTCGCATTGAGACACAAATGTGACCATCATAAGGAGTCACCTTTTTGGCTGTTTTCAATTTCTGCAACTTGCTCTTCACTGAGATCTTGAAGCGCCACTTGCTTTACTTGTTCGAACATATAATCCAGTGCTTTATGGTCGGTAAACGCTTGTAGGATTTGCTGGCGAAACTCTTGTTCAGTGGCATTTTCTTTGGCACAAATGAATGCCCAAGGCAGTACAAGCGCGTCTTTAATTAAATCAGCAATGTCGAACACCAATGCTCCACGGCGAGTTTTGCCATGCATCACTGCGAAGCCATGGGGGATACCTAGCACCCACAAAGTGCAGGCAGCCAAGCCATAAGCGAGATAATTGCCATGGTTTAAAAAGTCATTGGCTTTGCCAATATCGATAGATTTTGATGACTGATGCTGGCGCTTGAAACCTTCGCAATTGGTGGCATTGGCAGCATATTTATAAAGCACTTTGGTAAGCTGTGCCTCTGTGAGTAATAACGCTTGAGGACTTGTCGCAGCATCCGTTCGTGTAAAAAACGTATCCAATGCAGTTTGAATGGCCTTATCATCAAAGTTAAAGCCCTCTCCTTTTAATTCTCGGTCTTTTTGCCAAACTAGCTTTAAAAACGCGATCCGAGCCTGTTGAAAACGTTTTGCAGCATCCAAGCGCTTTTCATCATCAAACCAGAATCCCATCCAGCCTTGGAGGTACTCTGTGGGGCGATATTCGTTTTGCGGTGTCATCCATTCAATTTCAGAGCCCATATACAAAGGCGTTGCGCCACCACCACAAAAACCGACCAATACACCTGCTTGAGCAAGCATGCGCATCGCCGCTTGGGTAATGGAAGTGCCATTACCCAATAAAATCACAGTGGTATTGGCAATCGGATTATTAAAATAGAGGTTCTCGTTAGTGGCCTCAGTCAAATATAAAACGCGGCCATCTTTTTGCATTACTCGGCAGTATTCTAGATAAAATAAATTGGCACGTTTTGAATGCAATATGGCTTTTAAATCGCTTGGGCTTAAGTCTTCCATCGTCTTCCACTTCCTTTGGGTTTAGACATAACGTACTTTTATCTATGCGCGGCTTCAATGCTGCACGTTTTACCAGTTAAATTTTTTACAGGTGGTGTTTAGTTCCAAAGAAGCTTTTGCTTTCTCAGTGCTCGATAGCAATCGGGGTCCATCACAATTTGCTGCGCTTCTGGGCTGGGGTGCTGTACGTCTAAGCGGAGAATGCTTATCAAATAATTAAGCAGCGCTGCATTGGTTTTGAGCTGCTTCTTGTTGCCATTCATATCAAAATCATGGGCAATGACTTGCTGGGCATATTCGCTTAAACGCGGATCAGGCATGATGGTTAAGATCACCTCTTGTTGCCATGCTTCATCATCTTGTTTGTACTTTTGCGCTTTGCATTTAAATTCCGGAGATGCAGATAAAATACGAGATAAAGAAAAGTCTCTAAACCCTTTAGCATCTTCGCAATAGGCCCTTAAGTGATAACGAAGCCCTGAGTTAACAAGTGTATGAGGGCGAATAATACGCTCCGTCTCTCCACCGTCTTTTATCGACTGATAACGAATATCAAGCACACTTTGCCGACGACAAGCGTTTAATATGGGCCGTAAAATGGTGGGGTTTAATTTTCTATGAGGTAAAGGCAGAGTCGCAATCGTTGAGGTACTTAAGTTGTGTACATACTGCTCGCCAATTAAGTTGGCATATTCGGTAAAGTCTTGGGAAATATAATTCGGTGTAAAGGGGGTTGCCAATACATAGGCTTTTTCCGACTCGCTGTAATTTGCATCGATTTGATAGCGCGCTATAAAGTCATTTAGATAACGCCTTGCACTGGGTCTGGATAGTTTAAATTTATCTTGAAACGTACCTGTTTGGATCTCACCTTGCCAAAACAACACCGCCTCAATATATCTAAAGTATTGCTCTTCCTTAGCTTGCATATGCCACTTTTAGTAAACTTAACGTGAAATAAATGTATCAAATGAAAATATGAAAGTCATTGATCAGCGACAAAGTGATGTTCAAACACACAACCTTAGCTCAGCAAAAGTAATGCAATGCCGAAAGTGCCACTTATTTATTCGCTGTTATTTTTGCTCACCTAAACCATCTTTAAAACAGGCTTATTGGAGATGGTTATTTATCGCTCAACCTTTTCCTGTTAAGTTGAATGATACAATTATTAGTAACAAGCATGAATTTACCCATGAAGACAACGCCACATAATTCTAGTCTCCACCTATTTGAGATTGTCTCCAATAGGGTTTATTGCATGCTTTCGTTCGAGTCACTCTACCCTTTGTGCACACTAAGCAGTGCACTTTATTTATGGATAACAAAGGGCTGGCTTGTCGCACTCATTGGATCGCCTCTTTTTGGCGCGGTTATAGCGCTCGGGATAGGTTTTACCACCTTTCTATGTGGCTTATTTTGTATCACCAGCTACATCTTTTATCTAACCATATCATTTATTGTAACGAGCTTTATTCCCAAACCTGTTAAAGTACGAGAGACACATTTACCATAACCTTGCATTATTGACCTAAACCCCTTTTGTAATCGGCTATAGACTCTTAAACATGGATTCCGAGGCAAGCTCGGAATGACGGCTGTCAGTACCCATTTGCTTGGAGACTTAGTGTAGATTTCCATCATCTAGACAGCGTGAATGGCGGTGAGGTAGTGATAAGGTAAAGCTCAATGTTGAATTTCATGGAGCGCAGCTTCATCGGTCACCCATGACCTTATTCTAGGCGACTCACCTCTTGGGCTGCGAAACTTCGTTTCGGTCACTCAAGTTTCTATGCTGCCTGTACGGCAGAGAACTACGATTGCAGAGATTGCCTGGGGTTTTAGCTTTTCTAAGCTGCCTGTACGGCAGTGAACAGCAGCTCGCTAACTACTTAACTGATGAACAATTTCTAAGCTGCCTGTACGGCAGTGAACGAGGTCCTTGTGATTAGAGCCTATGACCTTACTTTCTAAGCTGCCTGTACGGCAGTGAACAGCAGCTCGCTAATTACTTGACTGACGAACAATTTCTAAGCTGCCTGTACGGCAGTGAACCATCGGCAAAGAAAAAGAAAGCTGAGGATTGTTTTCTAAGCTGCCTGTACGGCAGTGAACCGGGTGATGATCATGTTTATCCTGGGCATGGGTTTCTAAGCTGCCTGTACGGCAGTGAACCCTCGACCCCTCTTGGTTCAGGCTTTTGAACATTTCTAAGCTGCCTGTACGGCAGTGAACATCATAGAAGATAGGCTTGCGGCTTGGGTAAATTTCTCAGCTGCCTGTACGGCAGTGAACAATTCAAGTGATGGTTACAACACTCAAATCTGTTTCTAAGCTGCCTGTACGGCAGTGAACAATTCAAGTGATGGTTACAACACTCAAATCTGTTTCTAAGCTGCCTGTACGGCAGTGAACTACGACATGACGGTACAGCATTTGCGCTGGTCTTTCTAAGCTGCCTGTACGGCAGTGAACAGCATCGCTCATTCTGCTATTAATATTCGTAATTTCTAAGCTGCCTGTACGGCAGTGAACGAACTGCCCCTAACACGCAGGCCGCCGTTTATTTTCTAAGCTGCCTGTACGGCAGTGAACTATAAGATAAATGAAAAAAGATAAGTTGCAACAAACTAATAAGGTAAAAAACCCATTTTTACCTTGTTACAAACAGATAATTTTAACTCTTTGTATTCTATAAAAATTTTAAAAGAGCAAAAATAGAAGGTAAAACTCCTCTTTAATTGATTAAAAATGAGACACACGCTCTTTTCGGTCTTTTCAATGCATTTAACATTGTTACATGTAGATTTTATTTGAACAATTTACCCGTTGCATTTGACCAGTAGTACCCTAAATACCACGCTGCTCACCGTCATCCTGATGAAAATCAGGATCCAATTTTTGCAGTTTCGTAACTACCTACATGGCTGTGAACATTTTCATTGCACTAGGTTTCGACCACAAGATTTTCTATGCTGCCTGTACAGCAGTGAAGGTTGGAGATGCGCTGGCGGCTCAAAGCCTCAATTTCTAAGCTGCCTATTCGGCAGTGAAGCTAAATATTGCCAACGCCAAATAGCGCTAAACTTTCTAAGCTGCCTATTCGGCAGTGAAGGCTTCCTGCCATATCTCATCCCAGCTCTCACTTTTCTAAGCTGCCTATTCGGCAGTGAAGCATACAGCCAAGTTAACGACGGTCAGTTTGCTTTTCTAAGCTGCCTATTCGGCAGTGAAGCGAACACGCCGAAACCCCGTTGTTACTGTTTTTTTCTAAGCTGCCTATTCGGCAGTGAAGTATTTGATTTATTGATTGTTAGCCCTTTGAGATTTCTAAGCTGCCTATGCGGCAGTGAAGTGACGTTTGACACACCTTTGCTTGCTTGCACTTTTCTAAGCTGCCTATGCGGCAGTGAAGGACTAAATGCACCATATTTGTGGTATCCAATCTTTCTAAGCTGCCTATGCGGCAGTGAAGTATCGATTTTTAGCTAAAAAAACATGAATTACAAACACATACCTTGCTATCAGTAAAAATACCTTATTTTTTAGATAGGCTGTAACTTGTTGATTTTTAAAGCCTCAGCATTATCGAAAAATAAAAGGGTATTTTTCCTTTTTTAAACAGCAAGGAGAATAATTGTGGTATTTACTTGATGTACTTAACCTCAAAAGTACCAAAAACCACTACTTTTCAAGTTTATTTCAACATATGAGGTCGTGAAGCGACCTCATAGACTCGTGACACTTATTTTATTTATTTGCGCAGTTTCTCGTACAACTTGTAAGATATGCACGGCAGTTTTTCCAAGGTGGAGCCCATTTAACACAGGCTTCATACTCATATTGACATCTATCTGTACAGGCATTTGAAGGAGTTAACAGACTCAAAATGTTTGTGTTAGCCGTATAAGTTGCCGATGTTATCCCATCAATATTGGCCGTTTGACTTGGAGTTGCCGATTGAGTATCTGCGGCAATCGCCGCGACACTTATACCTAAACAGCTGATCACTGTCAGTAGCATTTTCTTCATTCGCTTTTCCTTGAATATCTAGTTGAATAAACACTTGAAAATTGACGCTACAAAAAACACACAAAATTAACAATTGAGTTATTTTCAATCACACTACTTTTTTGCACCTTCAATGCGATAAACAGTTTTAAAATACCTGGTTAAATTCGACGGTTTAACACCGCATTCAAAGGCAACAACCTTAAAATAGAGCTAGATTTATAAAATAAAAACCTCGCGAAAAATCCATCAAAGTTTTTGGTACAATTTTTATATTTCCCAAGTTGTTAAAGAACGTTGTGACACCTGTATAAATGCTGCAGGCAACACAAATAAAGTGATTTTTTATTAACAGTGAAACTAGCCGTCAACCCCCTTTACGCGGCTCGTTTATGTGCCTGCCACAAACGGGTGTAGTAACCACCAATTGATAATAAACAGCGGTGAGTGCCTGACTCCACCAGCTTTCCCTCATTTATTACTAAAATATTATCGGCGTGCATGATGTTCGATAAATGATGTGTCACTATGATAACCGTGCGATTTTTCATCAAGCGCGCAGTGGCACAAGCCACATCATTATGTGCAATGGGGTCAAAAAATGCGGTTGCCTCATCAAACAGGACTATAGGCGCATCTTTTAACCATGCTCTAGCAATGGCTATTCGATGTCGTTGATGGGCAGATAACTTTATGTCCTTGTCGCCGATTTGAGTCATTGCGCCATTTGGTAACTGGTCAATAAACTCAAGACAATTAGCTTGCTCACAAGCTTGCAAAACCTCTTCATTACTGGCACCAGGTTTGGCTATTCGAATATTGTCCAATACATTGGCATCTATCAGTTGCACCTTTTGGCACACTACACTAACCATGCTGAAAACCCCTTGAGAGCCAATATCTTTTAGGTCTATACCCCCGATTTTTATATGACCTGAATCAGGCTCTACAAAACGTGAACACAATTTAAGTAATGCCGAGGTACCGCCACTCGCTTCTCCTACGACGGCGGTTATTGAGTTTTCAGGAGCATAAAAAGAAACATGCTCTATGGCTTGATCAATGCCATTACTGTAGGACACGCGCTCAAATTTAATGCTCTTGCGCTTAGGCATGTGGACCTCAGCAGGTTCAGTGAGTATTGGCTCCTCCAACAATGCGTCGAGTTTTTGTTCAGATTGAATTGCAATGCGCAATACACTGAGTTGTTTATCAATACCGTATAGCGGAAAGAGTATTTGCATGAACAGAAGCGTAAATATAATGGCCTCAAAGTCGATGGTTAAGACACCTTGCTCAGGTCGTGTCACCGCTAACATAGCAACGATTAGCACCACGGTCATATTGAGTGCAATTCGATAAGCCAGCACAGGACTGCCCTGCCATATCCCAACCTGCAAGCTATGATGTTTATTAATTCTGAGCTGTTTTTCAACCCGCGCGAGCCAATGACACGATTGGTTGAACAACTTAACTACCCGTAATGCCTCTATATAATCTGTCACCGTTCGACTAATTTGATGATCAGATAGCGCTTTTTCCTTAGCAATTTGCTCAAGTTTGTTCTTTGCAAAAAGCATCATATAGAATGCACTCATCAAGCCCAGACACACACCTAAAGTGTACAAGGGTGAAATCAATGCCAATATTGCAACACCCACTATAGTCGGGATGAGTACAGCAATTAAACTCGGTATTGCGTGAATTAAGCCTTGCTCAACTGCTTTAATATCTTGATTTAATTGCTTGGCAAATTCCGTGTTGGGCGTTTGATTTATTTGACCAAGAGGCAGCATTTTAATGTGGTTTATCAACCTTTTTCGATAAGCATGGATTATTTGGGAGCTAGCAATAAAACTCTGTGAATAACCTAAATAGGCACACACTAATTGCGCAAAAAACACCCCAACCAAAATAATGAGATAACCGCTTGGGCTCTGCAATAATACAATTATGTCACTTGTGATACGCAACTCGCTATAGAGCCAATAAAAGCATAATGCGAGAGGACAAATAGATAAGCAGCCAGCTACTGATCTAAACAAAATACCGTTCACAAGGCGTTTTTTTCCTGCTTCTACATGCTTTAAGACACGAAAAATACTGGTTATGGTTTGTCTATCCATTTAGTGCTCGCATTTAGTGCTCGAAACTTTCCAATGGAGTGTGAGAAGTTGAAACTGTTGTAGCATCTTCTTTCCTCTGTAATTGCCAACCCTTTGCGTAGTGGTCACACCGTGCTAACAGAGCTTCATGTGTGCCTTGCGAAATAACTTCTCCATTGCGAAGCACATTAATTTGTTGACCGTTTTCAAGGCCGAGATATGTGCATGTAAAAACCAAAAAGGTCGTATTTGGGTAATGGCCTTTCAATGTCTGATAGAATTTGGCATGGGTTTGGTTATCCATTGCCAAATCCGCATCATCGATGATCACCAAAGGAGGTGCACTGATGAGGGCCCTTGCGATCGCAATACGTATCTTTTCACGACAAGACAAGTTTTTACCCTGCGCTTGGAGCTGGGTTTCTAGACCACTAGTTTGCTGCTGCAACCAGGGTTTGAGTTGAGATGCCACTATCGCATGCTCAAGCGCTGCAGTGCTCACTCCACTTCGCCCAAGCAAAATATTGTCACGTACAGACCCTTCAAATAGGTAGCACGCCTGCGTAACCACTCCCATGTCATTTGCCCGCTCACTATCCGATAACTCCGATACATCTTTGCCGTACAGCTGCACTCGACCTGATGAAGGAGATATCAAACCACTGGCTAACATAGCCAAAGTGGACTTCCCGCTGCCAGCCCCAGCAAAGACCACATTGATCGTATTTGGGCGTAGCTCAAAGTGCACATTACTCAGTATCGAGTGTTGCTTGTAATTGAAACCGACATGGTAAAATTGTAGCTGCGGATACTTTAAGTCAATTGCTTGCGGGGCGCTTTTTCGGCTTGAATATTGGTTAACATACCAAGGCATAATACGCTGGATGCTATCTTGCAACCCGCTGAATTTCTGTAAAAGATAATAAATACTGAGTATTGGTGCGACCATGCTCATGACCAATAATATACTTAAAACCACAAGCTCTAAGGTTAATAACTCAACGCTGTGCAACCAAATAGCAGTTGGCAGCATAAAAATGAAAGAGGAACCTAACAATGCTGAACACAGCGCTCGGTTACGCACCTCTTGCTCGACAAAGCAAAGGGCGGCATCATTATAGTTGGCGGCTTTATTACTTAAAGTAGTAAAATACTGACTATCTAAACCATGCGTCTTAGCCAAAGGGGCGTATTTTACATAATCAATCAATGCCGAATTGAGCCCCTCCTCTGCACCCTTGGCTTTCGCTTGGTATGACGCCATTTTAGACATGAATAACCTAGAAACTAATAACGCCATAGAAGCTACTGCTACGATACTTAATGCCAACCGCCAATCAATAAAATACAGAACTATAACTATCGTCAAAGAAGATATAACTGCCTGTAAAAGCTCAACACTGTGCCGTGAAATTACAACTTCTAACTTCTTCATATCCTCAGTTAGGAGATATTTAAGCTCCTCTGGTTGATGCTGTGATAAGCATTTCTGTGATAAGGCAGCAAACCTATTTACCAGCATCAGTCTAAGTTCAGTCAATGCATTCAACGCAATTTGATGGCTAAAATAATACGCAGCCATGCCCAATGCAGACTTGATCAATATTGCCCCCACTAAGCCCACAACAATCCAGGTCAATTGTTCGACTGAACTGGTCGACGGTAAAAGCAACGCCTGAATAGACAAAAATAAAAGATAGACAGACATTAGTTCTATAAGACTGATCGAGGTAGCTAAGCTCAACACCAGAGTCACTTTGCCCTTGCAAGTTGCCAAGAACGAAACAAAAACAGACCAAGGATTTATGCTTTCCTCGACGCTATAAGGCTCAACACGCATATAAACAGCTCCTTGAAATGCGTTTTTAATTTAGGGCCGAACGGCTAGCCAGATAATATTTATGTAACAGGGCAGGGCAATGCAATTGCCTTGTGGTCAAAAGCAAGTTTTGTTTAAGAGAACTTGTTTTGCATCAAACAAGCCTCACTCCTTTAAACAAAACTCACCATAAAGAATGAGTAAAGACTACAAGTATTACTCTACAGATCAACTTAATTTATTTCATGTCTAATATGCAACTAATGTAATTCAAAACGAATTGAGTAGCCTCACACTAAAAGTTTATTCATAGTCAGGCAATAAAATAGCCGACTTATAAACAAACTCGTACACTTAACAATCAAAGATCTGCCCATAGAATAACAATAATATTCACTTTTAATGGCTGGAACTCATTCTTTTCTATTAGCTAACAGATACTTATCGATAGCGCCCAACAAGCCTAATTGCCACCGCCATTTCGACTAGTACCAAATACATAGCCAAGTAAAGCCGTTAACGTTGGAAACAATACGTTGAGTAATATGAGCTGTAACGTATCAAACCAAAAAGCGCGAAAATCGTTTCTCTGTTGAGTTAGCTGATCTAAAAAGTCTGAGCTGGCTAGCTGATTCGTAAGCATCAATTGCTGCGTATCTCGCATTGCGGTAAAAAACTGATATTCACCCCACATAAAAATAATTAGGATGACCACCAAAAACCCGATCAATATGCAAATGATCCCCCAAGTTAATTTTACGCCAGCCTTTTCTTTGCCAGTGAGCGGCTCTGAAACAGGGGCATCTTCAGGGGTATAATCCTGTGCAGATGCAAGATCAATATCTTGCCAAGACTCTTGTGAGGTGGATTGCGGCGATTGTGTGCAGTCCTGTGCACTTGAAGACATGACTTAACTCATTACTAATTTGGTTTTTAGAGATTGGATTTGGAGATATTATTTAACTCAGGTATGACAAGACGATGTATGTCTTTGCCCTGTTTGTTTGCGGATAAAATCGTTCTATCATGGACGACTTCGTCTGATGCCCAGTCTAACAACGTTAATGCAACTTTGGTTAGATCGCTAGATTTTTTCAGCCCTAGCCTGCTTTGCAGTGCAGCTAAATAATCTGCATCTACTGAAAATCTAACTTCTGTCTTCTTCGAATCCGCCATAAAAACTCCATAAAATATCCAGCTTTTTTCCGATTCTAGTGGATCTTTTGTTTCTTCGCAATAGCCTGATACTGCCGCCATGCACTAAGTTACACAACCTGTATTACGGATGAGTCAATACATGTCGCTTTGACCATAGCCTTAATCAAGGGATCAACCCCATTGAGCATATCAATCAGCTGCGCTGCCACCCCAAAATCTGATTGCACTCGACTTTTAGCTTCGTATTCATCCACACCACTAACTAACTCTGCCAATGTGAGCAAAAAACCACTGTTACACTTGTTGCCAATACCCTTGAGGGTGACACACACCGTGATATTGCTAGGCTGACAACCCGTATTTAAAACCACACGTAATAATTGCGCAGACATGCGGGTGTAAAGACTTTCTAATGACTGAAACTGATATTCTCCCATCTGAGTATAGATAACCCACATTGGCGGCCGCTTGCTATACAAAGGCTGGTAACTCACCACCGGGCATTTATCCGTCGACAACATGTCTACACATCGGCTTTTCACTTGGTTATTCAAGCGTTGCTCAACCGTGCTTTGAAACCTATTTATCAACGTAATGTCATGTTCTATCCTTGTCATTCAGCTATGCTCCATATATAGTATTTACATATTTTAACATTTTTATAATAAATGCTTAAACATCTAAAAATCTTTAGATTAATTAACATTTTTATATGTAGGGCGAGACATTGAATAAAACTGTTCGGCCGCACGATGAGCAAAGCTTAAGTGACTTAAAGGTAATGAGGCTTGCAGCAAACAAGACTCAAAAGCAAATGGCCAAGGTGCTCGGTACCAGCGAAGCAACAATCATTAACTATGAAAATGGTGTCAGTGATATTAAATACAAAGACTATTTAAAATGGTCACTTGCATGTAGATTTGATTTAAGCGCCATAGAAGAGCAACTCCAGACTTTGCGTGAGCTAGTAGTAGAAAACAACTTGCACAGATATCGCAAAGTCAACAAACTCAAACACGAAAAGTAGCGTGTGGGTTTCAATTACAATCGCTGAAATAACTAAGCCGGATTGAGTTAATACGGCAAGTATAGGGAAAATAAACATGAAAATACCACTCCAAGAAAAACTCCTCACTCCTGACAATTACAACCTTGTTTGTGGCGCATATAAAACTAAACGACCGACAACGAAACCAGTTAAACCGACCACACTAACGAACCGACAACAATAAGCTCTCAACTCATGAGCGTTTTGCGCATTTCTTGTGCAATTTCTATGATCATAGCCTTAGTGTTTGTCTATTCGTACGATTGGGTGTTTATGTCGCTCGCTACAATCTCTTGTTGCTTTGGCGTATTACTTTTGAGAATAGACAACATCAATGCCAAATCCATCGCCATCTTAATACTGGCAATGTCACTATTTGAGTTCACCTCATTTAACTACCTGATACCTCTCGAGTCAGATACCCTACCAATGATATGGCTTGGCACTATTGTCTACGGCGTGCAATTCACTTTATTTCTCAGTACGAGTTTCCTTTTGCTGCTCAGAGTTAGGTTAACTAAACACTTTTTCAATCAGGTGCCCCATGTCGCGCCAACTTACGCTGAGGGCCTTATTGCTTTTTCGCTGTTTTTAACAGCAATTTTGATGGCACTGATGCTCATCGAGAATTTATTGAGAAATGCCATAGATCTGGGCTTTAACAATGATTTTTTCGGCGTGCTAACGAAGCTAACCATTATATATGATAGCTATGAGATCATCGCCTATACATTGCGTGCCATCTTGTGTGCACTGTTGATATCGATGCTGTTCGTGGTAGAAATTGATACAAGTAAATTACAGGAACCAGCTGAAATAGGGAGCTGATCACAGCATCAAGGCAGCAAAAACCCTTTTGGCAACAGTAGGCGCCACTATGTTACAGCACAGTCTCCATTTTGAGCACTTTACAGCCCAACCTGTACAAAGTTCAAACATTATTTCAATGGATGTTTATTTTGTTATTATGAATAATATCATTTCTTAATAAAAAGCTCTCAAACTGCCTTTTTTTGATGACAAAGCGATATATATCTGAGAGAATCCGCCACCATAAACAGAAGATGAGTCAGTATTTACTTACGCCATAGCAATTTATAATTATAAGTATATTTAGAATGCACAACGTCTTGATCTCATTTATTTTACTGTTTACTTATCTCTCCGTATTTACACCGGGCGCACATGCCAGCAATGCTTACTATAAAGTAACCTACCACTATAAAATTGGTGATGTATTCACAATTAAAGATGGTGATCTATGGCACACAGCTAAAATTCTTGATATTGATACTAACGCACAATCTTCTACTATCCATGTATTGCGTTATCAACCTGTCACAGACAAGCCTGCCCTCAAGCAATTGCGAGCGCTCCCTATATCGGCCTACCACTCAACCATTGCACACGCAAAATTAGCGCAAAAATGGCAATTTATCGGACATGAGGTGCCGCTAAAACCTGAGTTAAAAGGCTATATTAGCTACTTAAAACATAATGATTTTAACAAGTATGCAGAAGTGACGAATCAAAAAGTAGATGACCTCATTTTTAGGGCAAATACACTCTACACTAAAGGCTATGCACTAAATCAAGCCGCCCAGTACAAACAAGCAATAGAAGCTTATCGTCAAGCAATCAATATCTACCCTCTTTACTTTGAAGCTATAGACAACATTGGTTTTGCCTATATGGATATGGGTGATTTTGCTACCGCTATAGACTATTTTAATCAATCTTTAGAGATCCACCCTGCAGGTACGACGGCCCAATATTACAAAGGGATGTGCTACATCAACCTAGAAGACTACGAACGGGCAATGGCCACCTTTAAACAGGGAATGGAGAGCTTCCCTGAGCAAAAGCAGGTTTTTGAAGAAATATATATCAAACTCCAAGAAACGACACTTTAACCTATACCTACATTAAGAATCATCGTTTTTAAACATCATCTTTTAAGCTGTACATTGACACCTCCAAGCCATTCACGTATTTTATTTTGAACATCAATAAAATAAATATCAAAATACAGGAGGTATCCCATGGAAGGCAACATCTTACTGCTGGCTGGCTTGCTAGCTACAATTTGGATCACCCTTGGTGTCTATATTGCCGGGCGGTTTTACCCAAACTACAATCACAAAACGCAATTTTGTAGCGAACTTGGCGCGGCAGGTAGTCCGACAGAAAAGCTTTCTCCACTTATCAATAACTATCCTTTAGGTGTATTATTTTGCGTGTTTGGCTGGGCAGTGACACAAGCTGCAAGCGATACGCTATCACTGATTTTTGTTGGTTGGTTAATTATTATCCATGGTATCGGCACTTGGGTTGCCGGATTTTTTCCCATGGACAAAGATCCTTATACTGAAGCACCGACCCTGAATTGCCAAATCCACTCCCACGCTGGGTTTATCATGTTGCTGTCTTTATTTATCGCCCCAATTATTACCGCCTTCAGTGATCTAGCGATTGAATTTCGGGTTTTTTCTGGCTTATCTGCCGGCGCCGCATTTTTCTATTTATATAAGTTGTCTCGAGCATATAAGCTAAGGTTGAATTTAGGCTTGTATCAGCGTCTTTCCTACTGGATAAAGCTTGTTTGGTTGGCAGCGCTATCTTTGCTGCTGTGGCAGGCCTCTTAGGCAAAAGTCCCTCTGCTGATTGAACGATAACAAGTGCCAAAGCAGAGGGTCATTAAGAAGGCGTTAGACATTAAAAGAAACGTTTAGTCATAGCACCAATCTTAACTTGTTCGACTCTATCAAATTCAATCTCTCTGACTTTAGACATATCTTTCCACAGCAACTTATACCCTCTGGTAAAACGTGTGCTTTTTACGCGCCGTTGAAAACGCGCTTTTTCTGAATCAGTCGCATCACGCAATACGCCCAATGTGCCATACAGCCTCACCGCAGGTCGGCTGCCAAACTCCCCTTTAATCAAGGACTTTAGCCAAAACCACATGCCACCGTTAACAGCCAATACACAAATTTTTGGCTGCGTCCGCCCATTGCTAGGTAATTGCTTGGTGAACTTTTCAAAATAGTAGCCTTTGCCAGGCTCCGCTAAGATTAAAGAGCCTATGGGCGTAATATGCGGTTCGCCATCGTCCGTAACACTGGCAATCGCATAATGAAAAGAAGACTTAAAAGAGCACTTAAACAAAGACTTTATTTCTGACCAATCCGTTTCTATATCCATATCTAGCTCGCTCATTGATTATTAACTTATTTTATTAAACCTGATTTACTTGTTTATTCATACAAGCAACACTAAAAATAGTATCCATATAGGGATCTTTAATCGCGTAATAAGCGCTCTCATCGTTGGGGAATCGCAGCGCCAGCTCCCGTTTGATCTTTTCATAAGCTTTTGACACAACGGGGTTATCACGTAAAAAGTCCCGAAATAACAGCGCATAAGCTTGGTTAACTCTGCCTATTTCTCGAATATGAATATGAATTTTTCGCTGCCCTTGTGGTTCGCGAAAGTACATTTTTTGCATATTCAAATCCCCCTCATCATAACCAATGAGATTGTCGCGGGTAATATCTGCTCTGTATCTATACCCTGACTCACTCAAAGCGTTTACGATCTTCTGATCGTCAAGGGCCTTTACACTTACTTGAATGTCTATTACATCTTTGGCCGCTAACCCAGGAACGGAGGTCGAGCCGATATGATCAATCGCGACAGCAAGGTCACCTAAAGCTTGCTTTAAAGCTGCTGCAATCGATTTAAACTCTTCAGCCCAAACAGGACGATAATCTACAATTTCTATTTGGCTCATTGCTGCACCTATGACGTTATTCATTTATTCCCATGACTATATAGCCCGTTTCGCCGTGTTTTAAACCCCACTCACTTTCATACTTGAGATACCAATACATTTATCTAATCGGTGGTTACAATGGATAGCAACCCATTGAAAAGAAGCAACTCCATCATTGCTTTAGAAAAAAACGAAAATAGTACTCCAGACACAATCAAAGAATATATACAAAATAACTGTTTTGTCGTTCGCAGACTATGCCACCCCATCGAAGCCTACATGATTTTGTACCATGACAAAGGTGTTGGTGGTTGGGATGAAGATAGATCGGCCACACTCAGCGAACAAACCTTAGCCGATGAGGATTACACAAAACAAAAAGGGCACAATGAAAGTGGATACAATCCATCTAGCCCCAGAAATACACCTTGGGATAAGCTGAGTCCAGCCAATTACCAGCAAGCATGGGGTGACCTTGCAGCTCTGTTTAAAAATCGGCAACTCTATGAGTTTTACCAAGGAGATTTGGCTTTCAACTGGCCCGGAGTCACATTGACACTCATTATCGATAAAAAGTACATCATAGATATGGGAGAAGACGGCGACGTCAGTGACGACAAGAAAACCAAGGGGCGTACATTTTTAGCCAGAAGAGGCGCTCCTATCAAGGTCGCACAATTTGAGCGCTCACGTCCATAAGCTGTAATTATTTTTCAATGTATATCAAAGTCTTTGTACTCAAGGGGAATCATTATGACTATAGATTTTAAGTTTTATACCGGTGGAATAGTCACAAATACGGGCACAGGTGACGTCAATGACTTTTACACTGCTTTAAAAAAGCACGAAGCGACCATCAACTCGCTCGCAACATCACAAAGGCCACTTAAAATTTATGTTGGTTATCACGGGAGCGCTGGCGATGCGAGTTCTGCCAAAGGGGGATATAGCCACCCTTTTACTGATGTCGAAATGCAACAGGTGGAAAAAATTGCAGATCTCTTTCAAGACCGAGTGAGATTAATTGTCAGCCAAAACTCGCCGTTCAGTGATGCGGTTATTGAAGCAGCAATAGATGAAGGAAATGCCTTTTTTACTTGGTGCTATAGTGATTCACGTATTAGACAGTTCTTTAGAATTTCAAATAGCTATGACGTTTAGTTCAATCGGGCGGTGAGAGATTAATCACCGCCTTGGTTCGCTGAGAAATCGTCCATCATAACTATTAAGCTGGCACTACTGACCTAAGCCTTATGACGCCATTACAACCACTCGCATGAGCGAACTTTATCAAACCACTTTGCTTCAAATGGCGGTGCTTTTTCTACAGAGATCTTTGGTACGTCAATTTGCACAATCGGCGCTAAATGTTTGGCAACCAGAATTTTAACCTTGGTACTTTCAAGTTGTGCAAAATAGTTCAGCAGCGCTTGGCGCTCTTCGGTGGATAACTTTGCACCTTGTTGTACCGCATGTGCCGTATTGATCCAGTGCAAAAATGCTTTTTTAGACTGATTGGGAAAGGCATCTGTCATCGCTTTTATCGGTGAATAAAGGCGTTGATAATTTAATGCCTCACCTTTGAGCACAAACAGAAAGAGTAAATTCACCCCTGCGGTAATATAGCCTGAACGTTTATCGACGCTTTGATACCCTTCAAGAGCCGCTCTAAAATAACGGTCGGATCTCACATAGTCCGCTCGGTCTAAGGCGATTGCCCCCATATTATTGTTAATCGTCGCCGACATAGAACGATGTTGCAGTTCCTTCGCCAATCTTGCCGCACGCTGGTATAACTTAATGGCTTTTTGGTGATCTTCCATATGCCTTGCAACCAGTGCGCGACTATTTATTAACGTTAGCCTCTGAGCATCCCCTTGAGCATGTTTGAGCGCACACTGCAAACTCATGTCCGCTTCTGCAAGATAGCCTTTTCTACGCAGCCAAATACCCAACGCACTCAACACAGTTGGTAATTTATTCATAAAATAGGGGTGCGTTTCAAATTCAAACAGTGCTTTTAGGGATCCCTCCAGCATGTTGAGCTGGTTGGTTGGAACAGAGGCTCTAACCCGTATAATATGCCAGCGGATCTTGAGTGCTACAGGCAGTACATCACGGTGCGACATTGTATTCAACAGACGCAGTGAGTGTGAAGGTTTTACAGTCAAGTAGTCTTCAGCTTCTTGTAATACCTCCATTTGCTTCTCAACAGATGGTTTTGCCTCAAGCACAGCTGAAAACAGCAGCCCGGCTACGATGAATACAACCTTATTTATCAAAACCAAGTTCCTATTAATTTGTCACTGCTTCAATACAGAGGAACAATACAAATAGACCAAATGCGAATTTGGCGTTTGGTCATAATCTGTTTAGCTAACTTGCAAACCCCTTTGGCATTTTCGTCTCATGATTGTTGACTGCCAACCTCTCAAAAATTTCAGCCATAGCCGGATACTTGTTTTTTAAAGCTCTATGATCTGCGGCTTCAAAGCACGAACCGGTAAACCCAGGAGCCATAGTGCACCCAAACAGCGCATATTTTCCTGATCCTACCAACTCCCCAGCTTGCCAAACGCCTGCTGGTATTCGGTACTGGATTTTTTGACCTTGTTTAAAGTCATTCCCCATAACCACAGTTTCTGAGTGCCCATCGGGGTGGAGCAAATACAGATTAAATGCATCACCTTGATAAAAGTGCCAAATTTCGTCGTGTGTTAAACGATGAAAACAAGATACGCTTTTCAATACATGGCAGTACATGCCAATCATCGCTGTACCTATTGGCTCGTTACTGTCTAACTCCTCAGTTGCACGCCAAGTGCTTTTATACAAAGTACCTTCTACTGGCAAACGTTCAAATCGATAGTGAGCCAATACATCCAGTATATCTAATACAATATCTTGGTGTGTAAAGTGTGGGTATTCAATAGTATCTACAATAGCACTTGTATTAAGTTTACCATAAATATGGGGGAATTCTGTGTGATTGCCAATGGCTTCTGATGGCGCTTCAAAAACCACCTGAGCCTCTATCAGACGAAGATCAATCACTGCAACCTTAACCGCATCCAAACCCAAATAAAAACGCTGATATACATCGTGAACTTGCTCAGCTTTGCAAGCGTGTATATACCCTTCGTGTTGCAATGATGGCGGAGCAAAATAACGTGCTTGAGGCGTTATGTCATCACCCCTAAAAAGAATAAATATCGCATTGGGTACTGTCATAGACTTCCTAATAACCTCAAAATTTTTAATCTAATTGTATGCATCACACTTAGGACAAGTGGCAAATGCAAAGGAATAATCTGTTAGCCAATTTCAAATGAGGCTACGCCAAACGTCTGGCCAATTGGCAAGTCTGGAAATTTCCCCGTATACATGCGCGCAGTTTCAAAAGCAATACTCATACCTAACGACTCGGCGACCGCAACGGCAGCACTGTTTTGCTCTGGCGTATCAATAAATACAGTCACAGGTCCAGCGACGTTTTTTTCAACTTCCGAGATCAGTGCCAGTGCAAGTGCCTTCGCGTTTTGTGCACAGTCCGCATATAATGGTCCGATTTTATAGCCGGTTTGGCACGCCCGAATCACGCCATAGCCACATATTTTGCCGCTTTTTTTAAGGCTCAAAGCACACGCATTAGACTGAGCTCGCCACTGGAGATTAAAACGCGCTCTTTGGGCAGGGAAAAACTGGGTTTCATAACCTTCAATTAAATCTTCATCTACTTCGCAAATCGTGGCGCCGTCTGGTTGAGACTGATTTTTGAAATGCGCCGTTTCCAACACACCTTCATATCTAATATTGCGATACGCGAGTTCAAACCCTGACTTACGATAGTTATCTTGCTGTGTGACGACCCCATCTAGACCCACATTACACCCTGACAAATAGGCCATAGCCGCTTGCCAAATTTGGTAGCCATAGCCCTGCCCACGAAATTCAGGTTTTACAATGTAAAAACCTATAAAACCAAAAGCTGTGTCATATTTAATCGCTGAAATAACTGCAATAGGTTGATTATTTAATAGACCAATCAAGAATCCATGTGGATCAGCACAATAATAGCTCAATGCATCGCAGTCACCGGGATTCCAACCCTCTTGCGCAGCCCAATTAATGGCAATATCCACTTCATTTTTGTGCATCGCCCTAATGACAAAATTATCCTTTTCCATGTTTCTACCTCTGATTTACTTTTACCACACCTAAACATTTTTACAGCTTAATCAACAAATAACGAATTTCAACTACAACGCAATAAACTCACTTTAAAACCTGCTCTCCTGCGCCAAAGCGTTGCCTTTTTTGGTACGTTGGGTGTATTATGTACACATATTTAAAGGAGAGTTTTTTTAATGGATTTTGCTAATTCACCTGTTCAATCAGGCCCTCACACCCCTAAGCTTGTTCGATTTTCAGGCAACAGCCGAGATTTTTTTGGAATTTGGATTGTTAACCTATTATTGAGTATCGCAACTTTAGGCATATACTCAGCATGGGCAACAGTGCGTACAAAGCAATATTTTTACAATAACACGAGTATTGATGGTCATCGCTTTGAATATTTAGCCACACCTATACAAATATTAACCGGCCGGGTTATTGCAGCGCTGTTATTGGTTGCCTATATGTTTTGTATTCATTACTTCCCGATCGTTGGTGCTGCTTTGGCAATTTCTTTGACCTTTCTCGCACCTTGGTTCATCAATCAGAGTTTCAAGTTCAATATGCGAATGACTCGCTTCAGAAACATCCGTTTTAGCTTCAACGGCAGTTACGGCGGTGCTTTTAAAGTCTTTGTCTTACTCCCCATCCTGAGCGTATTTACACTGTACCTATTGATGCCTTGGGTTTTGAAAAAGATAGATGAATACCTTTGCAATAATATTCAATTTGGTGATAAGCCATTTGCAACCACGTTATCTACTAGCACATACTTTAGCGCAGCAGTCACGACTTTACTCTGCTCATTAGTAGCCATTCCACTGGTGCTGGGTGGGGTCTTTGCAGTTGGCGGTACCCTTGCGGGTTCTTCACAAGTATTGTTCATTTTGATACCTGCTTACTTTGCGTGTATATACTTATTAAAAGCCATTTATCAGGCGATGATTAGAAACCACATTTTTAACAGTACGTCGATTGACCAAGTCGCCGAACTACACTCTGATCTATCTCCGGCGAAGTTTGCCGTTGTAGAAGTGACCAATATCCTCGCTATTGCCGCTACGCTTGGGTTTGCTTACCCTTGGGCAAAAGTGCGCAAAGCAAAAATTCTAGCCAGCGCCAGCGCGCTCACAATGTTGGCAGATGCGGATAATGTCTTCGATACCCTAGATAACGCAGAGTCCTCTCTGGGGGATGAAGCCGCAACGCTGTTTGATATAGATGTATCTCTTACCTAGTATGCGTGTCTCAGGCTTACTCTATCCGTTTTCGAACAGCACTGCATTTAAAGTAGAAGCGCTGCTCGAAAATGGTCAATTGCATATTCACTACGGAGAAAACCGTGCGGCTAAATGTGCGTTAGACGCTTTGACTTTGTCGACGTCAATTCCCGGCGTACCTGTACAAGCCACACTGCCATCTGGTGAGCGTTTTGTGCCCAATGATCCCAACTTTGTTTGGCCCGGTCGAGCCTCACCCACAAGTATCGCAAGTTTAGAGCGCCACACAATGGTGATCCTATCGGCACTAATACTAACGCCGTTATTGATATATGCGCTGTTGTTTAAAGTTGTGCCAGCTTCCGCGGTTTGGCTTGTCGAATATGTACCTGAATCGGTAGTAGATACAATGGGCCAGCAATCTATGTACGTGATTGAAGAAAGCTTCTTGTCACCTAGCGAGCTCCCCCTAGGCACCCAACAACAAGTCCATACGCTTTGGAAGGATGCGCTCAAAGCTTTAGATTTGTCTGACGATCAGTATCAACTGAGTATTTATGATTCTGAGCATTTTGGTGCGAATGCATTCGCACTACCTCACGGCCAAATTGTACTTACCGATGACTTAATTGAAGCGCTGAAAGATAATCCTAGTGCAATTCGCGCGGTTCTCCTCCACGAAATAGGGCATGTAGAAAGAAAACATAGTATCAGACTTGCCGCGCAAGCATTCGCAGGCACGATCGCCATGAGTTTTATATTCGGTGATATGGAAGGGATCGTTGAACTGTTAATTGGGTCGGGAAATGTGGTCATGGGCGCGCAGTTTTCACAAGAGATGGAATGGGAAGCGGATCAATTTGCACTGGATCGGCTAGCACATTTGGGACATTCAAATGACGATTTTGCTCAAGCATTACAACGCTTACAATCACTGACACACGACAACGAGGCTCCATCTCAAACAGCACCTAAATGGCTAGAGTACTTATCCACCCACCCTAGCCTAGAAGAGCGCATAAAACACGCTCAGTCATATCAAACAGATTGACCATATTGGCTTTTCAACGCGGTAATAGTTACTCACATTTCGCAGCAGCAAAGCCATCAACATGCGTATCTATATGGTGATAATAGTGATTATTTTCTATCGCGGTTGTTCCATAGTGGCCAGCATCAGCTCCGATTGTAAAGCTGTTAGCGCTACCTAACCCAGCACGAATAAATGCCTCTGCATCGGTTTTTGCGTTGCCATATGCACGCACGATATCCAGCCCTTGTTCCTGCAATTGGTTTATTTCATTGATTTTATACTCTGCTGTGCGAAACAAGCTGGTTTCATTACTCGAAGATGCTCGTAAAAAGCCTTGAGGTAACCCAGTCCAATGCAGCCAGCTGCGTGTCCCTTTGACGTACCAATATACACGTGCCGTCAAATAGACGGGTTGATACCCGAGATCTAAATAACGACGCACCAATGAATATGCCCCCTCCTTCTGATCGGCTCTATCAATCCCAGTATAATCCCCAATCTGCTCAGCATCCGACTCTGTGAGCGTACCATCAATATCAAACAGCACCGCCTGAGTGCCTGGCTGAACAACCGTCACATAGCCCTGAGTGCCAGTGCCATCCGCAGGGACACCCGCAAAAATTCGATATTGCCCAGCCTGAAGTGCAGGTAAAGATACACTCGCTTTACCATCACTATTGGTTTGGGCATTAGCAAGAAAACGCCACTGGGAGTCTTGCTCTGAACGGATGTAAAATTTCACCGTCTCGTATTCAAGATCTTTATGTGCAATAGCGCCGTAATCAAACTTCGCCGTCACCTCCACTGAAGTACCTTCGGCGATAACCCGATCGTGCAACATATGAAACTCAGGTAGCCATGTAATTAACTTATTGAGGCGATTGTTGTAATCCGCCCTAGGCATAATAGGGGCGTCGAATTCAGCTTCTAGCCAAGCGAGGTTTGGGCAGGTAGGTAGTGCATTTGCAGCCCCCGAAAAGCTAGCTATTAAAGCAATGTAACCAAGTAATCTCATTAAAGTTTCCATCATAATTCCGTCACATTAAGAGTAAATACTCCAGATTACAAAATTATTAACAATATTTTTTCTTTTTCCAGTTTAATTGGGAAGTTTTATGGATATGATTTAATGAAAGGGCTATTAAAGCTATGAAAAATATATACTTAACTTCACTTCAACAGATAAATATTTTACCCCGACAAGCCATGTAAAAAAAATGATCTTAATTACTTTTTAGCAACAACATCTTTGGGTTTGGCAAATTCATCGGGGTATTTTAAATATTGTTTTTTGCCTTCATACTGAGCTGCAATCCAACCGTATTGCGCATGAGAGCGAAACAGATACTCGCCTTTGGTTGTTTGTAAACGCCCCGATACAGAGCGTCCATCTAACTGTAGTTCAAGCGCAATATGTCGCTGTACATCATCTGAGAAATAACCTGCAATACGCAACCCACCCAACTTTGTCTGTTGAATGTTTTTTATCACAATCATGTAACTACGCTTTTGCTGTGGAACATAAAAGGCAACTAAATCAGAGATATGCAAATTTTTAATACGTCTAATATCAAACTCAATGTATGCTTGGCTAATATATTGATGCTCATCAAATAATGCCTTTCTCGCATTCATAGAAGCTCTGTTGATGACAAAGTGTTTTTTATCACTTTGAGCCAAGGAGGAATTAGTATCCACACCTGAATTGGAGTAATTATTTGTTGTGCTTAGAGTGTACTGCTTTATTCCATTTGCACAGACATTGCTAAGACCTCCCCAAAGAAGGTATCCAACAAAAAATGCGATCGTGCAAGCTATTCCCTTATACATATCACTATTTTAACAATTATCAGCTATTTAGGTACATTAAATGGTGCTATCAAGTTAATCAAGCACTAAAGAAGCTTAATCAATCACAAAATTTTCACAATGAAATAAAGTAATACTATTGACACATTAAATTCAACAACTTGCATAAAAATCAACGTTTACTTTTATTTACAAACAGTACTCAATATGCTCTTACGAAAAAACTTACTTTACAGGTAGTGTAAAGTATTGATCTGCATAAGGCTCATCAATCAAAGTAAAGTGCCACCACTCTTCAGTCAGCCCAATAAAGCCGGCGCTGCGCATAGCTTTAGCCAATAGCATTCGATTTGCGCGCTGCTGGGCACTGATCCCTTGATAACTTGGCCACGATACTTTTGAAAAGAAATCCCAGCCGGATCCCATATCCAGTTCAGCACCGGTCGTTAAATCAATAAGGGTGACATCCAGTGTACTTCCTCGAGAATGCCCTGAGCGCGCCGCGATATAACCACGTTTGAATAATTCGTTTTTAGGTACATCTGGGTAGTATTTCGCTTTATTCTTAGTATCTTCAAGGTCTTTGGCCCAGCGTACGAAATGATCCACAGCCATTTGCGGCCGATAACAATCAAAAACTTTGAGCCCCAGGCCAAACTCATTGAGCGCATACTGTGCTTTTGTGACAGCTTTCACCGCGTCTTTACTTAGTAAACACTTGGGCGCCAAATAACCATCAACTTTATTGCCAACAAAATTATCTGTGGTGAAATAGCGGATCTCAGTTTGAATGCTAGGCACTTTAGCCGCTACGTCGACGAGCTCACCTGCCGACAACTGTAGGCTCGTCAAAGCAGCCAACGCTAACCCATAAGTAATTGTTCTCATTGAATACCTCGAGGTACCTTTCCTAACTACAAAGAACACAGTGTGGAATGAAATTATGGAAGAAGTATGGACAGTAATTCAGGAATTACAACTTCAGTCAGATGCGCCAAGCGACAGCACATAGCCTGTTTTTTTGGTTGGCACAAAGAGAAAAAACCGTATTGAGTCAGTGCTCACTTACACTTTTTTACTTATTATCACACTCTATAACGGCAATTTTCAAACCATAGCATATGCTGTATATAAGATAACTTATGGGATGGACATATGCTATTAGCATCATTTTTCAAGGACGATGACTTTTTATAGCCCCAAACTGTCGGGCTTTTCAAAACCATTGAATAGCTCTGTGACATCTACTTCAGCGTTCAGTCTTGCTGCAATTAAATATAACCCAGCCAATTTACGATGAATAAATAAAGCATCCACAGGGGGGGTGTGCCACTGACCTTCGCGCGCGCTTAATGCCATGCCCTTGTCTCGGATCCGCTGGGCAATATCGCTGTTTGCAAAATCATAAGGTTGTTCGGCACGCAATGGTTCAGTGGCCATAAAAAACAAATCCAACACAATATCCCGATAGTCGTGTTCAATCTGTTCACCAAAATAACCTATTGACTGCACGGCTTTAGTCATCATTTCTCTGTCATGCTCTAAACCAGCTTTGAGCAACAGCCAATACCCTAAGGCCAATTCATGACGGATGCTGCGAGAAGCGCCAAAATCGAGTAGTACTATTTGCTCCTGTGCTTCATCATACAAATAATTCGCTAAATTGGGGTCACTTTGGATTACGCCCAGTTCAAACATTTCAATAAAGAATAATTGTATTAAGTCACTGGCAATTTTGTTACGCACTGCTGGTAAAGCGTGTACCTGTGAGTCTAGTGACCGACCAGCTACAAACTCCATCGCCAATATATGCTCTGTTGAATGCTGTGGGAAATACTCTGGCACCTTAAATTGTGAATAGGATTGTAAACCCGTTTTAAACGCCTGTAGGCGACGACCTTCGGTTAAATAGTCAGTCTCGACCAGTAATTGTTGCTTTGCTTCAGCCATCAACGGCTCAATAGCTACCTGCTTGGGCATAAGACCAGATATTTTTATCAGCATGGCTACGTTGTCAACATCACTATCAATGCTATTTGCAACACCCGGATATTGGATTTTTAACGCCAGCTTTTGACCAGATTCAGTGGTTGCTTCGTGGACCTGACCAATCGATGCCCGTGCGAAGCTTCTTAGTTCAAAGTGACTGAACTTATCAAGCCAATGAGGACCCCAATTAAGCTTGAGTAAGCCAATGAGCTGTTTGTGTGGCATAGGTTGTGCGTCTGCTCTGAGCTTTTCTAATAACAACGCCAGCTCTTTTGGCAAAAGATCCCCGGAGTCCATAGACAGTAATTGCCCTAGCTTCATCGCAGCGCCTCTCAAATGAGCCAACTTATCAGCCACAGCGTGGATATTTTTTGGCTGTAACAGCAGCTCCTTTTTAGTTACGGTTTGGCCACTGAGCACTTGTCGAGCACCAGACATTACGACATTGGATGCCACTTTCCCTGCCAGCCCGCCTAAGTGAGCTAACCTAGATATTCGAGAAGAAGGGACCTTTTTACTTTTATCTGTCATATTTCTATACCAATCAATCCTATGTCTACGTGCGCACAATACAGGTACTGTACTCCCTGCGTTTTGGATCAATACATTGATCTCTAGATAAAAAGAGCCGCGTTGAGAGCACCTCGAGTATATCAAAATCAACGTACTCTCCCTACTAGATATGTAGACACTTTAATTACTTTTCGTGTGCGCTATACTTTGATTAGTTTTGTTTTCTTAAGCCTTTGCTCATCAATGAAGTATTTGCTAGCCGCATTTTTTTTAGTTTTAACTAGGCCCGTTTACGCTGAGACATATCACTTTGTGTCGATCAACTACTTAATAGAGCAAGAGGTTGGCCGTATTGTTCTGACCGAAGTTTACAAGCAATTGAATATCAAAATAACCATCACGCCGCTTCCGGGAAAACGCGCTCAATTCAGAGCCAAAACAGGGTTATCCAATGGGGAGATCATGCGAATATTTAGCTATGGCATAGAAACTCCGACAACAATTCGTGTGCCTACCCCATATTACTACTTAGAAACAGCTGCATTTGTTCGTAAAGATAGCAAAATAGACATCAAAACAGCAAAAGACTTACAAAAACACCATATTGTCAAAGTTAGAGGTGTCAAGCATACCAACAACATCACTCAAGGTATGAAGCATGTAGAAGATATGGATACCACCGCTCAAATACTTAAGCTGGTTTCCAAAGGTTTAGCCGATGTCGCGCTCACGAATCGAATGGATGGCTTAATACACCTAGAAAAACTGGGCATTGATAATGTGATCTCTAGCCAGAACCTCGCGGTACTAGACTTGTTTCACTATATTCATGAGTCTCAGCAACACCTTGTTCCTTTGGTAAACAACAAGCTAATTGAAATGAAGAAGTCAGGAGAATTAGCAGCGCTCATCGCCCAAGCTGAACAGCAAGTCATGCTGCACAACCAGAGCTTAGACCCACAGTAAATCATTGCAATTACAGTGCAATTCAGCATTTATTCTTTTTTACAGAATGTTCTCTTCGTTTTTTGTCACTTTTATTCGGGTAGGTAGCAACATAAAGTAGCTTCAATGGCGTACATAAGCGAGGCAACTATGAAGATTTTAAATGTAACAAGAGCACACTCAACGCAAGACGGTGCAGGCGTCAAAATTCAGCGTATCGCTGGCTTCGACGGTAAAAGCCTAGATCCGTTTTTGATGATCGACGAACTCAAATCAAACAATTCGCAAGACTATATAGGCGGCTTTCCTGCTCATCCACACAGGGGAATTGAAACTTTTACGTACATCCGCAAAGGCGGATTTGAGCACCAAGACCAAATGGGTAACAAAAAAGCAATTCGCGCAGGCCAAGTCCAGTGGATGAGCACAGGTCGAGGCGTCATTCATTCAGAAATGCCTTTGGCCGATGCACAACACGGTATGCACGGCTTTCAAATCTGGTTAAACATGGCCGCAAAAGACAAGATGAATACACCCAAATATCAAGACTCAAGTGACCGTGTATTGCCTTTTATCATCAACGAAAGCGGTGCACAGCTCACCGCACTTGCTGGCAATTGGACTGAATCACAGCAGTCAATTTCTTCTGGCTTAGATGAGTTAGCTGGCACAGGCGCAATTAGCGATATCTGGCTAAAGGCACACAGTGCTGTGCACCTCGATTTGTCCCATTACGGAAAGGTGCTGGCCTACATTCATACAGGCGCTTTAAAAGATAGTCGCCATCAAGCTGGCTACTTGCTTAACTTAGACCCCCAAGCGCCTATACATATCGAAAGCCAAGACCAAGCAGCGGGACTGTTATTATTGGCAGGCCAACCTATTAACGAGCGTATTGCACACATGGGTCCATTTGTAATGAATACTCAAGAAGAACTTAAACAAGCCGTTAGGGATTATCAAGCAGGTAAATTTGGCTCCATCTAAGCGGCTTGAACTGTTTGCAACTGTAAACCTCATTAGCAGTTACAAATCCTGCTTTTTCAGACGTTTACTCATTATTGAAAGCGGCGTATACTCGCGCCGCATAATATCAAAGGGAATGTAGTACGGTGAAAAAAACGGTTTTAGCACTTTTAACAACAATTGCGGTCAGTGTTCATGCGTCGGAACAACCAATCAGCTTATTGCATGATAAAGCGCGCAATAGGGCAGTTCCCATTGAGATAAAGCGGCCTAAAACAGCCAGTAGTTGCCATGTAAAAAAACCATGCCCCGTGGCATTTATCAGTGCAGGCTACGGTGTTCCTCACCAAGAATACCAATTTTTAAGTGAAACCTTAGTTAATCTAGGCTACCTAACCGTAGCAATAAGGCATGAGTTGAAAACCGATCCGCCGCTGTCCGTATCAGGGAACTTGTTCCAAACACGTCAGGAAAACTGGCTTCGTGGCGCAAAAACAATTGAGTTTGTCCGTACTAAATTAGCGTCTAGCTACCCACAGTATGACTTCGACAATTTATTGCTCGTCGGTCACTCCAATGGAGGAGACCTATCTGCATTATTAATAAACCACGGCAAAGACTATATTTCTGGCTTAGTAACGTTGGATCACAGGCGCGTACCGCTTCCTCGTAACATAAACGTTCCCGTCTTATCTATTCGAGCGAGCGATTTCCCAGCTGATGAGGGTGTCTTATACACAAATAGCGAACTTAAAACATATCCTGGCTGTGTGATAAAAATTCCTGAATCTAGGCACAATGATATGACAGATAATGGTCCTGTATGGTTGAAACAAAAAATCCAAAGCTTGTTCAGTCGCTATTTAAAAGGGCAATCTTGTAGCACCTTAAAGCAACAGGTAAGCAACTAATCGACGTGCAGTGAATGCAGGCAGAGTAGCCACTCCTGTTACTTTAAAAAACAAGTAATTTAGCTCAATTCTATAGCAGCAAAGTGTCTTCAATGGGTATAAATCGGGATGCTGCATTCATTAAACTAGCAGCTGTAAGTGATGGGACACCGTACACATGAGCCTCAGCTTGATATTTGTCTCGCACCGTATTGAGTAAAATATCGAAGTCGCCATCACCTGATACCAACACCACAATATCTGACTTCTCGGCAGCCTCCAGTACATCTATCGTAATTCCAACATCCCAGTCACCTTTTGCCGAGCCATCGGCACGCTGAATAAAAGGTTTTAATTTCACCTCAAATCCAATCGCCCTGAGAATATTCTGAAACTGACGTTGTTTCTCATCACCTCTATCAATCGCGTAAGCATAGGCATTTACCACTAGGCGGTTATTCGTCACTTCAGCCCAAAAGCGATTGTAATCAAAGTTACGTTTATAGGCACTTCTTGTGGTGTAGTAGATATTCTGTACATCCACAAAGATACTCACTGTTTGCATTCTAGGCTCTCAATACGAATCGAAGATTATAAAAAAGATAAGTCTAACATCAATCAAAATGATAGACACAGCGTAAAGCAACTATAGTTAATATGACTACAAAAATGAAAAGGAATGCATTATGAATACAGAGTTGAAAGATAAAGTTGTCGTAATAACGGGTGGCGCAAAAAATATGGGACAGGCTTTTGCCTTAAACCTTGCTAAGCAAGGCTGTGATATCGTTATTCACTATCACAGTGACCACTCTTTTGTTGAAGCAGAAAAAACAGCACAGAAAATCACAGCAATGGGGCAAAGAGCACTCGTGATACAGGGTGACCTCGCTCAGCAATCCCATGTTATAAACCTTTTCACACAGACAAAAGAAGCATATGGAAAGGTCGACATTGTTATTAATAATGCGGGCCAAATCTCTAAGAAAGCCTTTATCGACTATACCGAAGACGACTTTAATCGGTTATTTAACATAAATTGCAAAGGGGCTTTTTTCGTCATGCAACAAGCTGCCAAATTCCTCGAAGACAATGGCAGAGTGATTAATATCGGAACCTCTCTCTTAGATGCGTTTACAGGTAATTATGCACTGTATGCAGGCTCAAAAGCACCGTTAGAACAATTTACTAAAGCACTCGCCAAAGAAGTTGGTGCCAGGGGGATCACGGTGAACATGATTTGCCCAGGTCCCATCGATACTGATTTTTTTCACCAGCAAGAAGACCCTGACTCTGTTGCCTTTCTAAATACCGCCAGTGTTGCAGGCCGATTGGGAAAAGTAGAGGACATCGTTCCTGTTGTGGAATTCCTTGCCTCTGCAAAGTCACAGTGGACAACTGGACAAACACTGTTGGTCAACGGCGGTTTTGTTGCGCGTTAGAATGCTGAAAATGAATTGAGATAGCAGGGCAAGTCTCTTGCTTGCCTTGATTAAGCATAAACACAACTAGCTTTTTACAACTCTAATACATTTTGAATAAATGGCCACTTTTCACGCGTGTACGCCTCTCTATCATCGCGGTTTTTTTGCGCCAATGACAGCTTCAATTGCGCATATTGATCGGCAAGTTCTTGATTACCTCGCAACCTATCTCGAAATTTTATTCTTTCAAACCAAAGTGCATTACGATAAGGGGTTAAATGAACATGGTGAGTGCGAAACGTCGGTGATGGAGTGCAAAACCAGTGCATTTGTTCGGGTTTGTAGGGGTAATAACAATAGCCATGGCGGCATAAAGCCTCGATTGCGCCACGAGATCCATTCAGGCTTTTTACGCCTACCATAATATCAATTATAGGTTTGGCTATCATGTCTGATATTGCTGTGCTGCCGACGTGTTCAATAGAGCCAAAAAGCCATGGCGCCAAAGCCGAATGTAACCTCTTACGCTCCAATTCAAACTTGTCTGGCCAAGTTGGGTCATAGTCAAACAGCTCTATTTTCATGTAAATTTCCCATACCTATATACTATCAGACGCCTCCACCGACCATATTTCTAGTCCTAACAACATATTCATCTTATCTTTCTCGGCATGGCTATTTTGTCACGTAGCCATGGTATCGTCTCCATTGAGTTGTTTCAGTAGTCTCACATTACGCATTCCAATATACAGTTCGCTAGGATGAGCACATGAAAATAACACTTCAGCCCGCTACCGAGTCAGATAAGCCATACTTATTGTCATTAAGAAAACAAACAATGACAGAGCACCTAGAACGACAAGGCATCTTCTTGTGCCATGAAGCCCATATCAGCCGCTTAGAAGAACACTTACAAGGTTCAAAGATCGTATTTATTAACAGAGATAAAGTCGGATGCTTAAAATACCGCGCGAACGATGAACGCCTCGAAATTATGCAGTTGCAAATTGCTCCCCAACATCAAAATCGAGGGTTTGGTACCGCCATCTTGCAATGCCTCCTCGCCCAATATGCTCACACACCAGCATATTTAACCGTTCTTAAAGGCAATCCTGCTGTTCGGCTCTATCAGCAACTAGGGTTTAGTATCTACTTTGAAGATGAATTTGAATACGAAATGGTGTTGTATGGGGGTTAATTGTCAACCCCCTTTACAACGGCTACTTTGCTACTATTTGATAATGGGACTGCACCAATTGCCCCAACAGTACCGACGTTGCCAATAAACTTATTTTACAATTGAGTGGCTGCTCTGGTAGCCACTTTAGTCCCTTTCCAAGAACCACTGGTACTGTTATAACAATCAACTCATCAATTAGCCCTTGGCTCAAGAAATTCTGTACCAGCTTGCCACCATCGATATACAGCCTATTATGGCCCAACTGATGCAGCTGATTAATAACCTCACGCTCACTCGCACATACAAGATAGGCTTTGCCTTTACTTTGCAGGGGCAACTCCTTTAAAGACTTGCTGAGCACAAACACAGGCTTATCATAAGGCCATTGACCATATTTCATTACCTGATCAAATGTATTTCGCCCCATCACAATCGCATCTATATCCGCCATAAACGCGCCAAACCCAAGATCACTGTGGTCTGGGTTGTCTATTTTGGATAACCAATCTATATTGCCCTGCTGATCGGCAATAAAGCCATCGAGGCTTTGTGCCAAATATACTGTATTCTTTTTGCTCATTACTGTAACCGCTTGCCTTAGCCAATGACTAAGTATCGGCTAAAAATACAGATTTATTAGCAACTTTGGTAAAATTTTTAGTACCCAACGAGATCGCACCCGTTACAACTCAGCCCATAGATAATCCATCTGATGAGCTGTCTTTCGCGCGACGTCAAAGCCAAACCTTTTTTTCACCATATCGAGGCTCATATCAATGCCCGATGCAACACCTGCTGAGCTAGTAAAATTTTGATCTGTGACGAATCTTTTATCGTTAATCACTAATAAATGTGGATACTGTTTGCTTAGCTCATCTACCCGTTCCCAATGTGTGGTGACCGTTTTCCCTTCGATCAATCCGGCTTTTGCAAACAAAAACACGCCACTGCAAATTGAAGCGCAGTGTCGCGTGTGGGTCGCGGTTTCCGCTAACCAATCCAATACTGCTTGGTTGTTAATGACGCGATCCAGCTTTCCACCGGCGACAATTAATAAATCAAACCTTGGATGACCATGAATACAAAAATGTGGGTTTATTGACAAGTCTCCGCGCGCTCTAATGGGCGAATTACTCGGAGCTATCAAACTAACGTTAATAGGGCGATTTGCAATACGTGAGGCGGTGCTAAAAACCTCGAGTGGACCACAAAAATCCAACGCTTCAACACCGTTATATATAAAGATACCAATTTCCATGATTTCATCACGGGTTTACAGTATGTGTCATTTAAAGTGGCTCAATTTTAGCCAACAATCAAGAGAAAGTTTTATGAACACATTTAAAATTCACAGTCCCCTATAATGAAAAAATAAATAATTTCACCAAACTTTCGACGAAATGTGATTTTAAAGCGATAAACTTAGCTCACAAAATCGATTTCACATTTTGCAATACTTTAACTATCAATCCCATTTGCACTTTATATTGATTACAGTACTATGTTCCCGTTATAGCAAGCTTGTATCTCCATAAGAATAAGATATAGGGACCAATCTTTGGTCAATATTGCAACTCAAATACTCACAATTATCAATCCAAGCAAACTGAGAACACTATGAAATTAAAAATGTCATTTTTGAGCGCAGCAGTGTGTTTAGCGCTAGCAGGGTGCACAGCGACACCAAGCTCACAAGACTCAGCCCAAGTTGAACAAGTTAAAAAACAATACAACAATCATTTGCTGAAAGAGTACACAGGCCCATATCAAGGTGTTCCTCAGTTTGGCGAAATGAAACTCGAAGACTTAGTACCTGCTGCTGAAATCGCACTGGCTGAAAACCTAGCTGAGCTTGAAGCCATTGTGAACACCTCAGATGCCCCAACCTTTGAAAATACCATTGCTGCACTTGAGCGCTCTGGTAGTGCCACAAATCGCCTATACGCTTATTTTGTCACGTACATTACTAATCTGTCTTCCCCTGAAGTACGCGAGCAACAAGCGATTGTGATGGCTAAGTTGTCTGAGTTTGAATCTACGCGCAACCAAAATAAAGCACTGTTTCAGCGTGTAAAAGCGGTTTATGAAGGCGCAGAATATAAAACATTAACACCTGAACAGCAGCGTGTTACTTGGACTCAGTACAATAGCTTTGCACGCCATGGTGCAACATTGGAAGGGCAGGCAGCTGAACGCTATGCAGAAATTAACCTTGAGCTATCAAAGTTATACACTAAGTTTGGTAACAATGTCCTTGCCGATGAAGAAGGTTACACAACTTTCCTAACAAAGGACCAACTATCAGGTTTACCACAAGCATTTATTGATTCGGCAGCGAGTGCCGCTGAGAAAAAAGGTCAGCCGGGTAAGTTTGCGATCACCAACACTCGCTCTTCTATGGATCCGTTTTTAACCTACTCAACAGAGCGTGAATTGCGTAAAGCTGTTTGGCAAAATTACTATAGTCGCGGCAATAACGCTGGTGAACACAATAACAAGGCCGTTATTTCAGAGATCTTAAAGCTACGCCGTGAACGTGTTGAGCTACTTGGTTTTGAAGACTATGCTCAGTGGCGACTAGAAGATCGAATGGCGAAAAACCCTAAAAATGCCATTGCTCTGATGGACAAGGTATGGCCAGCTGCGATTGCACGCGTAAAAGAAGAAGTTGCGGACATGCAAGCAATTGCGGATAAAGAAGGCGCAAACATCAAGATTGAGCCTTGGGATTACCGTTTCTATGCTGAAAAAGTACGTAAAGCCAAGTACAACTTAGATTCAAACGAGATTAAACAGTATCTGCAGCTAGACAAGCTAACAGATGCGATGTTTTATGTTGCGGGACGCTTATTCAACTATGAGTTCTCACCTATCCAAGACGGGTCAGTACCTGTGTACCACCCAGATGTCAAAGTATGGGAAGTAACTGACAAAACCACTGGCAAGCACATTGGTTTGTGGTATCTAGACCCATTTGCTCGTCAAGGCAAGCGCTCTGGCGCATGGGCGGTTTCATTCCGTAACCACACGTCTATCGATGGCAAGACAAATGTCTTGAGCACTAACAACTCAAACTTCGTAAAAGGCCCAGAAGGGCAGGCGACGTTAGTTTCTTGGAGCGATGCAGAAACCTATTTCCATGAATTTGGCCACTCGCTGCACGCACTGTCTTCAAATGTAAAATACCCTAGTTCAAACTCTGGTGTACGTGACTACACAGAGTTTCAATCTCAGTTGTTAGAACGTTGGTTATCAACCGAAGAAGTTATCAATAAGTTCTTATTACACAATGAAACAGGCAAACCAATGCCACAATCTTTGGTTAAAAAGATCAAAGAGTCTTCGACGTTTAATCAAGGTTTTGCAACGACTGAATACCTTGCATCTGCCATTATGGACATGAAATTCCATACCACAGATCCAGATAAGATCGGTGACCCAGTTGCATTTGAAAAAGCACAACTCGAAGCGATCGGTATGCCAAGCGAAATTGTTATGCGACACAGAACAACGCACTTTAGCCATGTTTTCTCTGGCGAGGGTTATGCGACCGCTTACTATGGTTACCTATGGGCTGAAGTACTGACTTCTGACGCAGCTGAGGCCTTTGCCAATGCACCAGGTGGTTTCTACGACAAAGATGTTGCAAAACGCTTAGTTGACTACCTTTTTGCGGTTAGAAATGCGATGGACCCAGCAGAAGCCTATCGTAAATTCCGTGGCCGCGATGCCGATGTGAGCGCACTGATGCGTGACCGTGGTTTTCCTGAAACCAAATAAGGCCAGGTTCTAAATAATAAAAAGGGCGTGAAATTACACGCCCTTTTTATTGCTATCCAACTTAACTCGCTGACATACTTGTCAACCTATTCACATAGTTGGCCATGCTCATCTAGCACTTTAATTCGCTTAAGCTGCTGTATAAGAGTTGCCATATTGAATGGCTTTATGACAAATCCATCGACTTTCTTTAGCAATATTTCCTGTACCCGCTCTTTACTATTTTCGCAGGTTACCATTAGCACAGGCACTTTTGCCAATTGAGGCGTGTCTCTAATTGTATTTAATAACGTTAATCCGTCGACATGTGGCATATTAAGGTCTGAGACAACCAGTTGATATCTACGTTTACCCAGCAACGTTAGTGCTTGTTTTCCATCGATTGCTTCGTCAATATCATCAAAGCCAAGCTTTCTCAGCATATTAATCATCACATGACGCATGGACGTCATGTCATCAACCACCAAAATTCTCATCTTATATCCTTATCAGCACGCTTGGATTAAGTGTCGAACTTCAAAATTAGACAATTTTTAGCCTCTTGTCTAACCCCTTTACAGCAACACCTAAACCCAGTGTGATAATCAATGCTTTTACTCGAGCAGGACGCATCAACTATGATAAAATTTAACGATACAACTCATCACTCTAGGGGAAGGAAAATGCGCTGTGAAGAGACAGATCTCATTGAAGTAGCATGCATGAAACACTTTATGCTCAAGGTGGCCACACTGAATAAAGTGTACCAGGGTGTGGCGAAAGACATCGTGTACAATAGTCAACGAGCACAATGTCTGCTTGTAGAGCAAGACGGACAAGAGGTTCTTATTGAGATGGACTCAATATTAAAGCTCACAGCCTTAACCCAAAACCCTTTTTTTAAATCGATTAACTTTAAAACCGACAGTTAATCGGGCTGTAGAGACAAAGACATGAATACACTAAGCGGGTTGTCCCTGTATAAACCAAATCGCTCACATCTTTCAAATCCTAGGGATTCATACAACTTAATTGATTCTTCCTGTTTCACCCCAGTTTCCAGGCGGATCAAGGGGATTTGGGCATCGCCTGCATAGTGCAAGAGGATCTGCATAATACGTTTTGATAAGCCTTTACCACGGAAGCTTGGTTTAACATACAAGCGTTTTATTTCACCATATAAAGTTTTATCAAACTGTTTGACAATGGCACCACATGCCACAATCTCTGATTCATTTTTCAACCCCACCGCTCGAACATTAGGCTGGTTTAACTCCACAAGTGCCAGCGATTGATCACTCGCGATTGGGTAGAGGGTATTCATTAAGCGATCTATTTCTGCAAATAAATCTTGTACGTTAGGATCATCAGACGTTAGCTCTACTAGCTGCATAGGGTCCCTTTTACATTGTTATTTTGTCGCTCGCAAATTTTGCGAATACACCATTATTGGCTGTATACATAGTTATCACAACAAGTCATGAGTCGATCTCTGTGGTATTCAGCCTAGATAAAATTGAAGGCCGTCGCTCATGTAAACAATTCAGTGTAATCTAATTTGACGCAAGTATAACGGAAAATAGTTTAAATGTTATTAAAATGCGATTTATCGCAGTAAATGGGTACAAAACAACTCAAAAAGTTCAAAAAGTCGTCTTAATCAGAGAGGTAGGTTTTGGCTGTTGTTAGCCAATTGAATAGGCTGCATTGCTCTGGCATATTTTAACCCAGCTTGCACAAAGGCATTTCTATCCTGCTCACTGTGGTAATGATAAGCCCACAACCTGTTACGCTGCGAGTGAGAGTACTCTCGTATTAAATCTTCTATCCCACTATGACTGGGATTACCTTTTACAGCACAATCATGCAATATGACTTCGCCGTCAGAACTGACATGCGTTAATAACTCTGGAATAGGACGCGTGTCCCCTGAATAGAATACAATGCTAGGTACATGCAGTGCAAAAGCAGAGTTTGGCGCGTGATGGCGAACAGGATAGGTCCACAGCTTAACACCCAGATGCCAAAAAGATTCGGATACAGGGTGTAAAATAAAGGTATGCCATACATCAACTTTAGTCTCTGCTAATTTTGTATATCTCAGCATCGCACATAACTGTTGCACCAAAAATACCGGCACATACAGTCTGACTTGGTGCCCTGATAGGGCAGCCTTAAAATATAGTTGCTCTAAACCACCAATATGATCGTAATGTAAATGGGTGATAAAAACAGCACTTGGCAAGCTATCTGGAAATACCTGTTCATATCGGCTCAACGTATCGTGACCACAGTCGATTAACAGCCAAGGTACTGAGCGACATAGCAACACGCAAGCTGAATTGCCTAGCTCAACAGAGCTGGCATCACCCACACCTAAAAATAATGCAGCATCTGGAAAACTCTGTGTATCAAAGGGCTGGGCTAGGGCCGGGGATACGGGCATTTCTTGAAACATTATCAAGCTCTTCTGTCAGCAGTTCTGATCCAAAGTTACTTACACATATTGACAATGTCATGACATCAAACTGGCGAATTTATTATATTAAAAACTAAAAAGTGGTCAAAATTACAATTACGATATTCTCTTTAAAATAAAACCCTTTAAAAATCATAACTTTAAAAAAATTGAATTTATGGCCCTATCTTTGCTCTCAATACTGAACAAATTACAATTAGAAGACTCATCAGATGAAAAGAATCATTACTCCTATCATAGCCGGTTTACTACTAAGTGGTTGTGTTGTGCATGTTAATGGCAATGCACAAGACGATTTAGTACAACAAACACAAACACTTTCAATTCCTGCTCAAGGATTAAGCCGCCTTGCAATTGATAACAATGCTGGAAATATTGTGGTTAAGGGTGTTAAAAGCGCGACAGCTATTTCATTAACAGCCAATGTTTTCACAACATCTGACAGAACCTACACGTTATCTTTAGATAAACAGGGTGATGCTGCAAAACTGATTGCCAAACATGACACTGAAGTAAGAGTGTTTTGGTATGCACAGCACAGCCCAAAAATTGATATCGAAGTCACTGTACCCGAGCATTTACTCGTCGATGTACAAGATGACTCAGGCCATATCTCGATTTCGAATGTTGAAGCAGTGGCAATCGATGATAACTCTGGCCACATTGAATTAGCCAAAATCCGAGGCCAAATTGAGATTGATGATGACTCAGGCAGTATTTCAATTTCGAACGCGCTTGGTAATATCCGTATTGAAGATCAATCAGGCGATATTGCCATTGATTCAGGCAAATCCGTAGAAATTGAGGATGACTCAGGCGATATCACTCTTCACAATATTCTTGGTGCCATCCAACTAAAAGACGGCTCAGGTAAAATCGAAATAAGTGGTGGCAAGTCTGTAGAGATCGAAGATAATTCAGGTGATATCACGCTTAGTAATGTTGTGGGCACCATTACGGTAACCGATGGCTCAGGTGAAATTGAGATCGACGGTGGGCTATCCGTTGAACTACATGATGACTCTGGTGATATTCGAGTAGCCAATATTGAAGGCGATGTAAACATCGTTGATGGGTCGGGTGATATTTCAGTAGCCCGAACGCAAGGCCAAGTTGTAATTGAAGATGACTCTGGCGATATCGAAGTGCGCGACGCTCAGCAATTGAATATTAAAGAAGATGGCGCTGGTGAAGTAAAGATCTCCAATGTAAAGCACGTATACAATATCAATGGCAACGGCTGATCCTGCTATCAGCCTAGGCAACTACGCTTGCTGTATGCTCTTAATAAGGAGCATACAGCTAACTGAAAATATAAAAAATTCTTACGTCGAAGTGATAGTCCAATAAATTGATATGAGTGCTTATGCAAAAGGCGACATTTGCATGCAAAAAATGCATATCAATTAGGCGTTGTTAATAATAATTACCTATACCCCCACTCTTCAAGTTCTCATAATATAGCTCTTTTGCTTTTTAATCCTATGGGATCGCGGTGTTTAAGCTTCTTATATCTACGTGTTTACTATCACTTTCATTTGCCAGTTTTGATACACATTCATCGAATAGCTTTGAGCAATATCAGTCTCAAGCTGAAGCCAAAGGCAAAGGCAAAAAAGATAGACACGCATTGCTTGAACAATCGTATACATTACTTGCGGACCCAAGCTTAACAGCGCAGCAGCGCACCTATGTACTGCATCGCAGTGCACTTCACTTTGTCAGAACCAATCAATTTACAAAAGCGGCAACCCGCCTCGAAGAGTTTTCAGCTCACTTGGCGCAATTCCCCAATACCGTTTTTCTTGGTAAATACCATTGGGTAGCAGGAGATTTGGCCATCCTGATAGGAAATAGTAAGGACGCTAAGTACCACTTTGAACAAGCAATATCCCTGTTTTCCCAGACCAAAGATGTGCGCATGCAAAGCCATGCTCACCGTATGCTCGCCAATGTTTTATCTGAGCAACGAGATTATTTCCAAGCTCTATCTCACGTGTTTCAGGCAAAAGATACGGCCAACCGCATTAATAACGTACATTTATTTAGTGCAGCGCTAAGCACAGAAGCCCGTATATATCGTGATTTTAATCAATTCGACAAAGCTCTTGATGTACTAAATCAACAACTCGAGTTTCAAACGGGACAACCTGATGTCAGCTTGACACATATTTCATCAACGTATTACAGCCTCGCTCGTATCTACGAAAAGCTATTTGATCACCCAGCTGCGATAGACGCACTAAATAAGGCCTATGATATTGATACCAAGCTTGGTGACAAAAACTATATGGGTGTCGCAAAGCTGCACATAGCAGAGCAATACATTGCCCTTAAGGATCTGGCTGCTGCCCGCACAGCTATCAATGAAGCAAGCGCGCTTTTCGAACAGGTTGAAAATGCCAAAAACATAGCGAAAACAGATGCCATAAAGGGACAAATTGCGCTTGCCAATAGCAACTATACCGAGGCAATAAAACTGATAACACAGTCACTTGCTCAGTTAAATGAGCAAGACAACGTGAGCTTATTCAAAAGATATCAAGTATACCTAGGTCAAGCATTGGCGCATGTTCGACCTAAAGAAGCTATTGAGTTGTTGCTAAAGCGACACAACACTACGAGTAATGAAGTTAACTTGCAAATACTGCAAAGCCTCGCTGTGGCGCACAAGCATTTGGGCGAGTTTGAACAGGCGTTATCTTATCAAGAGCGTGCTTTTACGATGAAAACACAAATTGACAAAATCGCCATTTCAACACGCTTAGAAGCGAAAAAGCTCAACAGTGAAATAGGTCTGAAGCGACTTGAGGTCAACGAGTTGCAAGCAGGGCTTGCCAAACAACAAGAGGATACAAAAACACGTACCGTGGTCCTTGCTGCCGCAATTATTGTATTGATTAACTTTTTGTTGCTGTTTTACCTGTACCATTTGAAACGTCGTCGAGTAATGGAAAAAGAAGCTGAGTTACTTAGTCAAAGTTTAAGCCTGAAACAACAGTTACTTGCAGATGTATCCCATGAACTGCGTACACCTTTAACCGTTTTAAAGTTAAACATTGAAGCACTGGAATACAACCTAACAGAAGACCCAAAAACCACTTACCAAGTATTGCAACGTAGGTTAGATATGCTCAATACGCTGATTGCAGATATTTACGAATTAGCCCAAGCAGATACCAATAACTTGCGCCTTGAGTTTGAAACTTGTCAAGCGCGGTCACTGTTCGATGACCTTGCTGTTGCCATAGCGCCTATTTTGGACAACTCAGATATCAATGTCTTGTATGTCAACCAGTTACCTGACTCCTTACACATTGAGTGTGACATTAGCCGATTAAATCAAGTCTTCAACAACCTAGCGAGAAATAGCGTACATTATACGGATCAACCTGGAGAGATTAAAATAAGCGTTTTCCAGCAGCAGCAAACAGTAGTTTGCCACTTCGAAGACAGTGCGCCAGGGGTGAGTACAGAAGCGCTTGGCAAATTGTTTGAGCGCTTGTATCGCTGCGACAAGTCTCGCAGTCGAGATCTGGGAGGTTCAGGCCTTGGTTTGTCCATCTGCGAAAAAATCATCGAATTACACCAAGGAAGTATTGAAGCCAAACACAGTGACTTGGGTGGCATCGTGATTCAATTTACTTTACCTATAAAGGCATAACACACTTACAAAAGCCACCAAACTATTTTTTATCCTCTATACACCCTGATTCCAGTATGACTTAGACCCACACAACGACGTTGACGGCTTGCCAACGTATAGCATGGCTAATCAATTTGTCATTTAACGTCTATATTTTGAATATGCTTTGATTTGACTGGCGCTAACCAATCACTTTTTTTGATTAGTCTGATTAATTCAATCAAATATACAAATAACCAATCCGACGACATAATAGCTCCATCAACTTTCGAGGAGAATATAAAATGCTAAATAACATTGAAGGCCAAAACATTCCAACTGTCACTTTTCCAGTTCGCGTAGGTGAAGAATTTCAACAAATTACATCAGATGAATTGTTCAAAGATAAGACAGTTATTGTCTTTTCACTACCTGGTGCGTTTACGCCTACATGCTCTTCAACACACTTGCCAAGATATAATGAACTGGCAAATGTTTTTAAACAAAATGGCGTAGACGACATTGTATGTATGTCAGTAAACGATACCTTTGTCATGAATGCTTGGGCAAAAGACCAAGAAGCAGACAATGTCACTCTTATTCCTGATGGTAATGGTGAGTTCACAGATGGTATGGGCATGCTAGTAGACAAAAGCGACCTTGGTTTCGGTAAGCGTAGTTGGAGATATTCAATGCTTGTTAAAGATGGCGTGATTGAAAAAATGTTCATCGAACCAGATTTACCAGGCGACCCATTTGAAGTATCTGATGCAGACACCATGCTTGAATATATCAACCCAGAACAGAAAAAGCCTGAACCAGTTTCGATTATCACAAAGCCAGGTTGTCCGTTCTGTGCCAAAGCAAAGGCACTACTCAGTGAAAAAGGTTTGGCGTACGAAGAGTTAGTGCTTGGCCAACAGGCGAGCTTAACCAGCTTAAAAGCCTTGTCCGGTCGTGAAACTGTGCCTCAAGTATTTATTGGTGGAGCACATATTGGCGGCTCAGATGATTTAACAACTTATTTTGAAAATAACTAATAGCCAGCACTGTAAAGGGGCATGACAGCCCCTGAATACTACTTTTCCAATCTTTAGTGAGGTAATAATGAAACAGCTTGAAACAGATGTCGTAGTGATTGGTGCAGGTACAGCTGGCCTTAGTGCTTATCGGAATGCTAAGCAATTTACACCCAATGTGCTGATGATTGAATCAGGCAAGTATGGGACAACTTGCGCACGTGTTGGTTGTATGCCAAGTAAACTGTTAATAGCTGCTGCTGAAGCTGCCCACCATATAGAGCAAGCCCCGCAGTTTGGCGTAATGAGCGAACCTGCCAAAATTGACGGTCAAGCCGTGATGGCGCGAGTACGCAGTGAAAGAGATAGATTTGTAGGCTTTGTTGTGGACGCAGTCGAAGAGTTACCCGCTGAAGATCGGATTATTGGACATGCCAAATTTTTGGACGATCAGCGTGTTCAAATTGACGACCACACAGTGATCACTGCAAAACGCTTTGTTGTTGCAACCGGCTCTCGACCTAATATCCCGAAACCATTTTTGGCTTTTGGAGACCGACTTATCATTAATGATGACGTTTTCGATTGGCAAGACTTACCTGAGTCCGTCGCAGTATTTGGACCCGGTGTTATAGGCTTAGAACTCGGTCAAGCACTTCATAGGCTGGGCGTAAAAGTTAAGCTATTTGGAGTTGGTGGAAATATAGGCCCACTTACAGATCCTGTGATCCGAGACTATGCAAACACAGTGTTTGCAGAGGAGTTTTATGTAGATACAGATGCAAAAGTCTCTGATATGAAAGTAGTCGATAATAAAGCGCAGCTAACTTATATTGATAAACAAGGCCAAGCACAAACTGAGCAATTTGATTATGTGCTTGCGGCAACGGGTAGGGTGCCCAATGTAGATTTACTAGGCCTTGAAAATACATCTTTGGAACTAGAAGACCATGGCGTGCCCCTTGCGGATCCGCATACAATGCAGTGTGGAAATAGCCATATATTTATCGCCGGTGATGCGAGCGATCAAATCCCGCTGCTACACGAAGCGGCCGACCAAGGTACGATTGCTGGTGTCAACGCAGGGCGTTACCCAGATATACGTAACGGTTTAAGACGCACACCGATTGCGGCTGTATTTAGTGATCCACAAATTGGGATGGTCGGAGACAACTATGCGCAACTTACGGCAAATTACGGCGAATGTGGATGTTACGAAATAGGTGAAGTAAGCTTTGAAAACCAAGGCCGAAGCCGCGTTATGTTGAAAAACAAAGGCCATATGCGTGTCTATGCAGAGCAGGGGACCGGTCTATTCTTAGGTGCCGAGTTTGTTGGACCTGCGGCAGAGCACATCGCACACCTACTGGCGTGGGCTATTCAGAACAAGATGACCGTACCACAGATGCTCGATATGCCATATTATCACCCAGTGATCGAAGAGGGAGTCCGAACAGCATTGCGTAACGTCAATGCCAAACTGAAATTTGGTCCTGACATAATTAAACACTGTTTAGAGTGTGGTCCAGGTGCTTAAATACATATAGTTGTGTGACAGCAGGGTGAGCGAAACTCACTCTGCTTTACTGTAGAAATATTCTGGATCGAAAATCTCTGGCTGACGGCGTTTAATGGTTTTAAGTGCATCATTCATTTTGTCTACAACATGCTTATCTACCGCCTTGTTACAAGCAAATCCTAAATAAGATGAACTCAAAGGCATCACTATTCGATAGTGTTTTGGGTTAATACCTGCTCGTTTAAATTGGTATCTTGCAATTACATCTCCATATGCGATGAGATCTATGCGTTTCAACTTTAGCATTTGCACCAACTCAAACCCCGACGCCAAAAACACTAAACTTTCCTTATCAATACCCGCTTGGCGCAACAATTGGTGGCCAATATCATTTTTTACTACACCTATTTTTAGATCACCAATACTTGTTAAGTTTGAAAGCTTATAGCTAGTCTCTTTGTGGCCAATGATAGCAACATGATTGTCCATTGTCGGACCAATAAACTGAAATAACTTGGCGCGTTCTTCTGTATACGTCATGGAAAATATGCAGGCATTGCGATTTGACAAAGTCATTTGGTATGCCCTTGGCCAAGGTAATAACATCACTTCATTGTCGTCAAATTTCCATCCTAAATCTTGATAAATAAGCTTGAGCGCCTTAATTGAGATCCCCTCGACTTGACCATTCACATGGTAGTTGAATGGAGGGTAATCTTCTGTAAACCAAACAAGTTTCGGCTCTTTAGCCAAAGCGCTGTGCGCCAGCATCACGACAAATAGAGTAAAAACGAATTTAAACATTATAAGGTTTCCTAATTCTATTTTAAGTGTAGATGCTAACACTCAGTTTGTAAGGCATGAGTAAAGTGATAATTCCCCTCATAGATTAATATGGTTGCTATATCAATGCGTGTTGACTTTGTAAGTAAGCCACAAAGAGGAACACTTTTCTTAGCAAGTTTTTGCGTTATTGAGATTCAATGACGTTGCTTACCTGCTAAAAAAAACTCTACTTTGCCACATCGCTTACAGGCAAACATATCAAGTTGCTCTTTGTTGATAAAAAACTCAGCTAGATTGCCCAACAAGCCCCAGCGCATACCTTCATGAAACTCTTTCGTGCCAATAAACGTCAGCGGGATAGCGCACCTAATACAGTCGACTGGCGTATATTCCTCATTGTTTGATTGGCTTTCACCTTTAACGCAACTGCAATTCCAGCAAACTTCAAATGTGTCATCTTCGATCTCCATTTGGCAATTACCACAAATCCAACTCATACCATACTCCTGATAATTAAAACCGGTCTATGACAATTAGACTCATGCGAATATAGCGACAAAGGGTTTATCACAGCTACTTTCAAAATTCTCGGCTTTACCTGCATTTCGCCCTAAAAACTTAATCCTGGTTCGATGTACACAGATAAAAAAAGCAGCCTGCGCTGCTTTTTTCAGATTAAACTTCAATTAAGCTTTCTTAATCGCTTTTTTCAGTTTTTTGATTTTTGCTTCATGCTTAGCAATCTTTTTAATACGCTGCTTCACTTCTTTCTTTAGCTTTTTAACTTCAACTTTCTTGACCATCATTATCTCCTTTTGGTGCTTTGTGCTTAACTTTGTGTTTGCTCACAAACCTTTTAATGAACTTTCTTATTTCACGAGATGAGCTGGTTTCAAGCTCATTACAAAGCGCGACAAATTCATCTCGCTGGGCTTTGTTTATTCGCACAAGTAACTGCGCATCTTTATTTTTTGCCATACCTAAACCTTTTTTGTATATACAAACGTATATACAAAACCGAACCGTGTCAACGATCGTGCTGAATAAAAAACACCCAGCTCATGCCATGTCCTAATATGACCTAATCTTGTCGAAAACACGTATCTACGCCTGATTGCAAAACCTTTATATTTTTAGGAGTTCCAATAATCAACACAGGTAAAAACCATGACAAAAGCACTTATTATTATTGATACTCAGGACTCATTTTTTGAAACAGACTACTGGCAAGACAAAGACTTTGGCGTATTTAAAAATAACCTAACGAGTTTAATCAGCCATTTCACCACGACAAAACAACCGATTGTCAAAGTCCTGCACAGCAGAGAAGATGCGATAGGTAGTCCATTCAATCCAAGCTCTGGGCTAGTAAAACCAATGGACTTTTTACCACAACAGTTTTCCAAGGTTTTTTATAAGTCGGTTCACAACGCCTTTACAGATACCGGGCTTGAAAATTGGCTAAGACGCAATCAGATTGATACGCTCGTCATTACAGGGATCAGAACTGAGCAATGTTGTGAGACCACCGCCAGAGTCGCATTTGATTTAGGGTTCAAGGTAGAATTTGTCACTGATGCAACACTGACGTTTGACATGATCTGTCCTACAACTGATATTCAGTACTCAACTTCTGATATACAAGCAAAGACAAATCTAGTGCTGGCCAATCGATTTGCATCGATCCGCGGGCACAGTGACTATTAACTGTTTACCTGCACAAAACAAGTGAACTCCATGCTTGTTTTTATCAATTATTTCTTATCACGCTGATACGCTTTATGATACGGCGTGATTTTAAGCAATGGCGAACAACCGTGAATATCTATTTTGTTTTCGTAGCAGATACCCTCCCTCTCGATTTTGCTGGGCCCTTGCAGGCATTTTTGGAAGCTCGGCGATTGGGTGTATCCTTTGATATAAAGTATGTCAGCGCTTCAGACCAACTGATATGTGATGGCGGGTTGCAACTACAAAATTTGACGCCTCTACCGGAAAAACTAGAAGCTGACGACATTATAGTCATTCCGGGTTGCCACCATGCTTTTGAAGCATACTCAACAGAAGCGTCACTTCAAACCATACAATGGCTGAAAAATACCATAACTCATCAGGCAATTTTGACGATCTGCTCCGGCGCAGTGCTTGCAGCCAAAGCCGGATTATTATCGCATCGTACTTATACCACTCACTTTCACCTCATAGAAAAAATGCGCCAAGCATTTCCTGAATGTGTCGCACTTGAAAACCGCATTTTTGTTGAAGACAACAATATTATCAGTAGTGCGGGGATCAGTTCAGGTATTGATATGGCTATCTACTTTATCGCGACTCGATTCGGCGAGCACATTGGCGCACAGGTAGCGCAGGAAATGCTAGTGTATTTTCGTCGCACCGGTCAGGACCCACAGCTGAGTTGTTGGCTTCAATATCGCAACCATATGCACCGAAGCATTCACAAAGTCCAAGATACCATTTGCAGCAACGTAGACAAACATTACTCCCTTGAACAACTCGCCACGATTGCCAGTCTGTCGCAACGACAGTTAAGCCGCTTATTTTCACTCCATTTAGGGATAACTCCACGAGAGTACTTACTGCACATCAAAGTCGGTCACGCAAAACAACTTTTAAAGCACAGTAATCAAAGTATCGAAGTGGTTGCACAGCATTGCGGCTACTCAAGTGGAAGGCAGTTTAGGCGTGCGTTTACGCAGGTTACACAGCTAAGTCCACAGCAATTTCGCCAACAACATGCTTGTTGAGCTGACTTCGAGCTTGAAAGCAATGTACAACGATGCAATGACGAGTAGATCAGAAATAGGATTTATATTATCTTTATGAGCGTCTAGACTCAAAGAAACTGTAACCTACGGAGCGTGTATGAGTGATTTATTACTCTATATCCAATTACGTTTAGAACCAGGCTGTATGGGGCCACAAGGTAAAGACCATATTGAAGCTTTTTGTCAAAAAGAAAACGCAGGCCCTTGGCAAAACCAGTTCGCAACTGTCAGTGTAGTGCCTAGGTACGATAAAACCTTACCCGAATGGGAATATAGAGTAAAAAACAAACTGCTAAGTGCAGAGCAAGCAGCTAAGTTTATAGCCATGCACGACACCACTAAATCTGAGTTGGAAGATAACATCGAGTCGTATATGGCCGAAGAAATAGATGCGTATATGGACGGAAAGTTATAGTACCCAAAAGTCTACCACTTTCAACTAGAAGGGATGTTTTAAACAAGCTTCAGTGTCGCTATTTAACATGATGTTTTCCAACATATTTGGTGTACATGTTAAATACCTCTGTATTTAAGCGCACACTGAACACCTCCAAGCAGGTTATTTTTTTTGCCGCCGCAATGTAGAGGCTCGCTAGCAGCAATATTGCGGTAAATAACTGATTTTGCCAACCATTAAGCAACCATTGTTGTGCCCATACTAAAGTAAAATCGCTTGAGAGTGGATATAAATAATAGATAGGCCACTGAAAGCCGTCAGGTCCTTTCGACCCCAGTACGTCACACAATATATGTAGGTGAAAACAAGTAAATGATAGCGCCCAAACCACATGCTTTTGCGCACTCGCAAGCCATGCACATATCGATGCCAAAATAACACCTGTAACTAAATTATGCGTTAAGACATGATGTAATTGACCATACCAATTAGTGGTTCCGATGAGCAGATCAATTACAAGCCCTAAACCATCAAGATCGGCTGCAACCCCAGAAACAGTGACTAAAGAGCGCTCTCTTCGGTGCTTGAGTAATGTTGTAGAAATGGTCCAACTTAGTAAAAAATGTGTTCCGGGTGCCACGTAGCGCTCTCAAATTTAGGTGCTACATGTGTTCAACAAGTCGAATGCAGCTTAGGTCACTGATGTTTGTACCTATAAGCTTACTCACTTAAATTGAATGCTCGCTTAACATTTTTGGTAGACAAAGAAAGCCGCATTTCAGCGCATTGCATTACATGAGAAAACGGTCTTACGTGGTTTAGTTCAAGCTTTAATATGATGCTTTAAGGCAGTCATGTTATCAGTGTAAACCCCCTGTACAGCCTCGATTGGCGCCAGTATTTTGCATAAAAATTGTTACTTCAGCCACAACAAAGCCAAACTTTTTAATATACGAACGATTCATCAAACTGCAATTGTCGAAGGCCCACATCCAGTCATCGAAGACAACTCGGTATGTCGTATCATCGACTGGTAAGTCCATTTCGTATTGCCACCTTAAAGCATTTCCATACGTAGTGCCTATCGCGGTAGTCGCGATATCAGGTGCGCTTCCTACATATCCACTGCCATTTTTGCTAATGGTCCAAATGCGGTGTTTGACTCCATCCCCATACCCGTAGCTAAACTTTTCATCCAGTACCAAACGGCCATCACCGTCAACAGAACCGTTTATATTAACTTTAAAGCGTTGCACCAATTCACCGTTACGATTTTGCACTATGCCCCAAGCATGAACCCGTCCATCAAAAAAATTGTACACATCTATTTTTGGGGTCATGTTTTGATATTCATCGCTTTGCACTGCACTTTGACACCCAGACAACAGCAACATCGCTATTAGTAAAAAGACCTTATTCATGATTTCCCTCCGATTAGTTTTGCACGCATTGCTGGTTCAGATGTTTTGTCTCCTAGCCAAATATCAAAAAACCACTTAGTAAAATTCTGATCTTTGATTTCCCCCAATAGTTTGCTGTTATCGTAAAACCGTGTAGCGCCGTCTTCTCCCCTTACGCCAAAGAGTGAATAGTTATCTGTAACATTGGGAAATATTGTCTCCATTTGACCTAGCCACTGTTGACCGAGTTGTTTGTTGTTAAACCCTTGTTTTTGCATCTCTTGCAACGACCGTTTCGCAATCTCTTGGCCATTTAAGTCTCGTAAATAGGTAAGCTGCAATACAAAAGGCTGCTGGCTGTCAAACAGCCCGGTAGCGGAATAAAGTCGAATATCGTAAATGTCCCAAAACAAATAAGTCATCCGTGCAGTTTGACCGACTTGCTTCAAATTCTTAGTTAAATTTAACGCGTCAACTTCGTTGCTGTTGGCAAATCCGCCCATGAGCAGTAACAATGCCATTAGGCTATATTTAAACTGTTTCATTTTTAATCCGTCAGTTATGTTCAACAGTTTGTACGTTTGATGCGAGTAGATTGTTCACAAAGCCCAATTTATCCTGATCTCGCTTTATCCTAAGTTGGGATCAAGTTTTTACTAATTACAGCAAAAGTGCATACTTAATTGGCTTGCTATCTAGCGGGGTTTCTCAAATTATAAAATTGACAAAACTGGGTGACAAACCACTGTAGCTTTGGGTCACACTGACGCGTTTTATGCCAATATAATTTAACTCGGTAATTGGGGATCTCTACTGGCGGTTTATGAATCATCAAATCACGCGTTTGGGCCACATGTTCTGCGTATTTTGCAGGCAGCGTCAAAAGCCAATCAGTGCCAGCCAATAACGAAGGGGTATTTAACATATGCGGCGTAGCAAGTACCACTTTGCGAGACTTTTTGGACTGTGCCAATGTGTGATCCACAATACCTCGGGTTTCATTCCACGGAGCAATTAAAACATGAGGCTTAGACATAAATGTTGCCAAAGGGAGCTTCTGCGGCAAAGATTGAGAAGCACAACTTAGTGTCACGTATTCCCCCTCAAACCACTTCAACTGCGAGAGGCTTTCAGATGTTTCTTGTTGATGCTCAAAACCACACACAATATCTAGTTTTTGCTCTTTGAGCGCTTGAACCGGAATACGCTCTTCAAGCTGGATGACCTGAATAGACAGATTGCGAAACTGATTGAGTAAGTGACGCAAAAATGGTTTTAAACACCAAGCGGTATAATCCGTCGCAGCCAGTGTTATACGCTCGACTAAATGTGGCTCAAATGGTTTAGCGCCTTGCAGTCCAAGAGTGATGGCTTCAAATGCAGGCATAACATCGGCTGCTAATCTATTGGCATACTCTGTCGCTAGCATTTTATTGTTTTCTCTAACAAATAAATCGTCTTTTAGGCGCGCTCTGAGCCGGGTCAGCGCATGGCTACATGCCGACTGACTCATATGCAAAATATTCGCGGTTTCTGTGACCGAACCTGTTTCATACAGCACAACAAACAGCTTCAACAGATTTAAATCTATATTTGGTATATTACTCATGTATTTAATGCATACATCAAGTGCAAACTATGCACTTTATTCATGTGTAACTTAACAGTACACTGCTGTATATCTAAGTCAAACAGGAATTACCAAAGATGAGCCTAACTATTCGCCCCGCTCAGATCCAAGATGCTGCGACAATTTTGCACTTTATCAATGAGCTAGCTATCTACGAAAAAGAACCAGATGCGGTCAAAAACACTGTGCAAGACATTGAAAAAAAGCTATTTGGTGATGATGTCCGGGCACATGCCGTCATTTGTGAACAAGGCGATGAAGCGATTGGCTTCGCGGTTTACTTCTTCAATTATTCAACTTGGTTAGGTAAATATGGCCTGTACCTTGAAGATTTGTACGTCGCCCAAGATAAGCGTGGTGCAGGTGCCGGAAAAGCGCTTATGAAACACTTAGCTCAATTGGCAGTGCAAAAAGATTGCGGCCGCTTCGAGTGGGTTGTACTTGACTGGAATAAGCCGGCCATAGACTTTTACCAAAGCATTGGCGCAGAGCCGCAAGATGAATGGATCATCTACCGCTTAACCGGACAAGCGCTTAAAGACTTTGCTGAGCAGCCATAAGCACCTATTAATCAATATATTTATTTTGCATTGCTTTGAGCTCCGGTGGCAAAGCAATGCCTTCACGCTCAGCAATGGTAAACATGGCTCGCTGAATAAATCCACCATAAATATTGCCGGCATTATCTGTGATCTGCCAATCTTCAATATCGTCTATCTGGCAAACATAATTGTGTGCCATCTTACCGGTATGAGTGATCGGTGGAGTTACCAAAAATACGCTGACCTCATCACCTTTGATCCCCTCTACATGTGCACCTAGATGCTCTACAACACCTCCATCACTTTCAAAGCCCAATTTTACAAAAGCGTCATTGGGATATCTTAAAAACAATACTCTAAATTCGTCTAACGACGCTTTTGCCAGCGCAATAGCCTCTAATACAAGGGGATCATTGGGATCGGTCTCAATTGGCGGAAAGTCCTGAGACTCTGAACTGTATCGGTTATGTAACCAAAAACCTGCGAGAATAATGACAATTATTAAACCCCAGTACATATTTTCTCCTAGCCACCTCATTTCCATAAATTAAGTGCAATTATTTAACACAAACTAAGACAAATCATAGACCAATAACACCTAACTTGAATTAATTTTGTAGTTAAGAAGGGGGGAGGTTAGTGATGAGTAAGCTACTTAATTCGCCACGTTATGCAGTCAGAAGTGCATGGCACACGGTTACGACGGCTACAGACAGTAAAGACCCTAGTGTTTGGATACAACAGGTCAACATCCCATATGTAAACAAATGCAAAAATTAGAATTTTCACAATCATTTACAATAAAAATATTAATTATATAAAATGTGCCTTAAGCCGTTCTTTTTTGTTCTCGCTTAGCTTGTTTTCGGCGCATACTATTGCCAAGTAAATCCTCTCTACTCACCAAAAACCCACAAATACTACTGACTACAATGTAGATACCATACATAGACCCTATGTAAACCCAATCATTTTCACTGGTCAAAAGTGATAGATTCGTACCATCATTCACAAACATCACGTTAATAATTGAGAATACAAAAACAGCGCGATAATACAGTGCGTGTCCTAAATGGCTGGCAAAAGCTGCGACAAGTAAGGAAAATAAGGCTAAATAGAAACCAATAACCGAATTGGCACCCGGTTGATAACTTGGGTAGATGGCAAATATCGAAATCAATACCGAGATCCATCCCGATAGGTGATAAATCATTTTCAGTTCCTTTGAATTAAAATGTTATTTTTTGTAAACCAAAGTATTTGGCGATTATGGTAGATGTAATGCAATTTCGCAACTCCTTTGAGGTGACATACATGAAGGTTAATTTGTTAAAATTGCCGATACACGATTTTTTAATGCAGGAATTGCATTTATTTCAAACCATGGATTCTGCTTTAACCAATATAAATTACGTGGACTCGGATGTGGTATGGGCATTTGCTCAGGCATGAAACTTGCCCACTCTCTAACTGTGTCTGTTACATTGGTAAAGCCTTCTAAGTGGTATGCTTGCGCATACTGTCCAATCACTATCGTAAACTCAATATTGTTAAACTCAGCGAGTAATTTTTTTCGCCATGTAGCTGCACAGATTTTAGGGGGGGCTTTATCTCCAGATTTGCCCTTCCCCGGATAACAGAACGCCATTGGGACAATAGCAAACAAGGATGGATCGTAAAATTGCAGCTCGCTAACGCCTAACCATGCCCGCAACTTTTTACCACTGGCATCATTGAACGGTTTCCCTGTTTTGTGGACACTCATACTTGGAGCCTGACCCGCAATGAGTATTTTCGCTCGCGCGCTTCCCTGTACGACAGGAGAGGGATCATGTTCAAATTGTGCACTGCACAGGCGGCATTGCGCTATTTCATTTAATAAGCTCATAAAAATATCTTGTAATGCTAGGGTGTTCAATCGTCAGTAAAAATAGACCGATTGAAGCAAATAAAAATTCGCCCAATTAATAAACTTTTTCAAATACAGAGCTTGCGCTGCACACATAGAATAAATTAGTTTTCAAAATAAAGATTGTATTACCAATAAATTAATTTCACCTCTTTTTTGTAGCCAAAGTTTTAACAGTTCTCTTTCGGACCCAGATAGTTGTACATTATGCGCATTTAGTAATGATAACTACTGTCATTTACAACACTATTCGTAGATAATCATCGATCTGATAAAAAACTTTAGGAACATTATGTCACAAGCCGATAATGCTTTGACTTTTCAGTACAGGCTGAGCGTTTTGTCCCGATTTTGCGCTGCAATTTTGGGCGGTTACTTTTTTACTGCTTACAGTATTTCTTTGTTAAGTCTGTTGCTTCCCACAAGCAAAGTAGATGCTGTTTTGTACAGCGTGTGCTTGAGCATTTTGATTTACAGCTGTGTATTCATTGCCGTATTTTCCGTCCGCTCACTCATACATATCTGGACTGCACTTGTTGTTAGCATAGGTGCCATAGCATTACTCATAGGCTATATTCAGGGGGGATCATGAAAGATAGCTTTTTTCGATCAATGACTTGGTTACATACATGGGTTGGCCTCTTGATGTGCTGGTTGTTATTTTTAATATTCTTTGCCGGCACTATTAGTTTTTTCCGTCATGAAATTAGCCTGTGGAATCAACCAGCTGTGCACAGTATCGAAAATAACAAAGTACAGCAAAGTGCATTGATCGATGCGGGGTTAGAATATTTAGGGAAAACAGCACCTGATGCCAACCGTTGGTGGATTGGTCTACCATCACCTAGGCAACCTGAAGTGCAAGTTTCTCATCGACATAGTCAACCAGATGGTCAGCGTGATAAATGGATCGATGAGCGGTTAGATCCAAATACGCTTAATCAAGTTGATGGCCTCGTCGATACCCGAGGTGGTAACTTCTTTTACCGGTTACACTTTGACTTACACTATATGGACCGTAAATTGGCACGCTGGCTAGTATGTCTTGCTTCCTTATTTATGCTAATAGCGCTTATTTCAGGCATTGTAATTCACAAGCGTATCTTTAAAGATATGTTCCAGTTTAGGCCTCAAAAAGGCGTCAGGGCATGGCTAGATGCACACAACTTGTCTTCTGTTCTTGCGCTTCCTTTTCATCTCATGATCACCTATACGGGACTAGTGACATTAATATTCATGCTCTTTCCCGACCCTGCAAACACCTTATATGAAGATGGTGTTAAAGGGTTCAGAGCTGATTTTTACCCTGAGCGTCAGCGCACAGAAGCGACAGAGCAACAGTTATCCACTCCAGCCTTTGACAGTGCTTTTGAGCATTTTCATCTCAATTGGCCTGAACAAAAAATTAAGCGCGTCATCGTTGACCATCCAAGTAATATGAGTGCAACTATCAAAATATATGGCGACAATGGTACTCTGATCCGCGATGAACACCCATACTGGCAATACTCTGGTACAACAGGAGAACTGCTAAAAACGGCACGACTAGACCCCAGTAGTGGGGAAGTTTTATACGGTGGCATGATTGCAGTTCATAGCGGGAGACTTGCTCACCCTGGCTTGCGGTGGCTTTACTTCATCTGTGGTATCGCTGGCTGCATTATGATTGCATCTGGCTGTATCATGTGGGCAAAACGCATCAGAGAGCGCCTAAAACCGGAGCAATCTCCCAGCTTTGGTCTAAAGCTTGTCGAAGCTCTGAATCTTGGTACCATCATGGGATTACCTTTAGCTACTGCAGGTTTCTTTTATGCAAATAGACTCTTGCCAGCAGACATTGCAGATCGCGCTGAAAAAGAAATTTTGGCCTTCTTTATCGTGTGGCTAGCATCTGCGATTGCCGCGGGGATCCGAAGAAATAAACGTGTCTGGCAAGGCTTCGCTTACCTCAATGCCATTACTTGGCTACTACTGCCTATTTGTAACGCACTCACCACTAATGGAAACTTAATGACTTACATCGTGGAGGGTAAATGGATCCTAGCGAGCTTTGATCTTGCGTTTTTGGCTACCGCTGCGGCTTTTGCTCTACAAGGTAAAAAGCTCTCATCTAAGGTAAATGCAGTGAAGGTAAAGCCAGCTCAAAAGCGTACTTTAAATAGGGAGCAAAAAGCATGATTTATGGCTTGGCAACACTATTGTGCTTCGGTGCATTTTACGCATTTGCAATGGCCAAAACCCCTCATTACAAAAGCGTATTTGGCTCTAGGCCAAGCCAAAAACAAACTCAACAGTTTAAACTTGCTGCCTGGATCATTATTTTACTAAGTTTTCTAGTCAATTTAACGCAAGCTATTGGTTACGGTAGTTTAATGTTTTGTGGACAAATGGCGCTTTCAGTATTACTAATTGCGCTGTGTGTTACATACAAACCGCTTTGGCTGAGATCACTTTTATACGTACTTCCTATCACAACTGGTGCTTTGGCAATTCTAATTGCTGTTCTGTAACCTATTTCAGCGGCTGCGCATGGAGCTGACAGCCGCTGAGATCACTATTTTACTAGCCTCACCATCAACTCCAGATAAAACCCCAACTTTTTTGGCTCCATTTACCCCTTAAGTTAGTAAAAAATTGATCTTGTTTGATAAACAAACGCACTAAGCTAGTAAAAACCTGATCTCTCAACTGTATTCACCTTCTTACTGTTAGTAAAATTGTGATCTGTGACTGTTCGCTTAGTAAAAATATGATCTCTCTTCAATAATTACTCACTGTATGTTAGTAAAAATATGATCTCGTTGTAAGTTAAATTAATTCCAGTACGCTGAAATACATAGCTTTTATAGCTTCAGGCAAATATTTTGATTAAATAACAATCACGAGTTAGTAAAAATTTGATCTGTAAGATATCAACTCACTTTTTTACTAAGTATTGCTCTATTAGTTAGTTAAATTCTGATCTCATCGAGCTTAACTTAGTAAAAACCTGATCTCTTCAATATGATCTGTACAATAAAAAGGTGCGAACAGCGGTATTTGAGGGAGATAAATATCCTTGGTATTAGCGTGACAGCAAAGTTTATTGTATTTAAATTCAGTTCGTAAAATAATGATCTGGGCTGTATATACTCAAAGAGGTGCCATATGTCATAGCTGCAATTTATGTACATACGACACCTTTTCTGCTGTCAGTCCTCGTTTTTTGACCAATCTAACTGCATATCCCACTTAAACTGCCGTTCATCTCGCAGAGGTGCCTGTGAATCATCCACTTGCTCAAGTACATTTTTCGCTTTCACCATGGTTGCATCGCGGCCAAATAGATAGCTTTGCTCTTTGACTATCGTTAGATATGCTTTATTTAAGGCCAATGCGCGTTCTTTGGAGGGAGTGATAAGCTCGTACAAATTAACCGCTTTTTGTACTTTCTCTTTATCGACTTTGCCACCAGTAAACCACTTTTTAAGCATTTCTTGGTTTTGGCGGAATTCATCCCCACCACCGACACGAGACATATAAGTAAGAAACTCACCTTGCTCTTCACCAAGGTTGGGAACATCTTTTTGAGTTTTTAAGTTGATGTAACCCCATCCAGCAGCCCCTTCGACCTTGCGAGCAAATGAAAATGTTTGGTCATAAGTTGAACCAACGGTCTTATGGCATCCATTGCAAAATGCCAATTCCTGAACATGTTGAGGACGCAGCTCACCTTGGCTGTCTTCAATATAGCCATTGATTGTCCAGCCAAACGTATTGTTTATGCCCTTGTCTCCTAAATATAGCGTGATAGGTAGCTTTTCGAACTCTTTTTCTTTCGCTTCTCGATAGTATGAGGCTGCAATCTCTTGATTCGTTTTAAAGTTATGCTTTTTCATATAGCGCAACTCTTTTAACCTCGGCGCATTATAAATATTGCCTTGTTTATCAACCCCTAAGTACCGAACTGTATGCAATAATTCCGTGCCTTCGGGATAGAGCATGTGTGCTAATGGTGCGTTTGCATCCCCGACATATTGAGCTTGTTTTTTTATTAGGACTATCTCTGTCAACTGCCCATCATTATTAAGATCTTGTCCAATATGCTGTTCTGAAATAGCAGGGACAGAGATCTCATTAAGACCTTTTAGTGCCAACTCGGTTAAGCTTAGGTTTGCCAAGTATACATCTTTGTTATATTGGCCTTTTAAGGTTTGAAAATTACGAGGTAGCCGTATCATTACGTCGCCAGTAGAGCCATTCGTAGGCCAAAATGTACTGGGAAAAGGCTTATAATTAAACGCAACCCAGCCGCTGCCGTCACGCGCAAAGCCAAGCTCATCAAATGCTTTTTCTGGAAATGCTAAGTTTTCAAGAGGTGTAATTTCACCTCGCCAATCACTACGCTGAGTCATTTTTTCGATAAACGGGCTATAGTTATCTTGTTCAATCCAGTTAGTAATTTCTTGATCTGAGATTGTTTTGATTAGGTCTGAACGATCGATAAATAAGTTTTTCCAGTGGTTTGTTAAACCCAGATCTGAAAATTCGTAATCACCTTGCAGATCACCATCATTCATAACATTTGGGCGCTTTTTTTCTCCGTGATATGACTGATGACAGGCGTAACACGGGTTATTTACTCCCTCTGTTTTGGTATAGCACTGCGGTGGGATCACCGATTCTGGATTGTATACTTCATCGTGCTCAATATACGCCATCGCCGGAATATCATCACCCGGTTGGTATGGTGCACCTTGACTCGCTAACACATCTTCTGTTGGTAAAATTTTGCTCTGCTCAGGTGCATCAGTACACCCAGCTAATAAAACTAAGGTTGCCAGTGTTGAAATAAGTAATGGGTATTGCATTTGTATGACTTCCATTTTTAATGCCAAAAAAAGCGGTGCGCAGCACCGCCTCAGTAACTAATTGTTATTTTGATTTAGGGTCATACATCCACAATGTGTTGTTGTATTTCCAAGATGAACTGTGATCTTCCCCGATAAGAATACGACCATCACGCATAACAACAACATTGTCAGGCTGCGCTAATTGACTTGCATCACAACGCTCAGAAGCATCCAGCGATGAACGATAAGTCGAGCCCATCACAACAGGTTCTATACGGGTTAAGCTATAGTTGTTATCAATGTGCGCGCGATAAACACCACCGCAATCTTTTACACGAGCAGACAACTGAATGTCGCCTTCGCCATCAATCATGGTGTTGTCGATATCTGCGATACCTATGTATAAGTAGGCTTTTTCTACAACTTCACCTGCGATCATATCTTGACCAGACACAGCTTCAAGCACACGATCATGGTTGATTGCTAAGCCTTCAAGCTTGCGCCATTCAGCGGTTGCGCCCTTAAGACGTGCCGCTTGGCGCGATTCTAAAAATGCCACTCGGTCATCCATAGGTTTACCAGCGGTGACAGGAGATCCGCCCTGCGCTTCAGTAGGGTAGGTTGCATTACCATCTGCCCAAGCCTGTACATCAGCCATGGAAATATAGTTGGTTTTACCATCTACATAACTGTCAGGTGTAATGCCATCATACTCAACTATCCAGTCTAAAATAGCCGCGTTAGTGCCCGTTGCAATTTCTTTCCACTCGATATCAAACCCTGTAACAGCTGGATCTGATAAGCCCTTATCTTGAATAAGCTTCGCGCCATATAACGTGCCTGAGCTGAGATCTTCAGCTGTATCGGCAACAAATTTGAAAAGCACACCACCGGTATCATCTTGAGAGGAATAAACAGTGCGTCTATCAGGCATGACAACTGCGTTTTCATGCTCATATCGTCCAATCGTATAATGCTTCTCAACGACAGGCTTATCTGCCATCGGAGACTTTACTTCTGCAATATAGCCATAACGATAAGGGTTTGGTGATTCAGGTGCCAAAAACTCTCTAAATTGAGTCAAACGCGTGCTTACAACTGGTGCATTCCACTCTGGTGCTGTGGTTGTATCAACAGCCGAGTTGACAATCCACTCTTCTGAAGTCAGCGGAGTTCCCCAAGGAGATACAGAGCCAAAACAGTTTGCCGCCGTGCCTTTCACTGAGTCAAAGTCGATCATCATGGCCTGCTCGACGCTCCATTGGCCATTTTCGCTCTTGCTCATTTTCAAACGGCTCATGCCGCCAGGGTAATCTTCCCAGTTAGTGAACAAATAACCAGAGTTCTCTGATTCATAGATAAAACCATTAAAGTCTGGCATGTCATTTTTGATGATTTCGTTGCCCGAGGTCATGCCGTAGATTACGCCAAGTCCACCCGCTAAACTGTTTGTTCCTAGGTCATTAAATGTGTCGCCGCTTTGACCTAAGATTTGGTATTGGCCGATTGCGGTTACAACTGTTTGTTCCTCAAACTCAGTTGCATGAAGCGGTGCGTCAACTAAATTGCGAGGCAGTTTATTGAAGTTAACACCTGTAAGTACGCCCACAGTTCCTGTATTAAATGGACGATTGTTAAAGCTATCTACCGCTGTGTTTTCATCACTAGGGTGTTGCGCGTTAAAAAAGAGGTCACCTTGCTCTGTTAAGAAAATGCCCGTTACTTCCGAGCCTCTAGGTACAGTTGCGATCCGCACTAAACCAGTACCGCCATTGATACCATCAGCACCATTGGCGCCATCAGTACCATTAACTCCATCAATTCCATCTACGCCGTCGGTGCCTTTTTCTCCATCAACACCATTGACACCGTCTGCTCCGTCAACACCATTCTCGCCATTAATACCATTTTGGCCATCCTTACCGTTAGTGCCATCAGCTCCATTGATCCCGTTTGAACCATTTTCACCTGCTGGCCCAGCGGCTCCTTGCTCACCTTGAACACCTTGTTGACCTTGAACTCCAGGTGCACCATCATCTCCACTACATGCAGTTAGTGCCACAGTGACGGCTGAGGCAATTAACGAATAGGCTATGCGCTTCATTTTTATTACTCCGATTTATTTGTTGCTACATTGGGTTTTTCATAGGCGCACATAGCCTGACCGGAAGTAATGACATTTAAGTTGATGAAAGATGAAAGTTTTTGGTCATAAACAAGACAATGCCAAATTAACTGTAAAGGGGCTTTACATCGTCAAATTTTCTCATGCTGCATAAAGATTAACTCATCAATCGCGTAGCCAAAGTCTTTGGCCGTCTTTTTAAAGTCCTCTAAAACCCCTTGGGATACATGAGGCGTACGCGACAATAACCATAAGTATTCCCTATCATAACTAGTTACATAAGCGTATTGATAGTTAGCGTGGTCAAGTTTAAATACAATATAACTGCCATAGAATGGCCCCCAAAATGATACTTTCAGATGACCGATTATCCTGTGAAGATACAAACTTGGCAACCCCTTTAGCTTGTTTCCAAGTGTTTTCATCTGTGACATAGCCTCTATTAACAACCGCCACGCTGCCATCTTCATTTAACGTATAGGTTGCAATCACATTTTGCATTCCTCGCTCAAAACGATGATCAAGTCTAGCAATTTCATACCATGTGCCTTGGTAACGCAGTAAATCAAAATTATTGACCGGCGTGATACCTTTGGGAACACCTGTACAAGCCGTCAATACAAGTAATAAGCCAATTACACCTATTTTCGACAATTGATTTAATTTCAAAGCGCTATTCTCCTAAATTACTAAGCGGGCTGATACAATCACGACCTTGGTCAATACGGCCAATTGGCGCCGAGCGATCTGCTAGCTGGCAAAATATTAAGTCTTTGAAATAACGTTACAGTCCATGAAAATACTAACTCACGGTTTTGGGGCAGCAAAAGGGGTTTTGGCCGTCTATGTTGAACGCCATCCAAACTTAGAAAAATACACAAAGCTACATGATGTCATCCCGCTTCAACAGGGGGAGATAGACTATATTAATCAAGAATGTGGTAATGGCTGGCGCAAGCTCTTCAATGTCTACAGCAAGTTTATTGCCCAGTTACAGCATCCAGATCATCATTTTACTAACCAGAGCGAAGGTACTAAAACATGGCAACAGTATCGTGATAATGCGTTGCTGCAAAGCCACAGCCAAGAAGCATTACTGTTTTCCCCCCCAGATTTAGAGCAAAATAGTTATCAATGGCATGTTATCGCTGGCCGAACTTACGCCAAGCGGTTGTTAAGAGATCACGATTTTACCCACTCAATGGTATGGATAGACGAAGAGTTTGCGATTGACCCCATTAATAAAGTTATCGTATGTCCATATTTTGACTATCGCCAGCTCAGCAATATAAAAATCACCAAGCTGGTTGAGCTTATTCAAGACCATACAAGCTGATCAATCACGCTTATGAAGGATAAAAGCGCTAAAGCCTAGCGCTTTGAAAAAAGGAACTGGCGAATAAAAACCAGCGCATTGAGCAAGCTCACTCAGACGCGCTGTATCTATTGGGAAAAACTCATTGCTAAAGTTACTGCGCATAGTGGCAACACCGATCTCAGATAATCCCAAGTGCTTTTGGCAGTAATTTAGCTGTGCCTCTCGCTCGAATGAGGTCTCCGGCAACGTAAGATCTGCCAAAAAAAGTGATCCGGTAGCGCCCAAATTTGCACATATTTGCCCGAACAAATTCATTTTACCACCGTCGTCTTTAACAAAATGCATAACCAATAAACACAAGGCCACGTCAGCTTGGTACTGGCCTTGCAATAAAGGGCCATGATGGATAGTGACTCTATCGCTCAGTCCCAAGTTGGTAAAATGCTGATCTGCGATGGCCAACATATCGGCCGAAACATCTTGTACAATAAAGTGCCAAGTGGGATTGTACTGAGCCAATTCAATTACTTCTTTGCCAGTGCCTGCGCCAACAATCAAGATAGTTGCATTGTGCTCGAGCATTACGCTCAGTTGCGCCGCGGTTGTGTGATGCAGTAGCTCATACCCAGGCACCAGTTTTCCAATTCGTTGATCATAACTCAGTGCTTCGTCACCGGTAAATGTCGGCATCTCTTTCCCCTTTAACTTTCCTTAGTGCTGACGGTTGAATATCCGCCCGATTGTTTCTTAATTCGAATTTGTGTAGCAACACGCTCAGTCATTTGTGCAACATGGGATATCACACCCACTTTTCGTCCTTGAGATTGCAACGCATCTAATGCATCCAAAGCGACGCTGAGAGTTTCCGGATCAAGCGTGCCAAACCCTTCATCGATAAACAAAGAGTTAATTTGCACTTGATTAGAGGACAGCGAAGCTAGGCCCAGTGCCAAAGCCAAAGACACCAAAAATGATTCACCACCTGACAATGTGTTCACACTGCGTTGCTCATCAGCCATATCTCGGTCAATAATCGCTATTTCAAGTGATTGACCAATTACGGTGAGGCGATAGCGACGTGATAGGCTAGATAAATGGTGATTTGCATAATGTAATAGTATTTTCAGAGTTTGGGTTTGCGCTAAGTTACGCATTGTCTTACCTGTTGCATCACCGAGCAAGCGGTTAAGTAAATGCCAGTGCTCATACTCATTCTGCATTTGATTTAAAGTACTTTGTTGCGCCTGCAATTTATCGATGTTGTCTTGGTGTGTTTGTAAAGCAACAGAAACAGTCACAATATGGGATTGCAACTCAGATTGCTGACCATTTAGTTTCTCTACGGCGGCGGTCAAATCAACTTCTGCTAGATTAGGTTGTGCTTGCTCAGCATGCTCACTCAAGTTTTGTTTTACGTGATCTAATTGGGAACGAGTGCCATTTCGTTGTTGTTCTAATTGCTGAGATTGCTTTAGTAACGCTTGCCATTGTGATGACTGCCACCCAAGCAACTCATCAACCAATGCAATATCCAATAACGGATATTGATTTTGCGTCTCTTTAAGCCACTCATCAAAGCGGGCCTGATTTTTTTCAAGTTCGACTTGATACTCTTCGCACTGTTGCTGTAAGTGCTTTACACGCAGTGCCTGCTCATCATGTCGCTTGCTCATCGCACTTAACTTGTCTTTTTGTGCCTGAACTTGTTGCTGTGCCTGTGTAATACCATCTTGTAATTGCTGACGCCACTGTTCCGATGTCACTTCCAGAGTCAATAATTGACTTCTACTACTTCGCGCAGCTTCAGCCTGTTGTTGATGTTTGGTGATCTCGGTATTTAAGCCTTGCAATTGAGTTGTTACTTTGTCCAGTAACGTTTGCGTTGTGGTCAGTTGTGGCACGCATTGTTCTATTGACTTAACAATTTGCGCGGCCTTATCTTGTAGTTCAATAAACGCACAGACTTGTTCAGACAGAACTCTGATTGCTTCAGCAGGTGCCTCTTTAAACTGAGCCAACCAATCAGTATGGTCATATACCTGCGCAACACGTTCGGCTAATTGCGAACTCAAATCAATCAGTTCGGCCTCTCGCTGCTTTAATGTCGAGTGTGATTGCTCAAACGCCTGGAGTTGTTGTTGATGTTGCGTTAAGGCTTCGCGCTGAGTTTGCAACTGCTGTGAACTGCTCTGCAACACTTGCCATTTTTGTTGCTGTACTTTGCTTAGCTCGCTATATAAAGACAGGTTTTGGTCTATGTCCTGCAGTTGCTCTGCATGGCTACTAAAATCTCTCAGCGACTCAGGAAGTTCGCTTAACAAAGTTTGATTAACTTGCTGCTTTTGCGCTAATTGCGCCTTTTGTTGCAGCGCAGCTTGAAGCTGACCATTAACTTGCTCTAGCTGAGAAACAACATCATGGTAACGAGCTTGTGTTTGCTGCCGGGCTTGCTCTGCTGCTTGAAACTGTCCTTCAAAGTCACGGATCAATTGCTGCCAGTGACTATCAATATGATCGACTCGGTAGGGATGCTCCGTGGCACCGCAGACCATACACTCTTTTCCGTGCTCCAGCTGACTCCGCAGCGCACTGATATTATCACTGGCACGTAACTTCACTTGATGTAAATTGTCTTGAGTTAACATCAGCTGTTGCCGAGTAAGTTCATCTTGGTGCTCAGCATCTTTGCGCTGCGCATCTGCACTGTGTTGTTGATGGCGCAACCCATCAATCTGAGCCTGCAATTGGAGTGAGTCATTGTTGAGCTCCGTTTGCTGTGCAAATGCTTGCTGAGCCTTAATCAGTTGAGATTTATGGAATTGTAACTTTTCATAATCTAACTCATTCAGACGATGTTGCAATTGGTTGACTTCAGCCTGCATTCCCTCAACTTGATTTTCTAGCTCAGCACATTGAGGTTGTGATTGCTTAACCGCTTGGTTTGCATCTCGGCACTTGGCTTCAAGTGTGCACTTCTCATTTTTTATCGCTTTTAAATCATTGTGAGCGCGAAGCGCCTGCTGTAAAACTTCGTGAGTTTCAGGCCAAGATGCTGCCAATGAAGCCATTTTTGGAGACTGCGTAATTGAACGCTCAACCAAGGATTGTTCACTTTCAAGCGCCATCAATTGTGTTCGCAGCCCGTTCAACTCATTTACATATTGATGCTCTAACGCACCTTGTTGCGTAACTTGTGTGCGAAACTGTGCTGCGAGTTTAATATGCTCATTATAGGTTTGATCATATTCAGCCACCTTGGCGATATCTGGCAGGTGCTTCTGCCACAGCGCTTGTGCCTGCGAAAGCTTGTCAGTACACACATCAAGCAGTGCATTCTGCGCATTAATTTCGCTTTGTGTATCCACCGCTGTCAAAGATGCGATGTCGGCCTGCATGCGTTGAATGCTCGTTGTCAATTGCACCGCTTGAGCACGGTTATCAGAAACCTGTTGGGTTAACTGTGCCAAGTGCGCCCGCTGAAACGATTCACTGTGCTGAGAAAGCGTGGTTTCTTGTTCAAGCAGTGTGTTATTTAACAGGCTTAATTGCTGTTCTAGTTTTGCCTTGGTCACATACCAAGCTAAATGCTGTTCAAGGCTTTTTGCCTCTTGCTGTAGCTGACTTTGTTTTTCTTTGAACTCGCTTAGCTGTAATTGCTTTTGCTGAAGCTCATCGTCACTGAGTAATTCAATATCACCTAACTTTTGCTTAAACAAAGACAGCGCTTCAGACTTTTGTTTGTGAAATTCAAAAATAGTTTTTCCCACTCGACTAAACTGCTCAGTCGCGGTGAGACACTCTAACAATTGTGCTCGTTCATCGGCGCTGGCCTTTAAAAATGCTGCAAAATCATGCTGCGCCAACAGCACCGCGCGTGTAAACTGCTCAAAACTCAAGCCAATTAATTGCAACAACTTTTGCTTGGCGGCAGATTTTTGTGCTAATACTTGATCGCCCGTTGCATCTAACAAAATCAACTCGGCTTCTTTTATTCGGCCATCGACTTTATTGCGTGCCCGAGCGACTTGCCAACGCGCTATATATTGCTCTGCATCTTGACCGACAAAACCCACTTGAGCAAACCCCGACACGGTTCCTCGGCGTAATAAGTGTCTTGGATCGCTGAGTTTTATTTCGTCCCCGTTAAATGACACTTTATTCTTGGAATCAGACTTTAAGCGCGCAGTTTTACCGTAAAATGCCAAGCAAATAGCATCCAACAAGGTACTTTTCCCGGCACCAGTCTCTCCGGTAATGGCAAATAGCCCGGTGTCTTTAAGTGGTGGCGCTGTAAAATCAATAGAAGCTTCAGGTAATGAAGCAAGGTTTTTTACCTGTATTGTCAGTATTTTCATGATCCCTCTTGCTCACTGATTGCCACTAACACCGTTTCTAAACATGTTTTTAACTCGACAGGGAGCGGTGCTTCCCCATCGATCTGTTCTTTATAAGCCAGCTCTAATAAGGTCAATGGTGCAAGCTCATTCACCTTACTTAAATCTTCAAATAATAGCTCTGTGTCACCTTCCGCTGAATTTGAAACGCGTTCAATGCCACAAAAGTGTACGCGTTTATCCGCAAGAGCCTGCTCAATCTTGAAACGAAACTGGCTGTCCGTTTCATTCGCGTTTAAACGCAATCGCAAATATGGCCTTGGTATTTCACTATCTTGCGGCAACTCTAAGCTATGGAGCGCATCGCACAGCTCATCTAGCGTTGCCCCTCCTTTTTCAGGTAATAGGATCACTTGTTTATGCCTTGGCACATACTGAGAAGTAATGCTGCTTATTTGTTTGCCACTAAACTCAATCAAAACGACTTGGTGTTTGTAATGTCGCTCCGCAAAAGACATGGGGAAAGGGGTACCGCTATAGCGAATTGCCTCATCATTGGCGACTTTTTGAGCTTTGTGCAAGTGACCCAATGCAACATAATCAGGCGTCTCGCCAAATACATCCGCGTGAATAGAGTCAAATCCACCTATGGTTATGTTACGCTCAGAATCAGAGGAAATATCGCCACCTTTGGCATGTAAGTGCCCCATTGCAATCACAGGTATGGTTACATCATCAAGCTGTGCATAGGCTGAGTCGTAGGCTTGTTTTACAGCACGTGCATAACCATTGTCTTCACTGTCAGTCTGTGCCATATCAGCACTGCGTAGAAATGGCATGGCAACTATATTGACTAAGCCATCGCGTGTTTCAACTAACTTAACTACATCCTGCGGTTGATCCTTGTCAAATCGACCAACCACATGGGTATCAAATTGCTGTAACAAAGGTTTGGCAGTCTCAATACGATTTGCGGAGTCGTGATTGCCGGCAATGATCACAATATGCAGATGAGGTAAGCACAATTTGGCTTGTTTAATAAACGCATACAACTGCTGCTCGGCAGATGCTGGGGGGGTTGCTGTATGATAAATATCACCGCTGACTATCAATAGATCAGCGTCGACTTGCACTAGCTCTTGAACAAGCCAGTCTAAAAAAGCCTGATGTTCTTCATATCTATTATGTTCGAAAAATTGTTGACCGAGGTGCCAGTCTGATGTGTGTACAACCTTCATACAGCGTTCCTTTCCTAATTAGGAACGCTAATATAACATTGCTTGGGGCTAATTATTAATAGCTCAATCGCCACCAAGCAAAAATTAATAGTGGCAACGCCAATAATAGTAACATTGGTGCTCTATAAAGCTTGCTTTGTTTTGCTTCTAATCGTTTTATGGCTGCTCGCTCATTACACGCAGCCACCTTGTCTACATAACAATAGCCGTTTTCAATATACGCTTTACAATTTTGTTCGTCAGCAGGTATCGCTACTAACTTCTCTTGTTTTTTTAGTATGTAAAAGTCCATACCGCTCACCACATTTTTTCTATAAACGGGTATTAATCAATGAGCAAAACTAACGCCAGTTTTACCCAAAATAAGGAAGAGCGCGATTTTAATGATAAATAATGCCAAATATCAACAGTAAATCTGTGGTTTTTAAATTTTTTTTCAAAATAGAGACAATAAATATGAAAAATGAACACTTGGCATACAATAAAAATTGTCATTTTCTCATCACTCTCAACTACTCATCTAGCCTAATAGAAAGAGCTGAACAATTTCTGAACCTAAGGTCCACCCATACAATTTATTACATTTATCACTAAATATGATGAAGATTATGAAGTTAACCCAACTCAAAGTAAAAATGTGATATTATCTCAACACATTAAAGAGGTCAAAAAGTCGACAAACCACTTGCTAGAATCGACAAAAAATCACAATAATCCTCTTAAACAATTGCAAAATAAAGTAGACTATATGTAAGTGAGTGAACACTATCACTTGCGAGTTAAGGAGTTAGATTTATGAGAACTTGGCTTTTTGCCGGGCTCAGCTTGATTTGGGCTATGCCAAGTCAAGCACACAAGTTAAAAGTTTCCCTAGCAACGGCAAAAGTATTGCCCGACAGTGGACACATAAAAATTGAGTATCGATTTCATTTGCATGATTTAGAGCATGCTGTTGTTCATTTGTTTAATGACTCAAAGAGCATCTATCAAGACAAAAAAATACAACAGCAATTCATTGATTATGTGTATACACAAACGTCGCTTAGGCGATTAAGTGGACAAGCGTTGGCCCTGTCCAAGCCCACATATGAAGTAGATAACAAATACTTGTGGGTGTATCAGGATGCACAATACACCAAAAGTATCCCATTGAAAGGCTTACAAATGCGCCACGGCGTTCTAAGAGATATTTGGCCGCAGCAAATAAACTTAGTTAACTTTAGAGGTATGGGGGCCGTAAAGACGATGTATTTTGATAAAAACGACAATTGGTTAACCGTGCAATTTGAGAGTAAAAAAGATAATAAAAAATAAAACTGATTAAATGCAATGAGCTATGCCATGCACTTAAGTACCTAAAAGCACATCAACTTCAATTTCAGTGCCAGTCAATACAATACGTTTCTTACCTAAATATTAGAACGTTCTTAATAAATCACAATTTAGCAATAATATGCCTCAATTCAAGGCAATTCTGCAGGATGTTCTCACTTGTCAAAAAGGATGAAGATGTGGCTGCTTGGCTCAATTACTCATAGACAATTTACCACATCAAACATTTACTCTCTCAACTCAATTGATGCCCACTCACTGACATACTTGCTCGTCACGTGCGGCAAACTGGGAATCACAACGTAAAAACGCTTCGCCTTGTTGGTCAAAAAAGCGTCCATACCAACCAGAGTACCGGTCCAGTTCAAGCTCTAAAAAGCCAAATTTAGCCTGCTCATTTCCGTTTGCTTCAAGCCCATCAACGACAGCTTCAAAGCTCGTATAAGGCAATTCCTCACTCAGGCTCACACCACTGTTTCCAACCACAATTTGCGGTGGACGTTTATATTGTTTGTCAAAGCTCAAAGATTGATAGATATGCATATGACCAGACAGCGCAAGCGCAACTTGCTCTGGTAAACGCCCCAATGGCGTATCAGCTAACGCTCGCTGCAACATAATATTCAACGTATTGTCCGTTGCAACATTGTTTACGCCCCAAAGCGGCCTATGCGTCACTGTCCAAATAGGTTTATTTGGATATTTGCTGGCAAATTTTTGCAGAGATTCATATTGGCTTTGATACTGAGCTGTAAGCGCATTTGAAAACCTGTCGTCACAAGCATTCGCCGAATCCTGAACCCAAATATTGTGTTTATCAAGTTTAAGCATGTAGGGGTCTATCATAGTTATCGCCGATATTGCGGAGTTTAGAGGTTGAGAAAAGCTCCCTTGTGCAGGACAAGCGCGTTGTGCAATGCCTTCTTTCAATTCTGAACCAGGACCGAAAAAGTAGAACCAGCCTAAACCAGCACGACTACAAAGTTCATGGTTTCCTCTAGCGAACACCCAAGGCGCTTTAGTCAAAATAGCCTCAGCTGCGCTAAAAAAGTCTGCACGCCAAGCACGCCAAGTATCCGGTTTCGGGCTTCCCTGAGCATTTTGGCTATAGTAGGTTTCTTCTAAGCCGCAGGTTTTCCCACCATATCCGCCATCTCCAGCATCGTAGGCATAGACGCCTTTACTGATGCTGCCACTAGTACCTCGATAGTTGTAATCCCCCATATGCAAAATGAGATCAACGTCACGTTTTGCACCTTCAGTTATCAAAGTTTTAAACGGCTCTGCGGGTCCATTACCATTGCACACATGTGCTTTACACCCCGAATCTCCATACACTTGAATATGCTTGGGGTTTAAGGTTATTGCATCAAACTTCAGCTCTGTGCCCCCCACCTGGTAGGCAATGTCCGCCTTCGCGGTAGCTTCGCACACAGTGACAGGAAAATTATCACCTGGATGCAATCCACGAATGCGCATTTGACTTCGCTCACCACTTTCACTTTCCAAAACTGGACAAACCTGATGTTTCGTGTGAATACCCGGAATGATGGCCCTAATATAAATCAGGGTGTCACCTTGGCTACTCGGCGCAAGCATTGAGTACGCCGTGATCACTTCCGCTTTTTTAAGGGGCTTTGGACTACTACAGCTGGCCAGTATCAACAGCCCACATAATATACTTACGACTCGCATGTTCGTTTTCCTTCTAATTTGCGTCACTAATTCCTTGTTTAGTGTAGTAAAAGCTCTGTAAATGGGTATTACAGATGTTTACCTACACAGGCTATGTGCTACTTTGCTGCTGCAATATCTCGCCACTTAATGCCAAACTTTGCCAAGTACTTTTGCAATCGACTGGAATCATTCGCCGTAGATTTTTGAGTTCTGCTCACATCAAATAACACACGTCCTGCCGCTGCCATACTCGGGCTTTGCAAACAAACGGTGACTACATATTCTAACTGCTGACGGTCAAACGCATCTAAACTGGCAATTTGTCCATCGTTCATAATATGTATTAAGCAAGATCCATGCAGAGTAGCATTGGTCAATTGCCAATCTCTTTGTAATCGACTGATTTCTTCATCCACATCATCTTTACTGATCCTTGAACCGTCAGCGAGTGTTGCAAGACGGATCATCGATGATCCTAGATCTCTAAAATTACCTTGCCATGTTGCGCGCTCACTGTGGGCAAAGTTTAAATACGCCATACGCGCTTCTTTGTTAAATCTAACTCGACGCCCTTGCTCTTGACTATATTTGTCTAGCTCAAAGTCAATATTGGCATCAATATCTTCACGACGGTCTTTCAATGCTGGTAGCTGGTATGTCCATAAATTTATCCTTGCCAATAAATCTTCTCGAAAAGAACCGCTTTCTACATTTGCTTTTAAATCCCGGTTAGTGCCCGCTATTAACTGAAATTGACTACTCACTTCTCTATCGCTACCAACAGGATGAAATTGCTTATTTTCAATTGCCCGCAATAGCATAGCTTGCTCTTCCAGCCCTAGCTCACCAACCTCGTCAAGAAAGAGTAGGCCATTATCTGCTGCCATTAAAAAACCTTCTCGTGCTTGCTGAGCGCCAGTAAATGCCCCCTTGGTATGACCAAATAAAGCTGCCATGGCGTTCTCACCCTTAAGCGTCGCACAATTCACCACGACCAAATCCCCCTGCAATGTATTGCGCTGCTTTTTTAGTTGGTAAATTCTTGCTGCCAATTGGCTTTTCCCGGCACCTGTGGGACCGGTCAATAAAATAGGAGCACTAGAACGAATAGCCACTTTTTCAATTTGGGTAATAAGGCGATTAAAGGCAGGGTTTTTTGTCTCTATTCCCCCTTTGAGAAAGCTTTCCCCTTGCTGATGTTCAATATCAAAACGCTGAGCCAATTGATCATACTTCGACAAGTCCAAATCAATTGTATGAACCTGGCCAACTGATTTATTGTCACTATTAGGATCAGGGGACGTTTGTACTAATCGTCCGGGAAAATGGCGGCTTTCAGTCAATAAATAGCTGCATATTTGAGCAACATGTGTACCGGTAGTAATGTGAAACAAATACTCTCGATTATCTAGATCAAATTCGATGGTCTGGCAAAAGTCATAGAGCTTGGCATATACCTCCCCAAAATCCCAAGGATCTTCAAAGTTAGCTTCAACCAGTTGTACCGATGTTTCAGGCGATACGGTCTCAATATCAACAGCAACATTGTTGGCGAGTCGAAAGCTCCGCTCACCATGTAATAGATACAGCTTATTGATAATGAGATCTTCTTGACTAACCAACGAGATATTGGGCCGCCAGCGCTGCCACCTATCCACCCGCTTACCGACGAAATCTAACTGGGTTCCAAGCAAACTTACCGCTACTACTTCCTTCAACATTTATATCCAAATAGATAAATTAATATCTAAATAGAAACATTAAAACAAAATAAGCGCAAGACTCCTTCAAGTTAAAAATTTAAAAAACAAAAATTTAAACGTTCAAAATCATATACTTAAAACAAAATAAGCACGTTTTTAATATGCTTGGCACACCATTTGATATATCTAGGCTGTAGCTTGATAACGTGTTTCTAAATAACACCACGGTACGACTTACGCTGTAAGCACGTATTCCGATATTAACTACTCAATATGGAAAGCACTTAGGTGCGGGGTTCGACTCCCCATTTTTGATAGATAGCTCAATGGTAGAGCCGCGAACATAGCTTTCGTTTGTTGCGGGTTCGAGTCCCGCTCTAATCACCATAAATAAAATACAAATCATCTTTGATTGATACGAATTTACTGGGCTGTAAAGCTCAAAACTTTGCACGTAGCCGCCGCTAACACTCAGGCAAAACTCGCAAGGTAACTCCCGTCGTTGGCAAGCAGGATGCTCCCCAAAGACGCAGTTATCAAGCCAATTAGGTCATAGCTAGCAGGCCGCTACAATGCAGTATAAGGATTAAAAACATGAAATTTATAAAACAACAAATTGTCGCTGAGGCGAAACGCGTACTGGTATACAAGAACAAACTTTTTGACCGCGTACTTACACCCGGTACGCACCGTTTTTGGGACTTTAACAACGAGCTAGAGTTTGTTACTTTCAATATCGACACACTTTACTTTACAGCACCTGATGCTGTGCGTTTGTACCACACACACCCAGCACTGCAATCACACATAAGTCACTTTAAACTCACAGAACAAGAAGTTGGCCTGCTGTATTTAAATGACACCCTAAAAGGGGTCGTTGCACCTGGCGAAGATTTATATTTTTGGAAAGATGCGGGAGATATTCGGTTAGAGAAAATTGATCTCACTACGCAATTTTACGTCGAAGACAGGACATTAAAACTCATTGAAAAAGCAGGGCTGAACCTCGCCTCTAAACTTATTAAAAGCGCTAAAAACAGCGCCTGTAAGCCTATTTACGAGATGACTGTAAAACGCGACCACGTCGGTTTTTTGTTTGCTGATAATCAACTTGTGAAAGAACTGCCAGCTGGCCACTATGGTGTATGGCAATTTAATCGCGACTATGAATTTAAAACCTTTGACTGTCGCACAATAACAGCGCGTGACGGGGCGGATATATATGATAAAAATAAAGCAATTCAGAGTATGTCACATCAAGTTATTGGGCCACAGGAAGTAGGGCTGCTGTATGTAAATCAGGTTTTAAAAGGCATCGTCCCTCCTGGTGAACACCTGTATTTATGGAAAGACGCTGGTGATATCCATTTGGAAAGAGTGGATATAAGCGAAAACATGTATGTCGATGCAGCTACATTGGCAAACATAAATAGATTAGGTCTCAATTGCGCTGCAAAACTCTTTAAGAGCGAGACAGCAGTGAGCTGTAACCCTATTGTCGATGTGTCAATTGAAAGTGAGCATATCGGGTTGTTATATGTAGACAATGTACTAGTCAGAAAGCTGCCACCGGGCCACTATGGTATGTGGCGATTTAATCGAGACATTGATCTAAAAGTATTCGACTGTCGTGCTCAAATGCTTGAAGTATCTGGTCAGGAGATCTTAAGCAAAGACAGGGTGAGTCTACGAATAAATCTCACTGCGAGTGTGCAAGTCACAGATGCGGTTATCGCTTCACAAAGTACTGAGGACATTATGTCGTTCACCTACAACATATTACAGTTGGCATTGAGAGAAGCGGTAGGTACGCAAAACCTAGATGACTTGTTACTCGACAAATTATACATAAACGAAACCCTAAGAGACATTGTTGGAACTCAGCTACAGGCCTTAGGCGTCAAGCTAATTAATGTGGGCATGAAGGACATCATCTTACCCGGTGAGATGAAATCGATATTAAACCAAGTAGTAGAAGCACAAAAAGCGGCCGAAGCCAATGTTATTAAACGACGCGAAGAAACTGCAGCGACCCGAAGTTTACACAACACAGCAAAAGTGATGGAGAACAACCCCACACTAATGCGCCTAAAAGAGCTCGAAGCATTAGAGAAGATCGCAGACAAAATAGATAGTCTAACTGTCTATGGTGGGCTGGACGGACTGATGAATAACGCTGTGAAACTAAGCCACCAATAAGGGAAAAACAATGTGTAAAGAACAATACGAAGTAATACAGAACGACAATAGTTACCCGATTAAAGCGTGGACAAAAGGCGTGCCATTTGAACCAGCAGCACAACAACAACTAGAAAATATTGCAGCTATGGACATTGTACATAGTCATATTGCCGTTATGCCTGACGTCCACTTAGGAAAAGGAGCAACCATAGGCTGTGTTATCCCCTCAGTTGATGCAGTGATCCCCGCAGCTGTCGGTGTTGATATCGGTTGCGGTATGGTCGCAACGAGAACAACCTTAAAAGCCAGCGACCTACCCGACAACCTCAAGTCGATACGTAGCGCGTTTGAAGCCGCAGTGCCTCATGGTCGCACAGCCAATCGCGGTAAGCGAGACAAAGGTGCATGGGGAAATATTCCCAAACTGGTGGCGAAAGAATGGCAAACGTTGGAAACACGATTCGACAGAATTTGTGATAAGCATCCAGCAATTGCTAAAAGCAACCATGTTAACCACTTGGGCACCATGGGCACAGGTAATCACTTTTTAGAGCTCTGTATAGATGAGCATCAATATGTTTGGGTCATGCTACATTCCGGCAGCCGTGGCGTTGGCAATCGTATTGGCACCTACTTTATTGAACTCGCAAAAAAAGAAATGCAACGTCATCAACAACATTTGCCAGATTTGGATCTTGCTTACTTAAAAGAGGGGAGTGCCTATTTTGATGATTACGTTGAAGCCGTAGAATGGGCCCAAGATTTCGCAGCCAAAAACCGCGAGATAATGATGTTTAACGCTCTAAAAGCATTACGCGAAGAACTGCCAATCCCATTTGAGACCATAGATGTTGCAGTTAACTGCCACCACAATTACATTTCCCGCGAGGAGCATTTTGGAAAACAATGTTATGTCACCCGTAAAGGGGCTTTACGCGCAAAAAGAGGTGAAATGGGGATCATCCCTGGCAATATGGGTGCACGCTCTTACATAGTTAGGGGGCTTGGTAATCCAGATAGCTTCAATAGTTGCAGCCATGGAGCAGGGCGTGTTATGTCACGTACCAAGGCTAAAAAGACCTATAACATCGCGGATCACGTAGCGGCAACAAAAGGCGTAGAATGCCGCAAAGACCAAGCGGTCATCGACGAGATCCCTCACGCTTATAAAGATATAGACAAAGTAATGGCTGCACAACAAGATTTGGTAGAGGTCGTGTGCACATTAAAACAAGTAGTATGTGTAAAAGGTTAATAATGACTCATAAAAAAACAATAATCATAGACGGTTCAAAAGGCGAAGGTGGCGGACAAGTTTTAAGAACGGCACTGAGCTTATCTATGCTACACAATCAGCCCATCGAAATTCGTAACATTCGTGCTGGTCGTAAAAAGCCAGGACTGATGCGACAGCATTTGACCTGTGTACTTGCTGCAAAACAGATCAGCAGTGCGGCTGTGGAAGGCGCAGAACTAAATTCGCAATGTATTAAATTTACACCAAATGCAGTCGAACCGGGCGAGTACGAATTCAAAATTGGCACAGCGGGCAGTACCGTGCTGGTATGCCAAACCATATTACTCCCCTTAGTACTGGCAGGAAAGGCATCAAGCGTAAAACTGCATGGCGGTACACACAATGGCATGTCTCCTTCTTTGACCTTTTTTGAGCAGTCATTTTTACCAGCATTGCAAACTATGGGCGTAGCTTGCCAAGTAAAGACCACCAAGTTGGGATTTTTCCCAGCTGGTGGCGGCTGTTGGCAAATAGATATCAACCCTACAGATACATTGTCCCCCTGTTTGTTTGAGCAATCCGGTGCAGAATTAGAACAGCAGCAAAGTCACTGTAAAGCGATGTCCATTGTTGCCGGGGTAAAAAACTCTGTCGCAAAAAGAGAGATCGAAGAAGCGAAAAAGCGACTGGGTTGGAATGCGCCCTTTACAGAGATATTAAATTGCGCGGCACACGGGCAAGGCAATAGCTTTCACTTAAGTGTTGGCCACCAAAATCAAGTAGCCATGTTCGAACAAATGGGTGAACTTGGCCTAAGTGCAGAAAAAGTAGCAGGGAGAACCGTCACTGCCTTAAAAGCTTATTTGAACTCAGGCGCCGCAATTGAAGAGCACTTGGCAGATCAATTACTTCTGCCCATGGTACTGGCTGGAAAAGGCAGCTTTACCACTACGCAGCTAAGTAGCCACACCACAACCAATATTGATGTGATCAGCCAAATAACGGGAACCTGTATCAAAACACAACAACTTAACGACAAGCTTTGGAAAGTTTATTTGGATTAGCTATGAACGTACCAGTAAATAGTATCGCACCCGAGATACGCCATGACATAATGACACGCATCAAAAACACCGAACAAGAGCATAACGTAAAGGTCCTTTACGCTATTGAGTCTGGTAGCCGTGCTTGGGGGTTTGCGTCTTCAAATAGTGACTATGATGTACGCTTTATCTATGCCCATCCCAAAGATTGGTATTTGTCAGTGATGCTAGAAGACCAAAGAGATGTGATTGAATACCCCATTGTCGATGATATCGATATCAATGGCTGGGATTTAAGAAAAGCACTAAAACTACTGCGCGTCTCCAACCCAGCGATTGGTGAATGGCTTCAATCACCCATTGTTTATATCAACCATAACCACTTTCAAACACAGGTGATGGCACTTTTTAAACAATACTATAAAGCAGAGCGGGGGTTGTACCATTATTTCAATATGGCTAAAAACAACTATCGAGGTTATTTGAAAAATGAATATGTTCCGCGTAAAAAGTATCTCTATGTAATGCGTGCACTATGTGCAGCAAGGTGGATAGAACGCTTTAAAAGCCCACCCCCCATTGAGTTTGAAGCCTTGGTGGCAGCTGTTATTGATGACAGTGTCTTGTTCGACGAGATCCAGAAACTGGTAGTAGAAAAACTGCACGCGACAGAAAAAGCACTAGGGCCGCAAATTCCGACACTTAATCGGTTTATTGAAGCTGAACTCAATCATTTTAACTATCAATTCAATAAGTCTGATGTGGACCAAAACACAGCAGCACTGGATAAGGCCTTTTTGCAAATGTTAGACAGTATATAATTGATTAAACTGCACGTTGGGTAAGTAATACGCTACCCAACACTCTGCACTGTATTTCCACTTTCAACCGCAATTCGCCAATAGGAGGTCACATCTTCTACTTGGTGTAGCCCATTGAAATATAATAAAATTCATTAAATTAAGTTCAGCACGCATTAAACCTACCGACACGATACATTTGCATTTAAAATAGGGACTCACGGAAGAGCTTCACCCCTATTTATTAAAATAAACACAACAAAATGAGTGGCAGAAATGAAAAAAATAGCACTATTTGCCTTTTTAGCACTATCGTTTAATGCAAGTGCAGCTTGGTCAGGACTCAAAGAGATCCACACAATTAAAGCACAAAGTAATGGTGTTTATGTTCAGCTAAAAAGCTTCACAAACACAGATAATAGTGTCCAGTGCACATACAACAATGGCTTTTTTTTAGAGTTCAAATCCGCTGATGAGTATCAAACACGCGTTTCAATGTTATTGGCGGCATACATGGCAGGTAAACCGGTTAATGTCAGCTATAACAGCTGCGCTCTTGGTTATCTAAGTTTAGGTAGTGAGGAAGCTGCAAGGAAGCTGCAAGGAAGCTGCAAGGAAGCTGCAAGGAAGCTGCAAGGAAGCTGCAAGGAAGCTGCAAGGAAGCTGCAAGGAAGCTGCACGCTACCTTACGTATTAAATAACGCCAAGCAATACCAACCTACCAACTAATCTTTTTATCCACGTCGAATAGTCTAAAAGTCACACCAGCAGACATTCCAGTCCAATAGTGCATAGGCTTTCAATTAATTGAGTAAAAGCAGTAAATTTATCGACTCGAAATACGACTAACATTAACCAACTCTATTTGATAGAAAGAAAAGATACCATGAGCGAAAGAAATACTTGGCCGGCCGATGCTGATGGCGACGTGTTGCGCATATTAGAAGACAGGGATTTTGACTTCGATAAAACTCACAATATTGAGTTTTACATTGAATTTAAAAACTGGCCTCTCACTGATAAACAACAGCAAGAAATCACTGAAAAATTACCGAGAGCAAGCTTTCTAGACTCAGATCAAGAATCAATTGCTGACGGTGACGCGCCCGGATATGTACTATTTACGACTAAAAATATCGTCACTCACGAATTTGTCGGCCAAGAGCAAACGAGGCTAAGCCGCCTCGTCGAACCTTTGGATGGTGTTTGTAATTCATGGGCTGTTTGTAGTCCTTGTAGCTGACAAAGAGGCTCCTAGTTGCACTGACTTATCATCGCATGTAAACATATCAGGATAGGTTGGTGCATTGTAATTCCTGTAGCTACTTTTTCTTACCCAAGTCAATAAATAACTAACTGTCTTTCCATGAATGCTTTCCCACTATTAAATTACCGGCGTTCTGACCTAAACATGGTGTACTACATTCTCCTGACGACACTTTATCTATAAAACTTGACCCCAAAAAGAGCCGGCTGTACAAAAAGTATCTAGGTTAACGTGGGTGTGAATTCCCCTGTATCTAGCTCCACGGTATTTACCTCTGCTCAAACATCGCCATTAAAGGAGTAAAATGACTACCTCTAACATTGTTTTAAAACAGCAAGCGCCGACGGTCGAAGAATTCGCAGCGATCAGGATATTGATTGGTTGGTCTAATCCGCAGTTGAGCACCCTAGCAAACAGTATGCAAGCGTCATTATTTTGGGTTTCTGCGTATCGTGACGACAAACTAATTGGCACGGGCCGCGTTATCGGTGATGGCTCCATGTACTTCTACATTCAAGACATCATTGTTCACCCCGAACATCAAAACATTGGGCTAGGGTCTCAAATCATGGGGCTAATCGGTGCTTATCTGGATGAAAACTGCCAATCTGGTGCAACGATTGGTTTGCTGGCAGCCCAAGGTAAGGAGACATTTTACGAAAAGTTTGGCTTTACCTCTCGTGATGGCACAAAACTCGGATTAGGTATGTGTAAGTTTGTATGACATGGACCTGTCAATTTCAGGAGACAATCACAAGTTGAGTGACGTAGCTGTACAATTTAAAAAAGAACATTGGGGCTGAACAACAGCCTCCAAAATGAAAAAGCGTTAGCTATTTCATAAACTCTTTATAAGTTTTGCCAATAAACAAATCTTTTTGCTTTAAATTGACTAGGTGCTTACATGTTGAAGTAAATACCGGCAACTGGACTACCCCCGTTTTTTGTCCAGTCGGAACTAGGGCCATAAAAGCATTGCGTTTGTATGCTTTGTTCGGTTGCCTTTGGCGCTTGTTCGCTATGACCTTTGCCAAATATTTGCCTTGCTCTACGGCAAGGTAACCAAGCTTTGCTTCTCCGACCTCGGCAATATCACCGAGTGCATAAAAATTGTCTTGTCCAACTACTTCTAATCGCTCGTTGACAACAACAAGCCCTTTATCATTAAGCAGATGCTTAAAATGCGGCTGTAAAAATGCGTTGTTTGGTTTAGTACCCGTGGCCATGTAAACGACATCCGGGGTTATTTCATGTCCACTGTGCTCATCTTTATAGCTATTCCCGCTTTGTTGATAGTTACTCTCCAATTTTATGTGCACACCTAACTTGGCCAATTGCTGGTGGGCTTTACGTTGTGCTTTTTCACTAAAGCCATCGAGTACAGCATGACCTTTGTGCACCAATGTCACATTGACGCCTTCAATCGCATATGCAATTTCACCAGCAAGTTCGACTCCGACCACACCGCCACCCATGATTAAAACCTCTGATGCACTTTTGAGCTTGTCATAATGGCGCTTTAGTTCATCTTCTCTATCGCGTAAGGTAGATGCATCTATGGATTTTGCCAGAGGCAGTGTTGGATATCTGGAGCCTGTTGCAATCACTACTTGTTCGAAATTAATGATCTCGCCGTTTTCAAGTAAAGCGCTATTATCGCGCAGCACTTGTACTGTGCTTTGCACAAAACCTCCCGCTAAAATATCCCGATAATATCTGCGTGCTAACCCCTTCGTTTTATTTGGATCAACCACATCTCTTAACACAGCATAGGTCACCTCAAAGTAATCTTTTCTATCGATTAATGTTGTTTTGATCCCACTTTTTTGTAACTTTTGCGCTGTCGTGACGCCACCAAAGCCTCCGCCTATGATCAACACTTGGGTTTTCATATTCACTCTCTCCACTCACTTGACGATCGACAGCATATACCGTTGCAAATTTGTTTTTAATGCGTAATTAAAATACCCTTATGTGCATATTTGCAACGCAATACTGATTATGGATAAATGGACCGAATTTAAAACAGCGTATCGATTAGCAAAATTGAGAACGCTCAGTGCCACGGCTGAAGATCTAGGCATACATCGCTCGACGGTGATGCGCCACATTGACGCCTTAGAAACGCACATTGGCGTAAAGTTATTCCAACGTAATGACAAAGGCTATATTCCCACCGAGGCGGGGTTGGAGGTAATGCGTTTAGGAGAAATCACCGATGTGCAGTTTAAGCAATTTGTTGATAAAACAACCAACTCAAGTGCACTGATGGAAGGCGTCCTTAAGATCACCTGTGTCAGTGAACTGTCTGTTTTACTTTTTCCTGTGATCCGACAATTCCAAGCTCGATATCCGAATGTGCGCTTTGAGATCCTCGGTGATATTCGCAAATATGACCTAGAGTACGGGGAAGCGGATCTGGCGATCCGAATGGGAGAAAAACCACAAACCCTCGACAATATTGTCATTCCATTTCAGCAGATTGACGTAATTCTGTGTGCACACCAAACGTATATCGAAAAACATGGTCTACCAACGCTTGATAATGTATCCCAGCATCAGTTTCTAGCCAACTCAGAACGCATCGCGCACTTGCCATGGAATGAGTGGATCCATACCCACATTCCAACCAGTAATATTGTCACCACCAGCAACTCGTATCAAGTACTGGACCATGCACTCCAGGCAGGGTGCGGGATCTCCATCGCAACCAAACAAGCCGTGCAAAATAACAATCTACTCCATGAACTCGCAATCGGCGAAAGCTGGCAAGTTAACAGCTGGGTATTAGTTCACCGTGACATTATTCATATACCTAAAGTACGAAAGTTTATAGATATGTTGAAGTGCGCTTCCCCCTTCGCTGAAGCCTAAGTTACAGCGACAGGTTGAAGAGACTCTCAAAGGCAATTAACCGCGGGAATTGTTATTCGTCACCTGCTTCTATTTCTTGTAAGAAACCTGTGAGCACAAGTCTGCTGTGAGCCAGCTGAGCGGCTTTTTCATCCACTTCTCGCAACTGGGTGTTTAGGAGTACTCTCAACTCATCACAAGGCTCAATAATAGGCCGCTCCCCGCGCACACACGGCAAAAATACTTGAATGGTGCTCAAGGTCATGCCTGCAGAACTCAATAACTTAACTCTCTCTAATATTTGCACTTCTCGTTGATCAAAATCACGGTATCCAGAAGCGGACCGCCGTGGCTTTAAAAGCCCTTGCTCTTCATAGTAGCGCAGCATTCGTATGCTCACGCCGGTTAGTTTGGATAATTCACCAATTTTCATATCGGGCTCTTGACTCTAACAGCACTGTGAGGGTTTATATTATTGCCTTCCAAAAGCAAATTCAACGGAAGTAAAGTATGAAAAATCAAGATGTTGTACAACAAGTTTTTATCAACGGCCGACGTCAGCCCAACTCAGAAACTAACCCATTAGCATTTGCAGGCTTTGCACACTTCAGTGCCATGCAAGTACGAAATGGCAAGGTTAAAGGGGTGGATTTACACTTAGAACGATTGCGCCTAGCTTCACGGACTCTTTTTGGTAAATCATTGAATGACGCACAACTTCTATCTTACATTCGTGAAGCAATTACAAATTCCTCAGATGATTGTTCGCTGACCGTGACTCTTTACTCTACCCACGGTGAATTTACTACTCGTAGTATGAATACTTATCCCAGTGTACTGGTCAGCACCAGTGCGCCATCAAATGGGCCTCAAGGCCCTTTAAGGCTCACAACTATCCCGCACGAACGACATTTACCAGAAATAAAACATGTGGGGGAAATTGGCAAAACTTACTACCTGCATAAAGCTAAATCGCTCGGATTTGATGATGCTTTGTTTATTGATAAGCAAGGTCGCATAAGCGAGGGGACAATTTGGAATGTTGCTTTTTGGGATGGCAATCACGTTATTTGGCCAAGCGCCGCAATGTTAAAAGGTACTATGATGAGTATGTTACAACGTCAATTGACCAAGCTAAATATGCCACAACGCACCACGCAATTAACACTCGATGAGCTCAGTTCATTCACAGGGGCGGTTGTTATGAATTCATGGACACCCGCAGTGAGTGTAAAGGGCATTGACAGTGAATCGTTTGAGCAATCGGATACACTCAAGAATCTGCTACACCGTGCCTATGAAGCTGAAACGGCAAAAGATGTTTAAATATTTATGAGGTTAATGCGGTACTACTATGTACCGTTTTGCATCACCTAGTACCTGAGCAGTTAGTCTGTCACTTTTTGCCACACTTCTCGATACGCTTGTTCATTCAACAATATCATTTGATTTTGGGTCAACTTGTCGACCTTCATTTTCCAAGTATGTACATTATTTGGTGAATAGGTGGGCGCCTCTATCACTGTTAACTGAGTTTTGTATATGTGCCAACTACCTGTTGTTTTGTGAAAGTGCGCTTCGCCAAATCCGTTTGCAAAAAAATTGCCTTCCTCAACATCGCATTCAACCTTTCCTGACTCTTTAAACAGACATGATTTTCTATCATGGTGATTTGTACCACGATCAGAATAATACCAAGTGCCTACCAACCGCTGGGCAAGACTCAACTGCGTATAGTTCGTGTGAACACACCCAGATAAAACAACCACCACAATTATAGGAAGAGACTTCATTTCAACTCCTTGGCTTTGCAAACCCGGTTACCTTCTTTTCTCCGTTACCTGATTTAATTTACCCTTAGAGGCTAGACAATACACATTATATCGATGAACTTTTAGACTTTCCGGTTGGCACTTTTTCTATGCCACATACTTGTTTGGTTCAGCTTCGATTTATTTTTGTACTCAAAATAGTGCAATACGAAAACTCTTTTACAAAGAGTAACAAGCTTGCACAGCCATTTGCACCCTAAGTCAAGATTGCAACAGCAGCTATAGATATACTTTTCCCTGTTGAGTAAGCGCATATACACACCTTCGACTTTAAGTAGATATGTCTAATGCAGTTATTTAACATGTTGATTTCCCTGTCTTAAAAAGACTTTTGGCGCGCCTCTGGCGCGCTTTTTTTTTGCTCCACACATAACTCTTCCCCTTGTCATCACACGCTCTTTAACAAACGCGTCCGTTTTTCCTTTATCGAACATACACTCAAGTGGCACTTATACATTTTTCTACTATATTTCTGACTAATAGTAACGATTATCAACTAGGTGGACTATGTTATTTTCATCAAGGACAGAGCGTCAAAAATTACAATCTTTAGAAGCCAAACTTAACGTCTTTTTTGAAAAACAATCTGTATTAGAACTCAATGACGAGGGGAAAATTACGCAAGTCAGTGCGCATTTTTTGGCAGAACTTGGCTGTAAACAAGCCGATTTAATCGGTCAACATTACAGCCGACTTATAAAGACAAAGCTTGATTTAGATAACCACATAGCTCAGCCAGACCAAGAGCTTCAAGTCCGATATCAACACAATTCCGTATTTTGGTTTCGCGCCTCTGTGCACAGCACATTTGATCAGCAAACTCACAGTAAACTCACGCTATTACTGCTGCACAATGTGACTGACTATAAACGTGCTAACACTGAACATTTAGGCCAAATTGAGGCCATCGGTAAATCACAGGCAGTCATCGAGTTTAATATGGACGGTACAATCGTTCATGCCAATGACAACTTCCTACAAGCAATGGGATACACACTGTCAGAAGTAGTCGGCCAACACCACAGCATGTTTGCAGAGCCTGAATACGCCAAAAGTGAAGAGTATCAGTTATTTTGGCAAGCGCTGAATCAGGGCCAATTTAGTACGGGAGAATATAAAAGACTCGCCAAAGGCGGAAGGGAGGTTTGGATCCATGCATCCTACAATCCCATTTTTGATGTAAATGGTCGCCCGTACAAAGTAGTAAAGTACGCTTCAGATATAACACAAACTAAATTGCAAGCGGCGGATTATCAAGGTCAACTTGAAGCCATCAGAAAGTCCCAAGCTGTTATCGAATTCAATATGGATGGCACTATCATCTATGCCAATGAAAACTTTTTATCGGCCATGGGATATACGCTAGATGAAATAAAAGGTCGACATCACAGTATGTTTGCTGATCCAGAGTATGCTGCAAGTGCCGAATATGCGAATTTTTGGGCTGAATTAAACGCCGGGCAATACTCCGCAGGGGAATACTTGCGCAAAGCTAAGCACGGCAAAGAAATTTGGATTCAGGCATCTTATAACCCCATACTCGATTTAAACGGCCGACCATTTAAAGTAGTTAAATACGCGACAGATATCACGGAGCAAAAGCTTCAGGCCGCCAACTATGAAGGACAGTTACAAGCCATAGGCAAATCACAGGCAGTGATCGAATTTAACATGGACGGCACCATCATCAATGCCAACGAAAACTTCTTAAAAACGACTGGCTACACATTGGATGAAATTCAAGGCCGACACCATAGCATGTTTGCTGATCCAGATTACGCCAACAGTCAGGCATATAAACAGTTTTGGCAACAACTCAACCAAGGAAAATTTGACTCAGGTGAGTACCAAAGAGTTGGTAAAAATGGCAAAAAAATCTGGATACAGGCGACTTACAACCCCATATTTGATTCCAATGGCAAGCCCTTCAAAGTTGTTAAGTTTGCGACGGATATCACAGTTCAAAAGTTACAAAGCTCCGACTTTGCCGGGCAACTGGCGGCTATTCACAAGTCACAAGCCGTGATTGAATTCAATTTAGATGGCACTATCCTTGATGCCAACGAGAATTTTCTTGCTACGACTGGGTATACCTTGGCTGAGATAAAGGGTAAGCATCACAAAATTTTTGCCGAGGCCGAGTATGCACGCAGTCAAGAGTATCAAGATTTTTGGCAGCGCCTACGCCTTGGACAATTTGATAGTGGCGAGTACAAACGTATTGATAAACATGGCCAGGCAATTTGGATCCAAGCATCCTATAACCCCATTTTTGATGCCGAAGGCAACCCCTTTAAGGTGGTGAAGTACGCGACGGATATCACAGCTAGAAAGCGCGCGATTTCGAGTATCAAACACGCCATCATGGCACTTGCTGAGGGTGAGTTAATGCATACCATAGACGATGATTTAGGCACTGAGTTTAATATCTTAAAAGACGCTATGAACGCCCTCATGAATAATTTAAATAGCATGGTGCAAGAAATCACAGAAGCATCAAACAGCGTGTACCAAGGCGCACAGAGTATTGCCAATAGTAATGAAGAATTAAACAAACGCACTGAAAATCAAGGCGCAAGCATCGAAGAAACAGCTTCCACCATGGAAGAGCTAACCGTGACCGTACAGCAAAATGCCAAAAGCGCCAAAGATGTGTCTGATCACGCAGATGAAGTAATGGTCAAAGCCCAGCAGGGCGGTAGTACCGTTTCAGATGCAGTTGCCGCGATGAATGAAATAGAAGCGTGCAGTAAAAGCATCTCAGATATCATCGGGGTTATTGATGAGATAGCTTTTCAAACCAACCTATTAGCACTCAATGCCTCTGTCGAAGCGGCCAGAGCAGGAGAAGCAGGTAGAGGGTTTGCGGTGGTCGCCAGTGAAGTCCGTAATCTCGCACAGCGCAGCGCATCCGCAGCTAAGGAAATTAAAGGCCTAATACAAGATAGCTCTCAAGCTGTATCTAAAGGTAGCCAGCTGGTATCGGCATCAGGGGATACTTTTGAGCAACTGATCCAAGTGGTTAAAGAGGTAAATGTGATGATCACTGAAATAACCGAGGCCAGTCAAGAGCAATCAGAGGGCGTCGCGGCAGTGTCATCTACGATTGCGCAAATGGATAACGAAACGCAGAAAAATATGCATTTAGTCGAACAATCCACGCATTCAAGCCAAGTTATGAGGCAACAAGCTCAAAACTTGTTACAACAAGTCGCTAGCTTTAAAACACAGGCGACGACTCAGCAAGAACTGCTACCCGCGCCAGAGGCTGTAGGAATGTTGCGGCTTGGTGTAGGGAATTGAAACACGAATGAAAACCACAACAGCTTGTTAGGTAATAATGTATTTTTAAATCAATACTTAACAAGCGGTGGTTTTAAATAAAACACTCACGCCCATTTCAGTTAAAAGCCACACTGGAGCATTGGGCTACCACCTATGAAAATCACAAGGAACAGCGATGGTTAATTAATATCTGAAAAGCCACTTTGAATAAGTTAAAACCGCTTAACTTCTTTGGCAATAGATTATTTCTTAAGATTTATCCCCACAAAAGGAGGTTGCTCACTCTAGTACACCCGTAGAATTGATAAAAGCTAATTCGCCAATTCAGATTCAAAGTAACTGGCGATAAAGTCGACAAACGCTCTAATTCTATAAGGTAAATAGTCAGAATTTTTATACACTGCGTACATTGGTAGAGAACCTTTTTGATGGTCTGCGAACAGTTCTGTCAACTGATTCATTTTGAAGGACTCTTGAACCATCCATTTCGGCATAGCGGCTATACCACATCCCAATATCGCCATTTTCACTAACATTTCTGGACTATCGCTAGTAAACAACTCTCGTACCATGAATTTCTTTTTATTTATTTGCCAAACATTTGAGGTTGTACTTAAAGAGTAAGTTAGACAAGTGTGCTTTGATAACTCTTCGGGAACAACAGGAGTACCATTATTTTTTAGATAATCAGGTGATGCAAAATAGCAAACGTCGTGATCCAGCAGCTTTTTGGCTTTTAACCCAGAATCCTTGAGGTAAGAGGCTCGAATAGCGATATCAATATCGTCACGATATAAGTCTGCATGCTTGTCGTCGACTGAAATATCTATTTTCACTTCAGGGTTTGCTATCAAGAATTTTCGTATAGGAACCGCTAGTCGCTGAGTAGCAAATGCTGACGGGGCTGATATCTTAAGTGTACCTACAGCAAGGCTTAGCTGTTTGTTAATCAATTGCTCAGTCAGGGTCATTTTCTCAACAAGTTCGTGGCAAAAGCCAAGGTATTGTTTACCAGCACTTGTTAAACTAATTTTACGTGAGTTCCTATGAAATAGAGTAAAACCTAAATCCCCTTCCAACCAAGCTATCTTTTTACTCACGGCTCCTTGTGTCGTATTGAGTTCGATTGCTGTAGCCGTAAAACTCTCTAACCGAGCAACATGCCGAAACACTTTTATACACTCTAACTTGTCCATCACCATTCCAAATTGGAATACCAGATATCGTAAAAATAGCATTTATCCGACTATTAAGGAATGCTTAAATGCCATTGAAAAATTTATTGGGAGTTTTACATGACATATATTACTGCTGTTCTTGGCGTTTTTTTCACCTTTGCAAGTTCAATTAAAATATTAGGCTGGCAGAAGTATATATTTGAAACACAGCTGGCTTTCTTTCGAAAGTATGGGTTGACTCGTATACATATGTTTTTGGTTGGTATTATCGAACTGACGGCTGCACTATCTTTGTTAGGTTCGTTAGCATACGAACATGCAATATTAAATTGCATTGGCGCTCTATGTATTACTTTAGCGTCAGTTGGCGCGATTTTTTTCCACTTAAAATTCGATACACTGAAAGATGCTATTCCAGCAATTGTTACTTTGTTGCTATCTTCTGCATTAGTTATATCCAACCAAACTCTGCTGTCACAATTTTTCAGTAGCAATTGAAACGATGACGTTTGCTCATAGGCCAACTATGGGATAACAGATAGAAGGCACACTTCTATACATTGAAAAAGAGCGCACAATTGCGCTCTATATAAAGGAGCTTGCTTGCTAACAAATCAGATTAATTAAACAAGCAGCTTTTCTCATCCAGATTTCACTTTGATGCCTTGTTCCTTTACTCGGATTGGAATTTATCACCGGCACTTGCAAATTTATTCAGGTAGGTTATCGCCGCTTTCAAAGCAAGATCTGCATTTTCCGCGTTCTTAACATGATCTATTTGTATGTCAGGCAAAAACACCTCTCTTGCACTGCCATCAACATGAAATAGCTTTTCAACCGGGATCACTACATCAAGCTTTGATTTGGGTAATGTATGTCCGGAAATAGCACCAAGTAACTGAGCCATCTGTGTCCCAATCACTGTGGCACGGTTCATACCATGGAGCCCAATCGTTAGCCCTTCCCCCATACTACCTGTCCAGCGATTACTTAAAACCACCAAAGGCTTTTCATAAGTAAAGTCACCTCTTGGATAGACAAACTCTTGCCAACGCCTTTTAACGCCATATTGACGCTCTACAGCAATCAATTCATGCTCTTGATAGGGAAGCCGCTGCGCGATAAACCTGCTCATTATGCCTCTAGCAACATCGCTATTCCCACCACTGGGTGTATTGCGCAAGTCCAATATCAAACCGGCTGAGTGTTTGTACTGTGATATTGCCTCATCAAAAGCGCCGATCAATGCATTGTTGCCCAAACTGTTTTCAGGTCTGATATACGCAAACTCTCCTATTAGTTTACTGGTTAATAGTGGCTTTTCCTTCAAGATGCCCGCAACAACCTGCCCGGTGTCTATTGTCAACGTTTGCAAACGCCCTTGCCAGTTCACATCAACAGAGATCTGCTGCTCCCTTGTTCCGGTTAATAATCGATTGAGAACCCAGGTTTGAGCCGCTTTTTGGCCTGATACATTCGCTTGCCGGACGGCTTCAAGAACCGGCTTGTTGTCTATGTTCTCTATGATCATACCCGGCCTAAACCCCACTTTATGCGCATAGCCATTATGTGGTAGTGAGGTGATAATTGCTTTGCTGTCACGTAGCTCAGCCCACATTGTCAATGCGGTGGGCATAGGTAGATAGTAGTCGCGAGGTCTAGGTCTTATTTCGCTATGTTGATCGTAGAAAAACTCAAAACAATGGTTAAGCTTCCTCGACAAATCATTGCGTGTTTTTATCTTATTAGTATCCTTTTGCAAACAAGCATTGAACTGCTCTTTATCAACTTGCTTCTTATCGAAATAGGCATAACGCTCATTTAGCAATGAAATAAATGAGGATATGTCTTCGTCGACTGCTGTCGGCGACAAATGCTGTGTAGTCGTTTGTGAAAATGCCCCACTGCTGGACATCAATGAAATAAAAAATACACAGGCTTTAGTACAAGCTCCCTTGTGAGAAAACAGAATATTCAATTTAGTTTTTTCCTTCTTCTAGCTGCCTTTCTTTCTCGCTTAAACGCAGTTCCAATTCCATCTCTGATATCTTACCTTCTTGGAAGAGCCGCTCCTGATCTAAGATATAAAGAGCAAACGTTAAATTGGAGATAAACAATCTCGGCCTATAGGTTTTTGCTCGTTTCATGACAATCAGTGATTCACTTAACTCAGTCAGAGATTCTTGCGAGAGGTTTTTAATAAATAGTTGTTGCGACATCAATGCATCTAGGTAGTCAGGGTAGGGCAACGGATTATTTTTGAAGAAACGAGCCTTTGACTCTTTTGTTTCCTCACCCGCTTCATTACTCTTATAGTAATCCATTACGGCATGACTATAATCAAGACTTTCAGATGCAACAGCCTTAGCCGCATAAAGCAGTTTAATTAGGTCACGGCGTTCCCTTTCATCTTCATCGTAATTGCTTATAGCAATCGCCAGCAAAACACCAACAAGCGTTGCCACCAGCGTAAGTACAAAATTACTTGCCAGCTCGTTATTCTTAGTAAACTGCTTAAATTTAGGAATGAAAAAAACAGAGCAACACGCAATTAAAATAACCGTTGTGATCAAATACGCCATTTATTACATCTTTTATAATTATTATATTTCCATCTAACACTTGGTACTGTAGCAGCTACAGGCATCAATTTTAAGATAAATTATAAAGACTCTATCTCCTTATGAAGCCACTGACTGAACAGCTCAATACGCTTTAAACGTGGAGATTGAGGGTCATACATCAATCGATACTGAGTGCCCGGCATCAGCCCGAACTCGTAGGGTTGTACTAGCATTCCTTCATTTAAATAGTACGCTGCTTGTTTTGCGGAACCCAAGCATACTCCGTGACCTGCAAGTACAGCACTCATTGCGACATCAATATTGTTCACCTTTAGTACTTGGCAGGCGCTAATATCCGGATCAATACCAATATGCTCAAACCACTTAGGCCAATAAGAGACACCAGAATAATCAATTAGCCAACTTTGCTTTAAGCTGACAGGGCTGCTTTTATCGAGCACCTCAGCAACAGCAGGAGAACATAGTGGAACAATGGGATCATTGATTAAAACCTCACAGTGATAATCAGGATATTCACTGTAGCCATAGCGAATCGCGATGTCGATTTCACCTTGGCGTAAATCTTCTACTTCCTTTGAAGTCACAATGCGTAGATCAATATCAGGATATGCAGATGAGAACTTCCACATTCTAGGCACCAATACTAATGACGCAAAAGATTGTGTTGTTGTGATGGTCAACTTACCTGGCAATGGCTCATATTGGATCTTTTTCAGGCCCTCTACAATTAATTCAAAGCCGTTCTGTATCGCTTCGGTTAAAACAGCGCCTTGATAAGTTAGCTGCATACAGCGACCTTGACGGTAAAACAGTTTGCAACCAATCTGCGCTTCAATTTTACGAATTTGTTGGCTCACGGCCGCTTGTGTCACATTTAATTCCTCAGCAGCTTTGCTATAACTTTGTAGCCTTGCCGCCGCCTCTACCATGCGAAACCCAGATATATTTAGCAACTCTTTATACATAACTTTAGCTTATATATATGTTTAGTATTTATCGTTCGTAATAGACAGTTTTATAGCACATAATTTTTATAAACCTCTATTAAAAAAAAGAAAAACAATGGAAAAAACAGCGAAAAGTTCAAAAGAGAAAACTAACTTGATATCAATATGGTTAAGTAAAATAGGTAAATCACTCCAAGTAGAGCACTTATGCAACCACAAATAAAATAACTTTAGGTTATGTTAGTGATAAACTCAGGTACATCTACAAACTATTTCTGTGACTTTTTGGTCGGTCCACCATGGTCAATTAGATAATTTTTAGCTGTGATCTTTGCAACCTCAATTGACGTACTCTATGTTTAAAGCAGGCAGAGTGTCTTGCTACGGAATACGAGGTAAGAAACGCATGATTAAAGGAATTATTTTTGACTTGGATGGCACATTAGTCACTTCCAACTTAGACTTCGCCATGATGAAAGCGCAGCTGGGTTGCCCTAGAGAAAATGACTTGTTGGAATTTGTCGATACACTGCCCTCACCCTACATGCGTGAAGAAGCAATGGCGCTTATTCATCAACACGAAATGCAAGATGCGCATCAAGCGGAGTTTATACCTGGTGCGGCGCAGGTCGTTGAGCAGTTACATCATAGAGGGTTTCCTATGGCCATCGTGACACGTAACTTTGCCAAAGCAGCACAAACAAAATTAGCGCGGTGTAACCTGCCTATAGATATCATCTTAACCCGTGACGATGCGCCTGCTAAACCAGACCCTACCGCATTGAATATGATTGCGCAGCAATGGGGCCTGCCAAGTACAGCCTGTATGTATGTTGGCGACTACCTGTACGATATTGAAGCCGCACACAATGCACAGATGATATCCTGCCTTTATATTCCCAATGCGACGCCTGAATATTCCTCAAAAGCAGACATCACTTTCAACAGTTGGGAAACACTATTAATGTTGATAGAGCAAAAAAATCTCAAATTCCAGCATCAACTTGCCTAAGATTGTGATTTGCACCGATAATCCAGCCTTTCATATGGACTGAGGCCCATTAGGGTATAGCCCAAAGCGTCTAGTCTTGTTAGAATCTTGTGCAATTGAATTTCAAATAACGAGAATTAAGATGGGTAGAGCATTTGAAGTCCGCAAAAACGCCATGGCAAAAACGGCAGCGGCAAAAACTAAGGTAAACTCTAAGTACGGTAAAGAGATCTATGTAGTTGCTAAAAACGGTGGCGCAGATCCTGAAACAAATCTATCCCTTCGTCGTTTGATCGAAAAAGCAAAAAAAGATCAAGTTCCAGCACACGTTATTGAAAAAGCAGTCGAAAAAGCTGCTGGTGGCGCTGGTGAAGACTACTCACCGGCACGTTATGAAGGTTACGGTCCAGGTAACTGTATGGTTATCGTTGACTGCTTAACAGATAACCCTAATCGTACAATCAAAGATGTGCGTCTTCCGTTTACTAAAACTGACTCAAAAATTGGTAGCCCAGGCTGTGTAGCACACATGTTTGATCACTTCGCTATTTTAGGTTTTGCAGGTGACGATGACGAAGCTGTACTAGAAGCCCTAATGATGGCAGATGTTGACGTGACCGACGTTGAAGTTGAAGATGGTAAAGTGTCAGTATTTGCACCAAACACTGAGTACTTCAAAGCAAAAACAGCTCTAACAGAAGCATTTGATGGCATCACTTTTGAAGTTGATGAAATCACTTGGATCCCACAAACTCACGTTGAAATCGAAAACGAAGATGACATCGCTAACTTCGAAAAGTTTATGGGTATGCTAGAAGATTGTGACGACGTGCAAAACGTTTATCACAACGCAATCGTTAAAAAATAAACGACCATAGAATAATTATGTAGAAGCCGGGCAACTTCCCGGCTTTTTTCGTTTATAAATTAAAATTCAAAGGTACGAGATACAGAAAACGCGATGCGCTCATCAGAGGTGTCTGAGTCTATTGACGTATCTTCAGCTGCAATCGATAAATCGAAACCCGATAAACTGGTTGAATAAGCGATTTCATAATGATGGTAGGAGCTATTTGTCTCGTCCCATTTTACATCCCCTCCCACATAATTAGACACCGTATAACTTACCGAAATATCGTGGTTTTCAGCAACTTCAAAAGTGTGTGATAACGTAGTAATAGTGTGTTTTTCATCTTGACCAGCGTAGTCCCAGCTATACCAAAAGTTAAACTCAGTCGTGCCCAGAGCATTGTCAAATCCAAACTTAGTGTAAGCTTCTGGGTAATTTAAATCGCTGGAGTCGTCACCGCCATAATAGCTATAATATGCGATGCCGACATCTAGGCTCACAGCGTCAGTCAATGAGAAGGTACGCCCAAAGTAGACATCAACTTCCGTGTCTGTGCCATCGCTAAAGTCGACGTTTGAAGCCCATGAACCTGCATACCAATTCGTCTTTGAATTGCTGTAGTCTAAGCTAGCCTGTAGCGCAAAATCGTTATCCGTTTGGCTGATACCATTGAATGTATAATCGGAAGCGCCAGTGATGGTTGAAGACCAATCACCTGCAATAACTGAATTAGAGGCAAACAATACAGACAGCGTACACAATGTGAGTCGCAGATTTTTTTTCATAATTTTTATTTCGAAGTTAATCAAACCCCGAACCTTGTTAGTTTAAAAGTAAAAATGCGCTATCTAGATACTTCATATGCACCAAGTTTAGTGTAACTCACTGGTTAAACAAGCGAATACCCCAAGACAAGATCAGTAAATTAATATTTAAACAGCTAAAATTACCATTACCACAATAAGCAGAAACGACATTTGTGCTTTAATGACGTAGTCAACAAGTAAAAAACAACTCGTAAAAAAGCATCATTTTAGTAGGTAACATGTTATTTTTGCTAATTTAATCTTAATATAAGCTCTATTTCAATAGTACCTAATTACCAAACATTACAAAGTTTGTTTAGCAAATGTACTATTTTAAAATTTACACTTATAAATACAGTCCATTTTTAATCTCACACACCATAAATAAAAATTTAACGAAAAAAATGTTCAATAAAGGAGCAGCACGCATATCGCGATAATACTTATACCTACATCCCATGCCCGCCGTTACTTCTTGCCAAGCCGAGTCAGCCACAAGTTTGGTTATAGGCAAAGGGAACATTGTTTATGGAAGAAAGGATAAAAACTTGCCTGAAAGGCATTAAAAGCGGCGTTTTTAAATTTTTTTTAGATTTTTCCTTGAAAACAAATTGCCCCGTCCATAGATAGTATTGTGAGGACGCCGACAGGGTCCCAACCAATACAAAATATTATTTATTACGTTTGTTTATCGGTTCAATTGAAAGGTGAACAAACCTTATCGCTCTAAGAGGATATTATTATGAGAAACGTAGATCTTACTCCACTATACCGTTCATTCATTGGCTTTGACCACTTAGCGTCACTGATGGACCGAGCTGCACATAATGGCAAACAAACTAGCTACCCTCCATATAACATCGAGGCGCTGGACCAAGACAAATATCAAATTACAATGGCTGTTGCCGGCTTTAGCGAAGATGAACTGCATATAGAATCAGAGAACAACACGCTAAGAATTAAAGGTCAAAAAGCCAATAAAGAAGACCAAACTCAACGCAAATTTATTCACCAAGGTATTGCTGAGCGCAATTTTGAACAAAGCTTCCAGCTCGGTGACCATGTTAGAGTGATTGGCGCAGAATTAGAAAATGGTTTGCTGGTAGTCAGCCTAGAGCGAGAAGTACCGGAAGCCTTAAAACCAAGAAAAATTGAAATAGGTAAAGGCAAACTGCTCGAAAACGCTAGTTAAGCTTTACCCCAAAACAACCTATTTGATTATCCCTGATAAAGTCGCTTTATGCGGCTTTTTCTGTGTATGTAAACCCCCTTTACAAACCAGCAGGGTAGCTACTTCGTTCTTTCTATTCCACACAATTCATTGCCACCGCATGTATCTTCAGGTTTAGTTTTATGCCTATTTGACTGCTGAGTATCCTTACAATTTTGCTTGTACGCTATAGAATCTTGTGCATTATCGTAAATATACACAGCCGATGAAAACGCCGCAGTTGTCGCAGCAACCATTACTGGAATAAAGAGATCTCCAGGAACAATGGGGCTGCGATTAGCTGGGTCATCGCCAAAGATCTGTACATCTAATTCCGTTTTTTCTCTGACAAAATCACAGTGCTCATCAAAGTGCATTGTCTTTTTGGGCGCAACTATGCAGCCAGATAGTCCTATTAGGGCAATCAAACTTATCAAATGCTTACTGTTTTTCACACTCACCTCGATACCAATCAATATACCCCTAATCTAGCACATTGATTTTTAGTAACTTGTAACAAAGTGTAGGCGAATTCCTGAACAGGTAACAGCCTCAAAGAAGTCAGGCATTTAACGCAAAAACATAAAATGACAGACAGGCGATAATTTAACCCATAGACGATGAAGGGCGTAAAGAAAATCAAATATATAGACAGTTTGATAACTCAAAGGCACTGCTTAATTTGTAAGTAGATTTAGGTTTTATGTAACTTGTCGATTTGAGCGAGAAACAGACGGCCAGCAAACTCGTTTTTGGACAAAACGAATCAATTTTCATCGCTTTAGAATTTGTAACTGATCTTCCCGGAACAACCATCAACCTATACATGAAATGGATACAACCTATTTTTATTAATACCCTAAGTCGATATTAACATTACATTCGTGGTGTATATTTATAGAGAGATTATTCATGCAAAAATCAATTACGGTAATAGGCGCAACAGGTAACTTAGCTCAACCTGTTATTAGAAATTTAGTTGCTAAAGGCGTTCAAGTAACCGCCGTTGTACGAGATGTGCAAAAAGCAAAAGCAGCTCTACCTGAAGAGGTGACTTGTGTTTATGCAGATGTAAGCGATTTAGACAGTTTAAAAGACGCATTGAAAGGTGCAGAAACTGTTTATATCAGTTTAAATACCACTAGCCTTGATCCTAGTTTGCCATTTCATACTGAACGAGAAGGGGTAATTAATATTGTTGATGCCGCCAAAGAAAATGGCGTGAAGCACGTTATGCAAATTGTTGGTATTGACAGCTTACACGAAGAGTTTGCCGCTAATGGATTAATTTACAAAACGAATCTAATTCGTTTACCGGGAATGGACTACATCAAAAAATCGGGAATTAACTATACCTTCTTCCACTGTTCGTTCTTTTTGGATTCATTCCCAGTATTTATTCAAGAAGGTCAGTTCGGCATTATCGGCGATCATACTTACCCTATCTACTATACTAATACGACCGATTTAGCGATAAACATTTACAACGCCATTGGTAACGACAAAGCTTATAACCAAGCGTTTTCAGTACAGGGTAAAGAAGGTATTTCATTTCCAGAAGCAGCAAGAAAATTCTTAGACGTATTCAGCCCCGAAACCCAAATAGCTACTTACCCAATTGCCGCTATTCCAGAGATGGGCTTTCCTGCAGAAGAAGCTGAATTTATGGAGCACTTGCTCACTTATTTTGAACAGTTAAATGAACAGCCTGTATCTGAACAAACCTGGCAAATATTAGGTGAGCCAACAACGACGATAGAGTCTTTTGCCAAATCACTTGTGAGTTAAGCCAAGCTCTGGTTAGTTAATATTAATTTCGCACTTGCATTAAATCGCTCAGTTGTTCAGTAATAAACTTAGCAGCTGGGCCAAGTGCTTTGGTATCGGACCAGATTAAATCCACTTCCTGAGCAAAGCTACTCCTGCTGTCGAATGACAAAGGCAAGTTTACAATTTTCTGTTTTGAATTAGTGTCTTTTAATACATAACGAGGCAATACCGCCCAACCAATGCCTTCACTAACCAGCTCGAAACATCCATGAACGTTTGCTACTTGCCAAATCTGAAATGAAGCTTGCCATTTAGTCATGGATGAATCTTCAAAACCTTTGATCAATATCTGCCTGTGCTGTTTTAAATCTTCCCAAGATACTTGTTTTAATTGTGACAGCGGATGCTCTTCAGATGCAACACAGACAAATTCCATAGCACCGACACCTCTAAAATCAACACCTTCTAAAGGGTTTTCAGGCTGTATTACTATGCCAAGTTGTGCGGTGTCATTGGACACTCTGCGCCATACGTCCTGTACCGTGCCATAATCGATTTCAATATCGACATAAGGATGTTTTACGATGAGTTGTTTGAGTACATGACCTAGGTTTTCAATCGTTATTTGATTCTCTATAGCAATAGTCAGTTTAGTTTCAACGTTGGCAAGCAGTTCATCTGCCGCAACTATTAACCTCTCTCTTTGCTCAACAACCCCACAAGCCCGACCTATTAAGGACTCTCCAGCAGGAGTGAGGGTTGGATATCTATGGCTGCGATCAAATAAATCGACACCTAAATCAATCTCCAAGTTTGATACTAAGGTGCTCATTACTGATTGTGCTTTGCCAGTATATCTGGCAGCGGCGGAAAACGAACCACATTTATGTGTTGCCACAAAAGCTTCTAATTGTTCGAAGGAAACGGCCATCTATCTACTTAATGTATATATTCTAAATAATAATCTAGTCACTAAGTATATAAAATGGTTAGCAGATAGCAATTTAGACGATGGATAAAAAATGAGAACCAAACAAGAGCGAATAATTCACGCCCTGTTTTATGAAGTATTTGCCCTGCTGGGTATTAGCGTATTGCTTAAACCTTTATTTCAACTAGAAATGTCCAAATCTCTGACGATTGGTATTGCCTTTTCCATATTTGCCGTCGTTTGGAATTTAATATTTAACTATGTTTTTGATACGTATTTGTTAAAACATCACCCCAAACAACTTATCCAGCGTTCACTAAAAGTAAGGGTTGTTCATGCCTTAGGTTTTGAAGGCACTATGCTGGTATTGACTCTACCAATATTGGCTTGGTGGCTAAATGTGTCAATGTTTGAGGCACTACGATTGGAGTTGTTTTTAGTCATTTACATTACTTTATACACTTTTGTTTATAACTACCTTTACGACATTATTAGTCCGCCAAAGATCAGGTAATACGTAAGTAAATCAGAACTCGGTTCACCTTCTGATCATTAAAATACGCCTGCTTTATATCACAAATTGTTATAATCGTTATTCGCTCATTTGAGACAGATTGTGTATTTATACTAACGCACTTTGAGGCAAGAAATGTTTCAGCCCGACCAGGCTGAAACGAAAGTGGACCTAAACGCGCTAGAGATGAAGGACAGCTGTGTGCCAGAAGCGGTCGCTCTTAACGCTTGCCTAACCGGCGTAAAATAGCAGGCTAAAATTAGCGACGAAGGAGCGCAAGCCTGCTGTTTTGCGTCCTTTGGTTTAGGCACTTGTTAGGCAACGGCTACAACCATTTTCCTTTTTCTGAGTGTATTTGCTCTCCATTTGTATCAAAGATCTGGAAAGTGCCATTGTTTAAAATTCTGTATGTTTCACTTTTGGTTTTGAATCTATAACCTTGAAATGCGCATGGCGTAACTCCGTCTGCACACATTGTATGAAACGCTTCACCACCAATTCGTATCTTCTCTGCACTATCATGCTCAATCATGTTCAAAACAACATTGTCACAACCAACAACGCCTTCTTCGCACAGTTCAGTGATAGTCAATTCGTACTTTCCTGTAACCAACGTTTGACCGTAGGAATTAGATGAGACTATTAATACGAATAGAAATAAAATTTTGCGCATGACTTTCCTAAGTTGCCTAACGCCTTACTAATGGGCGCATAAATGCTTGGCTAAAATTAGCGACGAAGGAGCGCAAGCCAAGCGTTTTGCGTCCTTTTGAGTAACTTGTTAGGTATACGTTTCCCAACAGTTACTACTAGCAATTTTTTGAGTGTGGCTAGGATTATTTTTAATGAAGTCAATTGTTTCAACTTTGCTTTCAGGAAGAGCAGGATCTGAATGATAGCCACTGCCACAGTACCTAAAGCCAGCCTCCCAAAGTAACATTGCCGATTGCCACTTATTTTTACTCGATTGTTTTGGTGCACGAAAATTGCGACCTAAAAAAGCCATCTTGCGACCACAATTAGGGCAATTATGCTCGAGTTCTGATTCCGCTTGCCAAGCAGTACCCGTATTTGACTCTTCGGTCGCACGCCTTTTGAATGCCACTCGACAATCAAAACATGCAAATTTGTGCAGAAATTCCATGTATACCTAGACATAATGACTCCCACACGGTGCTAGCCTCCGCATTTTCGTGGGTTAGCTATAAGCCAGAGCCATACTTAGTTTGTCATCAACTAAATAGCAGAGGCTAGCATGACTAAACATAACATACTTTTTATTGGCTTAGATACGCATAAAGAATTTGTTGAGGTCGCATACATAGAAGAACATCGCGGTTCAAATCCGGTTCACCATGGCCGTGTTTCAAGCGCTAAACAGGCAATCATAAAATTGGCCAGACAATTTCAATCTAAATATCCCTATGCGACGCTTCATTTTGTCTACGAAGCAGGGCCTTGTGGATATTGGATTTACCGACTTTTAACGTCCTTAGGTCATTGTTGTTATGTTGTCGCACCTTCACTTATCCCTAAAAAGCCCGGTGAACGTGTTAAAACTGATAAACGTGATGCTTTAAAACTCGCTAAGTTACTCAAATCTGAAGACCTCACACCCATTTATGTGCCTGAGCCTGAAGATGAAGCCGTTCGCGACTTATCTCGAGCACGTGAAGTCGCTATGAAAGACTTAAAAGACGCTAAATACCAATTAAAGGCCTTGCTACTTAGAAATAATATCAACTACGCAGGTACCGCTAATTGGTCTCTTAAACATCTACGCTGGTTAACCGAGTTAGTCTTACCACACCCCGCACAACAAATTGTATTGCAAGAATGCCTTCAAACCATTAATGAGCGTATTGCTAGACTTCAACGGCTTGATAATGAGCTGACACACCATGTCTATCAATGGCGCTATTACCCGGTTGTAAAAGCTATCCAGGCCATGCGCGGAGTGCGACTATTAGTCGCAGCAGGTGTCGTCGCCGAGCTTGGCGATTTAACCCGTTTTGACCATCCCCGCAAGCTTATGAGTTACCTTGGTCTTGTCCCCAGTGAACACTCAAGTGGAGGTAAACGTCATATCGGGGCCATCACAAAGTGTGGGAATGGCCGAGTAAGGCGGCTGTTGATTGAAGGTGCACATACTTATCGCTATGCCGCCAATATATCCACTGAGTTACAAAAACGACAAGAAGGTTTACCAAAGCATATCATCGCCATCGCCTGGAAAGCGCAGGTGAGGTTATGCCGCCGATACCAAAAGCTCATCAATAAAGGTAAGCATTACAACCTGGTTATCACTGCTATTGCGCGTGAAATGATTGCCTATATCTGGGCGATTGCTAAAGAAGTGGTGCTCTCTCAGGTCGACCCAAAACTCAGATTGGCAAGAATACAGGCATGAAAAACGAATTAGAGTTAATGCATAGGATCAAGCATCGGCTGTGGCACTACCACCGACGGCGTTAGGATGGCAGTACAGCTCACCCTGTATTGACCCACGAACATAGACTGAAGACAGGTGCCACGACGAACTAAGTAAGGTCAGCTCTGCTTATGAAAATAAGTAATCTACGAATATCAGCATGATAACCGACGACATTACTTGCTTCATTTTATGTATTAACTCGCTCTAATTCGAGTGTGAGAATATATGGCTTGAAAAGTTAGGCAAGGAACAGTGTGTTTAACTTGACAGTGGGAGTCATACCAACGCCCAATTAAGGGGTGAACAACGCCTCCACACAAACCTAAAGCATTGTGCCATAAACACTAAAACTGAAGTAGAAGCAAAAGTGCCAAGCGTTGTGAATCCCTCTTAAATTGCTTGTTAGAATTATATATCTCTCTGGATCGTCTCCAGTGAAATAACCCTTGATACTAATAATTTAATAGCATCCCCAGAATAGCCGCCAAGATATTCTTGGATAAAATTGACTACTGTTGGTATATCTGTATCCCTCTTTACAAAAATATACTTGATATCGTTAGGAACAATTTTGCACATAGAATGTGCTTTTGTGAGCTCATTAAGTTGATTTCGTTTGTCAGCGTTTTCAAAATCAGTCTTATTTAAGTAATCTGGATAGTTTTCGTTATCAGCAATTAAACGCCACTCAGATTCTTGAACAAAATCTCTTTCAACCATTTGCTCATTGATATTCATTTGCCCACTTATCGGCTTTGCATGAGCGAGCATTTGTCTAATGACCTTAAACCCATGATCTTGAGCTGTTGGATGAGAAGATACTATATCGGAGAGATCTCTATATGCCTTGGGAATGTTCGATTTATTAGATATATATTGCACAGGCGTGATCCCGTTGCGCACTGCCCAATCTTTAGTTAAACCTAACCCATATTCTCCATAAAAACTTACGTGTTCATTAACTCTAGACAAGGGGATATCACAGAAGCAGACCACCGGATAAGCAATAAAGTCAAAATCGGGATATTTTAGCCAACTAACATCCTCTAGACAGAACCTGGGCCAAAAACCATTCATCAGTATTAACTTCAATGTTTCAATTTTATCTGTAAAATGAAATAAAGTATGAGATTTTGGACTCACCTGAAACTCCTTATAATTCTAACGCCCGCATTTGGGGCTGGTTTGGAGCGCAGCGGAAAACCAGTCCGACAACATGCGCTTGTTAGGTTTTTTGTACAGCAATGTCACTATCTTCTCTTGGTGGATACGAAGTCAACATCGCAAGATAAGTTGGCATAAACCACTCTCTCACTAGCTCCTCATACATATTCGAAAGATTAGTTAATCTATGCCAAATATAGTCTGAGCAATAAGTTAGAAACGGCTGGTGATCTTCAGGCTTTACACCTCGATCTAATTTTTCACGTAGATGATGCAACTCACCGTGACTCCATTCCATGGGTTCCCAAAATTCATGGCCAGACCATATATCCTGCCTCAACGCTATATCAACAAAAGCTTTGATCATATCGACAGCTTGTTCAAGTGGGATAATATGAGGTGCAGCCGCTTTACCCTGCATGCGCCAAATTTCTTTTAGCTGGTAATTAAACAGAGAGAATGCACCATACATCTTTGAACGCTTGCCATATGCACGCAGTGCTACAAGCGCATCTTCCTCATCTAATATTTCATTGACTGTGGGTATATAAATCGTTTTTGACCCTTTAGAAGCATAAGTAGGATCTTCGGGTATTAGGACTTTATCTATATAGTCATTGAGACAAATAAAGAAAGCTCTTTCAGTATTCGTATCGACCAAAACCAATAAAACAGGGATTGCTATTCCCATAGACTGGATAGTCAATATATCGGACATGTCCAATTGGAATTTTGCAACCTCAATTTCAACATAGTCATCTTTATCCTCAGACAAACTCCCCTTTGCTACATTTCCGCGGCTATAGGCTTTCCTATATGAGTATTCAATACAGTCTGAAGATTTCAATTGTACAAAAAAGTTTTCGCCAAGTGTTTCCGCGATCTTTTTTTCTTCGTCGATAAAGTCAAAAAGCTCGATCACGCAATCAATGCCATAGTCAGCTCCATAACTGTGAACAACCCACTCTTGAGGTAGCTTCTCTCTCAATACTCTGACAGAGATGTCCTCTTTTACTTGATTTAATGATCTCTGCTTTTTTGGCACGAAATTTCCTTAAAACCTAACGCCCCAATCAGCTGCAGCCGGCATGGAGCTTACTTTGTGTTAATTTGTGAGCGCAGCGAGCAACACAAAGTAAGCGGAGTGTTGGCTGTCTGCTGCATTGGTTTGTTAGGCATTTCACCCTTCAATACGGGTAATACTACCTGAATTTGAGAACATGAGATGGCGAGCCCTTTTTGTGGTTATTCCCCAGTCATCTACTTCCCAGCGCTTCTCTCCTAATTCAGTTAGGAACAGCATGAGATCTTTTCGGCAAAGGCCATCCCAAGTTGATATGGCTTGCAGCGTCTCTTCTTTGGTTAAGTCTAAGAAGTCAGAGTTAGCAATTGGCTTGCACAATAAGACTGTTCCATCTTTAACAAGACTGTTCAGTATTACTAATACGTCTTCTTTTTGGCACTCCCAGCGGTCGAACTCCCATACGATCTCTTGAAGTAGTGATTCTTCAGATGCACTTAATGCAATGAGGAAGTTTATATCCTGATGAGATATTGGTTCCATGAGAGTGCCTAACATGTTTATAGCGAGCTAATCGCGCGTTTTCCTACAACTGCATAGCTCGTTTTTCTGATTAGGTTGTTTTTAACAAATTTGTTAAATAATTGCCAGTGTTATTAAAACTTAGGAGTTCTCGCCTTTATCTTAGGATAAAAACAAGCGATTTGGTCGTTTTCTTGACTATACGAGCGATGGAATTAATACTGTGTATACATACAGCACCAATTCAAGGGGATGGAAATGAAAACTCGCTCTCCTTATTTAAACGATATCGCAGACTATATGCTCACTCGTCAGTATTCATTAAGAACAATTAATGCTTATTTAAGTTGGATTGCAAATTTCATTCACTTTCACAATAAGCGTCATCCAAGTTCGATGGGGGATGCAGAAGTCGAAGCTTTTTTAGACCATATTGTATTAAAACGTAATATGTCACCTAGAACACAAAGTGCAGCTTTAAATGCGCTAGCTTTTTTATATAAACATATTGTCAAAAATGAGCTTTCGTTAAACTTGAATTTTGCACGAAGTAATCGACAACCAAAGCTGCCTGTAGTGATGACACCTGATGAAGTAAAGCAATTGATGAGTCATCTTTCCAAGCGATATTACTTAATCACGGGGTTAATGTATGGCAGTGGTTTAAGAGTGATGGAAGCGACTCAGTTGCGAGTAAAAGACATTGATTTTGATTATAAATGTATTCAGGTCTGGAATGGAAAAGGCAACAAGCATCGAATTGTAACACTTGCAACTGAGTTGATCCCATTACTTAGGAATCAAATTATGCAAGTTGAAGAATATTTGAAGTTAGATTTACAAAACGAAAAATACGCTGGAGTCTCAATGCCTAATGCATTAGATCGCAAATATCCGTCAGCAAAAAAATCTCTCATGTGGCAATATTTGTTTCCCTCCTATAAATTAAGTGGTGACCCGAAAACTGGTGAGATACGTCGTCATCATTTTCACCCTACTTGTGTTAGAAAAGCTGTAAAAAAAGCGCTAAAACAAACTAATATAAATAAACTTATAACACCCCACACCTTTAGACATTCATTTGCTACTCACTTACTACAAAGTGGTGCAGATATCAGAACCGTGCAAGCTCAACTTGGTCATTCCGATGTGAAGACAACGCAAATATATACTCATGTTTTACAGCAAGGCGCAAACGGTGTTATTAGCCCTTTGAGCAAAATTTTCTAGCTTGTTTTAGGGCAGAAACTAGTTATGCTGATGGTCCGTTTCTGGCACAGAACCGACAGCCAAGTTGAGACTAATTCAAATTAAACAAGCTCATTCACCTCAACACACAATGGTGAGCCTTTTTCGACTCACCATCACACAAATTAAATTACAGTACGTCTTTACTGCACAGATCCATATTTGCTTGATCTTTTAGCTTCAAGCAATACATAGATGTCTCGTTCACTTCGATCCCATTGATCATAAAGCTTGAGAACCAACCAAAAACCAGTGCCAGTGCAACAAGTGCATATTTTTTATAGGGAGGGATTGTTGTCATGTTAAATACCTTACTACTACCTTGTCAGCCATCTTTGCTGACCAATAAATTTCTAAATGAGATGTCTATCATCTGAACACAGATTATCTGTGTAGATAGATAAACATCCTTAAAATTAACGATATACGCGTACGTTTCTTACTTGCCCTTTAAACGGGTATGTGTTCTTTGGCGTAGAACCTATGCTCAATGGCACATCATTTTGATTTGGTAGCACAATGCTTTTGCTGCCCATAGACTGACCATCAATGCTTAAAGATAAAGTATTACCATCTAGCTGCATTTCCAGTTTGTGCCACTTGCCATCAGCAAAGTTACCCGCATTGACCCCTTTGCCATTAATACGCGCACTGATCACACCTTTTTTGTTGACCTGAATGTAATAAGCGTTTTGTGTACCGTAATTACCTTTAGATAACATGAAACCTGTTTTGGTCGTGCTGAAGTCTTGATATTTAAACTCCAGTTCAATTTTGCTGAATTGGTCAATATCACCAAGCTCAACACGCTGATCAACACCATTAAATGTGCCTTGGTATTCACTAAAAACCTTGCCGTCTTGGCCGTGACCAGACAGGTCACACACGCTACCTTGAAGTGACCATGCACCAATTAGGCCTTCACTGATTACTTTTTTCGCACAGCGACGTTGTTGCAACTGGCTTGCATACAAGCTCTCAATATCTGTTTGCTGTTGCACATAGGCCTGTGGCATGTCAGCAAGACTTACGTCATACCTTTGCTGGCTTTCAAAACCATTAAATCCAGCACCTTTTAAGCCGATCACATAGGGCATAATTACCCGACCGTATTTGCTGTCATGGCGCATAAATGCCCATTTATCAATCGCTTCATTTTGTGCTGTATTGGTCACATTCCAAAATACTAAATGCTTGAGGTGGTTAGGCTGTGCGCCGACTGAACCGCCCATATACCCATAATTCCAGCCGCCTTTGCTGTTTTCTATCAAATTGCTGTACGGCATATTTGCATGCAAGTTATGAAATCGTTTTGATGAATGGGAAGAACCTGAAATCACATTGCCAGCCGCTTTGTGTGAAAAACCAGCGGCATGCCAATGCTCAGCTTGATCATCAATATTTTGTGCTAGCACATGCGTTGAGGCATTGATATCTAAACTGATGTGGCCCGGGTTACCGGTAAATGCGACGTCTTTTATGGTCATCGCAGCACTATTTACTACAGATACACCTTGGTTCAAGTCGATGAACTCAACGTTTCTTAACCATGCATTGGCGACTCTTGAGAAGCGGATAGCACTCCAGCCACCGTCATGTACGCCGCTTTTATGGTGTTTGAACGCTTCTTGCCAATTACCTTGAATTGTTAGGTTTTCAACACCAATATTTTGTAATAGTGGCGCTTTTTTCAATCCCCAGTAGCCATCGCTGGTAACATCATGGTGGATCACCGCCGCAAACGTGACCACATCACCTTCTAAGGCTGTTATTTGATGATACTCTTGTGAGCGAAGACCTTTTTTGATCATGCCCCAGTTGCCGTCTAGCTTGTAAGGGGAGAGTGCTTTTGCAATTGTTTCAGGACGAGGATCGAATCGAGACAGCTGAATCCACTGGCCAACCTTAAGTAAAGATGCATCACGAACCTGCACAGAGCGTGTAGACTGTCTCGGGTGACTAGAAATAACATCGGTAATAAAACGCTCACCACTGGGTGATGTCACTGCTTCACGTACACCTTTTACTTTAGGATCACGATTTGAATAGTTGTAACCAATTTCGAGTAAGTATGGACTTGTCCACATTTTGTTTGGATATATCAAATCTAAATGCTGGTCCATTTTTAAAATACTTTGCTTGCTCTCACCACGTAATACCATATTTCCGCGAGATACTTTAATGGTTGCGCTTGCGCGACTTATTCGACCATTTGCAGTATCGGACTTATCGATACCATCTACGTCGGACAGAGTGTTGAGGTCGTAAGTCCCATTGGGGAAATAAATGACGGCACCTATACCGCCTTGATCAATATGCTGCTCAGCGGCGGCAATTGCATCACGAACAGCTTGCTTATCTGAACGACCAGGCGCGATATCGGCACCAAAACCTGTGACGTCAAAAACACGGTAGCCCAGTTCATTCACTTGGGGAATTGACTGATTCGAAAATTGATATCCAGCGTAAGAGAAATTAGCAATGATCTGATCATCTGCCACTTGACTGTGTGGATCTCTTAGATCTGACTGAGTTGATCTCGAGTCTAAATAGCTATGCCAGAAATCGTTTGCATAACTTTGAAATGGTAGCCAGCTTGTTGCAGCACATAGTGCTAACAATAGGGGCTTATTGGAAAAGTGTTTCATCTCTAACCTCAAATAACTACAGTGTGTAGTGGTATTGAGTAGATCTGGCAGTCACATCCCTAATGAATATTCATAGTATTCCTAACTATGAAGCAACCCCGCTATCATGTGCTCTGCTTATAGAAACAGTGCCTTTAGACCGGAAGCTTTGCGTCCTAGACTTTCATCTAGTTTGCCAGTAACTACAGTTTGTATAAAATTCAGGAGGAATTTATAGGAAGGTTCCAAATAGGTCAAATACAAATTAGAGCTAAAATCCTAATCTGTTGTTCAATCAGGAATTATAATTTATTAAAGTTTTACTACAGATAAAATATTCCCACTTAAAGGTACTATTCTTCAACAATATACAACCCTATTTTCTTATACTAACCGACATACACAGGAAAAAAGGTGCAAAAAATCAGCTTATTCAGACAATTTATTGAGATAGAAAGGCTGGTTTTTTATCAATTGCACTTATGTTTATGTGCTTCATTCACTCACAAAGCGCAGCGTAAACCTTGCGCCGCCTAAATCTGGACAGTCGTCCACCTCAACAGTGCCATGGTAACGAGAGATGATTTTGGCGCTAAAGGCTAGCCCGATCCCAAAGCCTGGGCACTGTTGCCTATCCAGTCTGACAAAAGGCTTAAATACAGTCGCTCTTTTTTCTGCATCAATCCCCTGACCATCATCACTTATACTGACTGCTATGTCGTTATTTTCATAAAAGACTTTAACTGCACACTTGCTACGCCCATATTTAATAGCATTATCAATGATGTTTGACACAGCCATATTCAAATATCGTAAATCGGCATTGATACACACACTCTCTGATGGCAGGGTAAATTCAACAGATCCATGATAGGTATTGGAGATTAAGCTCGATAGCATCTGAGCCAAGTCCATTTTATTGGGTTTTGCGTCATCTAAACTATGCTGCAATCTCGCAAAATCTAGCATATGTATGAGTAATCCTTCCATATCATCTAGTTGCTGATTTACTCGAGACTCATACTTGGTTCGCAATTGCTCATCTTGAGCTTCAACGAGCGTATCCAGCCCCATCCGTACCCGCGCCAACGGGGTCCTCAACTCATGAGATAGGCCGCCTGCCAGCAACTTAATATCATCCATTAAGAGACTAATTTTACTGGCCATTTGATTAAACGATAACTCAATATCACGGATGTACCAAAGCGTACCAACCTGTAACCTGACATCAAGCTGACCGTCTCCAAGTTTGGTCGCAGCCGCACTCAATCGCATTAAACGTCTGACAAAGGGCGCTAAAAAAATAACGATAACGATGACCAAAAGGAGGTAAAAAGACAGTGTTAAGGAAAGGCGATAGTCTTCTTTTTCAATTTGTTTATCGTACTGGTAGATTAAAATGTCGTGCGTACTGGTCAATAGGTGTACCATCACGTGCTCTTGCGTTTCTAAATAAACAGGCTCTTGCCTTTTCAATTGCTCCTGTAAAAGAGCCGGTAGCGGATACTCGTCCATTGCACGCGTATACAATATGGCGTTACGTTGATTATTCTCATCTTTCATGAGGTTGGGGTCAAAATCAGATACCTCACCTAATGCCATTAACTTTAAAAGCGGCAAGGTAAGTGACAATTGCTCGCTCACCAAAGGCTCGCTAGTATCGTCTGATGAATATAATGTATCGAATATTTGCCCTAACAAGATACTTGCGATCAATAAAACACTCACGAGCGCAACAACAAACCGCCACATATTGTATTTGTTCCTTTAATTTATCGGCTTACCAAGTGTCTTTCGCCAACTGATACCCTTTACCCCACACTGTCGCTATTTTGTATGGTGCTTGTGTATCACCCAACTTTTTGCGAAGTCGAGATACTCGTAAGTCGATAGTACGGTCAAACCCGTCGTATTCGAAGCCGCGCAACTCCTGCACCAGATCCTGTCGTGTCACAACACTTCCAGCGCGACTCGCCAGTACCCAAAGCACATCAAATTCATTGCTTGAGACTTGGATATTGTTGCCATTAAGTGTTACTTGGCGATTGTCAGAGTCGACTTCGAGTGCACCGAGCACCAATCGCTCACTCACCGTAGCTTGCGTAGCAGCCGAGCGCCGTAGGAGGGTTCTCATTCTCGCCTCAAGCAACCGACCTCTTACTGGCTTGGTTAAATAGTCATCGGCTCCCATCTCTAGACCCAATATTTCGTCAACTTCCTCATCTCTGGCAGTTAACATCAATATAGGTGTTTGCATCGACTGTCGAAGTGCTTTGCACACATCTAAACCATCCATACTAGGTAACATGCCATCCAAAATAACCAAGTCAGGCTGTGTTTTTTTTACACCTTCAAGGCCAGCTAACCCGTCATGATATACGGATACCTGATACTGCTTTGCTTCGAGATAATCGGCTATCCACTGTGCCAATTCCACATCATCCTCAACCAACGCAATCTTGCACTCATTCATCCTAAATTCCTTAAAACATTCGCCAACGAACGGCTTTGCTTTTGCGTTTTTTATAGATCCAAGCATATTTAACTTTGTCGCTAAATATCACTTTGTCACTGCTATTTTTCAAACTCATCACGACATCATCAGTCATGACCAATTCGCTTTTCCACTGTCCTCGATTGTTGCGCTGCCAGCAGTGCAGCCGTGTTTCATTGGCAAATAAACAAAAATTGCCTTCATCGCTTACCTGCCAATTGACCGAAACATCGATAAAGCATTCCTGGCCTTGTTCTAGTGCAACACATTGTTGTGGTTTAACGATAAAGTTGGGGTTATTGGACGCAGCAAAGGTTAACGTCGGGGCTAATAAAAATCCAAAAAGATACTTGTTCACATCGCCCCCTAAAATACGTAACTCAGAGTGATGTTAACATTGCGACCTAACTTACTACGGTTAGATACATACTTTAGTGCATCAATAGAGTAGGGGCTTTTATCTATACTACTTGCGTAATCTGTAAACCCGATAGAACCATCAACCACCCAGCTTTCACTGATTGGTTTAGTAAAGCCGAGTTTAAGTAATGTATTCACACCACCTGATGCTTCATATGGTGCTACCCGAGAAGATTTATAAGGCACACCGTAATAGTAGTTCAACATATTACTGTTACGATATTGAAACCCGATAGAAGCGTAGTAGTTCCAATTTTTTACTTGCCAAGATCTGGCAACCCAAAGAGAAGCGTAAGCACCACCATCGTACTCACTGTTATCCGCTTTAGGCGCTAAAATGGTTTGTATTTGGTACTGACCAATTGCACCTGTAGCGCGTAAACCAACATACCCGGTCAAATCCCTGTCATCACTATAGCCTGCAAAATTTCCTTCTAAATATCCATAATAAGTCATGTGGGAATGCGCAGAAGAGAATATGAGATCAAATTCCCACTCATTGGTATTGTACAGGTTGTAACCCATAGCCCAGTCAGGTTCAAACTTACTATCACTACCAGGTACTTCAACAAACAGTCCATTTTCGAAGTAATAGTTGCCATTAATATTTATCAGTGGACGAGTCGCGATGTTTGAAAGTAGCCCACCACCGTATGACGCGCCAATACCTAACGACAAAAAGCCACCAGCTTCTCGTTTATTGGCAAACCCATCCCAAAAGCTAGGAGCTGTTTTTCCGTAAACGCTAGGCATCCAGCTCAAACTCACCAAAACAAGGCTAGCAGACAGCCATTTAAATTTAGAGTCCATAGCAGTTTCTTATCTTTATTATTTGCTAATTAATATATTGAAAAAATGATAAAAATATCGTGTCGGATTATACCAAAGTGTATCAAATTGTACCTAATTACAAATTACCAAAAATAGGGAATAGCAGACATGATTGGAAAGGGGGTTTACAAGTGAGCGCCAAGATTAAATCATAGCGCTCACTTTTAGCTGTTAATGTGACTGTAACTTTTGGAGCCTACGATAATAATGTAACAAGGGTTCTGTGTAGCCATTAGGCTGTTGCTTACCTTCAAAAACAAGTGCCAACGCAGCTTTATAAGCTAAACTATCCGCCTTTGGGTGGCCATGTTCACACATTGCAATATAGTGCGGATCACTGCTGTTTTGACTATCTACGACACTGGCCATTTTAGCAAATGTTGCCAATACCAACTCTTCGCTACACACCTTATGTTCTAGCCAGTTTGCAATATGCTGACTTGATATCCTCAATGTTGCTCTATCTTCCATTAAACCCACATGAGAAATATCTGGCACCTTTGAGCAACCTACACCTTGGTTTATCCAACGCACAACATAGCCCAAAATACCTTGAATATTATTGTCTAACTCAGCTTGAATATCTGACAGAGAAAGAGAAGAGGCATCATGCAACAAAGGAGGAGTCAATAAGTCTTCCAAACACGCATGTTGAGAACGCGAGATTTTGACTTGTTGAGCTAGAACATCAACCTCATGATAGTGGATAGCATGCAGCGTTGCAGCAGTGGGTGAGGGGACCCATGCAGTATTTGCTCCCGCTTCTAATTGTGCTGCTTTTAAGGCCATCATCTGCGCCATGTTATCTGGTTTTGGCCACATTCCTTTACCAATTTGTGCTTTACCTTTGAAGCCTGTTTCTAAACCGACTTCAACATTCTGGCGCTCATAGGCCGAGATCCACGGTTGAGATTTGATCACTTCTTTTGGCCTAACAGCTCCGGCAAGCATAGATGTATGGATCTCATCTCCGGTGCGATCTAAAAACCCTGTATTTATGAATACAACACGAGATCTGGCAGCTGCTATGCACGCTTTTAAGTTGACAGAAGTACGTCGCTCTTCATCCATGATCCCCATTTTAATCGTATTTTCTGGCAATCCCAATGCTCGCTCTACAGCGTTAAATAACTCGGTTGTAAAGGCAACTTCCTCGGGGCCATGCATTTTGGGTTTTACAATATTTATACTGGCAGATTTGCTATTCCGATACGGGCTATTACCTCTCAGGTCATGCATGGCGGCAACTGACGTTACCATGGCATCAAGTATTCCTTCAAAGATTTCTCGACCTTCAGAGTCAAGTACCGCAGGGGTTGTCATCAAATGACCCACATTGCGAACAAACATCATTGCTCTACCACTTAGAGTAAAAACCTCGCCATGGAGTGAGTTATAACTTCTGTCATTCGCTAGGCATCGTTCAACTGCCAGACCATTTTTTACAAACTCTTCAACTAAATTGCCTTTATTCAAACCGAGCCAGTTTCGATAAACCACGATTTTATCTTCAGCGTCCACAGCCGCTACAGAGTCTTCGCAATCCATAATCGTTGTTAAAGCTGACTCCAAGATCACGTCTTTGATCCCCGCTTTATCAACCTTTCCAATAGGATCCTCATGATCAATACAGATCTCAATATGAAGGCCGTGATGTTTTACTAAGACCGCAGCAGGATTTTGCAATTGCCCACAATATCCGATCAATTGTTCTGGATCTGCAAGCGTCACCTGACGGCTATCATTCAATGTCACAATTAAACGACTATCGACAATGCCATAGTGGGTGCTTTCAATATGTGAACCACCGTTCAGAGGCAATATTTTATCCAATAGTTGCCTTGCATACGCCATCACCTTAAACCCGCGTACAGGGTTGTATTCTTTACCTTTTTCAGCTCCTTCATCTTCACTTATCACATCCGTCCCATACAAGGCATCATAAAGGGAGCCCCAACGCGCATTGGCCGCATTGAGTGCAAACCGTGCGTTGTTCACCGGAACAACCAATTGTGGTGCAGCAGCCAGAGCGATTTCAGGCTCAGAATGTTCAGTCACAATGTTGAAATCTGATGGCTGTGGCAACAAATAACCAATAGATTCCAAAAATGTCCGATATTTTTTGGCATCCCAACTGACATTTTGCCGATGATAGTCATCAACCTTAGCTTGTAAGCTATTTCGCTTTTCGAGTAAGGCACGATTTATGGGTGAGAGTGTATCTACAATATTGGCCAAACCATCCCAAAACGATTCAGAGCTAAGGGGTAGACCATCGAGCAACTCTTGATTCACAAAATCAAAAAAGTCAGCATCAATAGTGAGCCCAGCGTTTGTCACAGTTGCATTCATAGCAGAGTTCCTAATGCGAATTAATTTTGAACGGGTTATTCAAAAATAAAGCAATTTGTACAAAAACAAACCCCTTTCGCCATTCATAATAAATATACTCACAATAACAACTATAAATTTAAAAAATTATAAAAGCCGTTCTAGTGTTTAATTAAGCCGCAGCAACTCTCACACATAACGCTTAGGCAAATCTTTTTATTTAGTGTACAACTCGTTCGAAGGATATTAATCATGAGCAATTACCAGTCTCAAATTGACCGCTTTACTACCTTATGCGCAACAAAAACACACAATTGGCAATCAATTAACCCTGAATATGCAAGCAGAATGCACTTACAAAATCGCTTTAAAACAGGGTTAGATATCGCGAAGTACACGGCGAAAATTATGCGTGAGGACATGGCTCGTTACGATGCAGATCCTACACAATACACTCAATCACTGGGGTGTTGGCATGGCTTTACGGCTCAACAAATGATGATGGCCATTAAAAGACACCAAAAAACAACCAAAGGCGCTTATGTATACTTAAGTGGTTGGATGGTAGCGGCACTGCGATCTGAGTTTGGCCCGTTACCAGACCAAAGCATGCACGAAAAAACAGCGGTTCCTAAGCTCATTGAAGAAATATATACCTTCTTAAAACAGGCTGATGCGAGGGAGTTGGATCATTTGTATAAAGCACTCGATACCGCGAAGTTAAATGGTCAAGATACGAGTCAACTTCAATTAGAAATCGATAACTTTGAAACTCATATAGTGCCTATCATCGCTGATATTGATGCAGGTTTTGGCAACGAAGAAGCCACTTACTTGCTCGCAAAACAAATGATAGAAGCCGGAGCTTGCGCCATTCAAATTGAAAACCAAGTATCAGATGCCAAACAATGCGGACACCAAGCAGGTAAAGTAACAGTACCTCATGAAGACTTCCTTGCAAAAATTAATGCTGTTCGATATGCATTTTTAGAACTAGGTATTGAAGACGGGATCATTGTAGCCCGCACAGACTCTCTCGGAGCTAGTTTGACACAAAAAATTCCGGTTTCTAAACAGCCCGGGGATATCGCTAGCCAATATACAGCATTTTTAGACACCCAGCCGATTGTCGACCTTGATCAGCTTACAGATGGGGAAATGGCCATCAAGCTAGAAGGCAAATTGCAAAAGCCAGTGCGCTTAGACAATGGACTTTATCAATTTAAAGAGGGAACTGAAAAAGATAGAGTAGTATTGGACTGCGTAACAAGTTTACAAGCAGGTGCAGATTTATTATGGATTGAAACAGAAAAACCCAATGTAGACCAAATTGCTGAATTGGTTAATCGCATCAGGGAGCAAGTACCTAATGCCAAGCTGGTTTATAATAATTCGCCTTCATTCAATTGGACATTAAAATTCAGGGAGCAGGCGTACGAAACACTCAAGGCACAGGGCAAAGATATTTCAGTCTACCCAGATCCAACAGTTGACCCTAAAGCGCTTATGGCACCAGAGCTTGATACCACCGAACTTGCACAAATCGCAGATGAAAAAGTAAAAAGCTTTCAACTTGATGGCGCAACACAAGCAGGTATCTTTCACCACCTGATCACCTTGCCAACCTATCACACTGTCGCATTGAGTACTGACATTTTAGCCGAAGGCTATTTTGGGGAGCTCGGTATGCTTGCATACGTACGAGATGTTCAAAGACAGGAAATCCGCCGTGAGCAAGCTTCAGTAAAACACCAAGATTTAGCAGGCTCCAACATTGGTGACACGCACAAAGAGTACTTTAGTGGGGACAATGCGCTGAAGGCAGGTGGTGAAGCTAATACCATGAATCAATTTTAGTACAGGAAATCCCAACTTGGGCCCGTTGGGCCCTTTTTGTGCTTATCATTGTATCTTGCAAATATCATCTCCTGCATATTGAGATCACGATTTTACGCACACCAACTGAAACAGATCAGAAAAATACTAGCTGAGTTGCACCAATAAAATACCGCAAGTAAATTGAGGTTAAACACCACTTTTTGACTTAAAAACAGCGTCTATACGCCACCAGTATTGCCCTTGTTGCAACAACTACGGCTGTACGTCGCCTCAATTAATAGGCAGAACACTTTTTTACTAACTAACTTGGCAAGCTTGGATCCACATTTTACTAAGTATTTTTCTTCCCAAATCATAATTTTACTAACATAGCCTACTTCAGAGCAAAATTTTACGTACTGCCAAGCTGTAAACCCCCTTTACATGATCCATATTTGTCACACATTTGTTGCCTAGCATGCAAGCGTTTTGATTTAACATGAAAAAATATGAAAAAAATATTCGCCTCTGTGCTATTTACTTGCATACTCTCTACCAACTCAGCAGTTGCAAGTATTGATATTGAAGAACTTAAGCAGCTTGAGAAGCAAGGGAAATATCAAATCGCGTTGGATTTAATCGAGCCATGGCGTCTAGAAAATTTAAATCAAGAAAAAGCACTAGATATTCTATTGATCCAAGCTGAAATTTACCGAAAGCAAGGGTTGTTCAAAAAAGCGCTCTCGACACTCAATCATATAGAACAGCATTACTACTTAAGCACAGAGCTAGTCCGTACTCTAAATAATGAAAAAGGCATTAATTATAGGCGTATGTCCCGTCTTGCAGAAGCTGAAGAGCACTATTATAAAGCCTTAAAAGCGGCACAAGAACTAGAAGATGATACTCTAATAGGCTTAGCTTACAGCAACTTGGGGACACTTTATGACCATAAAAGTCAAATTGCACAAGCTATGCAGTTTCATTTAAAGGCACAAAGTTACTTAAAAGGCAGCAGTAACCATAGTATCAAAGCGAGTAACTTTTATAACTTGGGTGATATTTCCGTCAGGCTAAATGACTATGAACAAGCCGAAACCTTTTTCCGCTGGGCGCTAAGTGAAGATAAAAAAGATGGCAATATTGTCGCTATCGCAGACAGTGCTTTACGTCTATCTCAGGTTTCATATAAACAAGATCATCACCAACTTGCTATTGATAACATATATGAGGCTCTAAAATACCTAAAACAAACCAATGCCAATGAGAGTCTATCGCGCGCATACCATATGCTGGCCAGTAGTTATATGAAGCTAGATAAAGGCGATGAGGCACTTATCAATGCACACCTTAGTTTAGACTTTGCAAAAAAAGCGCAAAGCCAAATACAACTAATTTACGCGCATATCAGCGTATCTCAAGCCTATCTGCATCTTAAACAGCCCCATGTGGCAGAAAATTATATTAGAGATCTTGAGGTATTGGTCAATGATGAACAAGACAGCCCTTTAACAATACATTACTACGAAATCTCAGCTAATTTGGCAAGACAAGTAGGAGAACCAGAACTTGCGTATACTTATATTCGTGATGCATTCAATTTGCATAAAGCGCACGATGAAAGATTTAATAATCAAAAAGCGCAAACCTATCGCAACAGTATTAGCAACTTAGTACAACGCCAGCAACTCGAAGTATCAGAGAAAGAAAAAGCCCTTGCACAAAGTGAATTAAAACATACCAAGTTGATGCAAAAATCTTGGCTCATTGCCGGGCTTTCTGCGCTATTCATTTTTTCGCTGCTTACTTATATTTACTTCATCAAGCATCGTGCCGCTAACTTAGCAGCCAAGTTGTATCAACAAAATCTAAAGCAAAAAGAAAAGATGTTGGCTGATATTTCTCATGAATTACGCACGCCTTTAAGTGTCTTGAAACTGCATATAGAAGCCTTGGAACACGGTTTATTCGAAGATAACAATAAAGCCTACAGTAAGATCAACGAAAAAATCTCGCAGCTTAATTCTCTTATCACAGATGTATATCAATTATCTCAGGCAGAAAATAATGCCATTGCATTGAATGAACAGACCCAATGTCTGCAAACTCTTTCACAAAACTACAGCTACGATATTAAGCGTATGACGGAAAGCCACTCGCTGTCTTTTAGCAGTGAAATAAATATTCCTGAAGGCTCGACCATAACAGTCGACAAACCCAAACTAGATCGAGTCGTTAATAATTTATGTAAAAACGCTTGCCTATATACAGACAGCCCAGGGCGGGTCGTTTTTAAAATGTATCAGGACAAGAACTACTTAAATATACAACTACAAGACTCCTCACCAACGGTCGCCGATGAAGAGCTCCCAAAATTATTTGAACGCTTGTACCGTGTTGAAAGCTCTCGAAGCAGAGCCACTGGCGGTTCAGGTTTGGGCTTGTCAATTTGCAAAAGTTTAATAGAACTCATGTCTGGAAGTATTGATATTAAACGCAGTAATTTAGGTGGACTCGATATATCAATTGCTTTGCCACTAAAATAAGCCAAAACTTTAAAAACACTACTTTATGTACTCAGTAGTGAAAATATATAAAATTAATACAAAAGAATTGGATCAGGATTTAAAACGGAAATTTTCTACCCAACTGATCCGATCACCTTGCGCCTCCACAATACTTCATTTTTCATCCACATTACCTTGATTAAATGAGCAGCATGAACGGGAGGAAACTACTTATGACACAGCGTACAATGAAACACAATGATTGGGTTAAAATTGCCGAGCGGAAAAGGCATCAGTCAAAAGTGCGACCTAAAAAGAAGGGCGTATTGCCTTTTTGGTCTATGCTGCTAGCTGGCTTTTTAATTTTAGCCTCAGCATGGAACTACTGGATGGACACACGATCGAATGACATTGTACATGCTGAGATAAGCCATGATGCCCAAATGCGTATTGATCGCTATTTTGCTAAGCAATATATGATGGGAAGCTGGAAATTAAGCAGAGTTAGCTACAACCAAGGCGAATTAAACGTTTTTGTTCAAATTCCTACGCCTTTAGCAATGAGTAGCAGTGAAATAAAAGGTTATATCAAACAGTCTCTATGTCCACATCCAAAGAGCACTGTATGGAATGATGTAAAGAATAACTCGCTGTATATTTACTTGTATTCCGATAAGCCAAGAAATGGCGACTACGCACTGTGTACTAAATAAAAAAGGGCTTAAAGCCCTTTTTTACTATTGAAACTACTTTAATTCTAACTTTGCCTTTTCAAGCAGCTCTTCTGGTAGCTCTTTGGTTACCGACACACCCAACTCTTTAAATTCGGATGCCTGTTTAATTAAATTCCCTTTGCCAGAATAAAGTTGCCCAAGCGCTTTATCATAGGTTTCTTGTGCTTTATCCAGCTGTTTGCCAACTCCCTCTAGACTATGTAGGAAACTATTCAACTTGTTGTAAAACTTCTCTGCACGTAAGGCCAACTCTTTGCTGTGCTTACTTTGCTCTTCAAAGCGCCATAATTGTTTAACAATGTTTAGGCTAGTAAGCAGAGTGGTAGGCGTTGCTACCAACACTTTGTTCTCTAATGCATATTGATAGATATCGGGTGCATACTTAATTGCTTCAACGAACGCGGACTCAACTGGTATAAACATTATTACCACTTCCGGAGAGTTGAGACCTGGCAAGCGCTCATAGGATTTATCTCCCAACTCTTTTACCCGCGCCTTGACTGCATTCACATGTTCTTTTAAAGCTTGTTGCGCAGATACTTCATCTTGTGCATTCACATAACGTGTGTAGGCATTTAATGAAGTTTTTGCATCAACAACTAAATGACGACTCTGAGGTAGGTAAACAATGACATCTGGCCTGTACTTACCTTGTTCGGTTGTGAAACTCACTTCCCGTTTATAATCATAACCCGGACGAAGCCCAGCACTATCTAGTACATTTTCAAGCATCAGCTCTCCCCAGTTTCCTTGGGTTTTAGTCTGCCCTTGTAATGCCGTAGTTAACTTACTTGCTTGATCAGTCATAGCCTGATTGTTCGCTTGCAAGTGAAGTAACTCTGTTTTAAGCGCAGCCCGCTGTTTTAGGTCCTCACTGTGGATGGCTTCCATTTTGTCCCTAAAGCCTTTAATTTCTCCCTGAACTGGGCTTAAAATCGTTTGAATTTTTTCCTGGCTATGTCGAGCAAATTGCTGGCTTTTTTCTTCAAACAGTTTACTTGCGACATTTTCGAACTCTTGCTTCAAGGTATTTTTGGCTTGCTCTAAATGCGCAATTTGCGCATCAAAAGCCAATTGCTTTTCAGCCAGTTTGGTTTCCATATCTGTTAACTGTAACGCCAGTTGATGCGCTTGCTCTTGCTCTGTCTGCGCTTTAGTTTGAGCTTGCTGCCACAAACCATAGTACTCTTTAACTTGAGCATGCTTTTCCGCCAACCTTGCTTGATATTGCTGCGCTTCACCGTGGGTTTTCAGTTGCAGCTGCTGCGCCACATTCAATTGCTCTTTCAGCTCATCGTGTGCATATTGCAGTGAGTCTATCTTATTTTGTGCCATGGCCTGCAAGGAGCGCGTTTTTTGCTTAGATAAATAAGAAAAAACCAACCAGCCTAAACCTGAAATGGCGGCACCAGACCCTAAAAGCACCATAGCGACTTGCCAAGGTAGCGAAGAAAAACTAGTCCAAAACATAGGGTAACCCTAACAATTAAATCTAGTTAAATCATACCTTAGAGAAGTTGATCAATCACTTACAAGTGAGGTTAATCTGCCAATTAAAATAGTGTGCCAACCATTTTAATTGGCACTGAGAAGTAGGGAGGTTAGCTGTTTATATGCTGTTCATTGAACCTATATCCTGCACCATACACAGATTCAACAATTTTTGGGGAAATATCGATATTTTTAATTTTCTTGCGGATATTTTTTATATGGCTATCAATTACGCGATCTGATATATCAAAATTGTCAGGTTGAATATGATCCAATATTTGTTGTCGCGAAAACACCCTGTTAGGCGCATTGTAAAGCATAGCAAACACATCAAATTCAACTTTAGTTAAACTTAATGACTGTCCTTTTAAGGACACCAATAACTGTGATTCGTTAACTTCTATATCAGGCGTATCCGAAACAGCAGGCGCACTACAACGGCGTAATATAGCCTTTATACGCATAACAAGCTCTGCCGCGCTAAAAGGCTTACAGACATAATCATCTGCACCAAACTCAAGCCCTTTAAGTCTATCTGACTCAGATACCTTTGCTGTCAACATCACAATAGGTACCATTGAAAACTCTCTAATTTGTTGCATGCACACAACACCATCTTGGTTTGGTAGCATGATATCCATTAGGATGGCATCAGGGCCGTTTTCTCTGACCCAACTAACCACTTCTGCACCGTCGGCTATATGCGTTATTTTAAAGCCTGATGCTTTAAAAAACAGCATGACTTGTTCAGCAATATCAAAATCATCTTCGACGATCAAAATGTGGTTTTTTTCTTCCATTAGTTTCTCTTACTGGCTTTTAATACTCGCAGCTGTTGCTTTATCTGTTTTTTAAGATTTGAAGAAAGTGTATCGTCAAAAAGCAGTGTCGTTAAGATACTTGCTAAATCTTCAGAGCTTGCAACTTCATTTATGAGATCATAGTCGCACAGCGATTGTGGTTCAATAAAGTTTAACTGCGAAATCGTATTTTCATAGCACAACATAATAACCCACCTTAAGTCCAATTCATTTGGTTTTGTTTTCCTATGTGTGTATTAAAGTGAAAGATTGTGGATCAAATGTGGAACAAGGCAAGAAATGACACGTAATACCATTACACGCCATTACAGCGGGTGATATTTAAGTACCGAGAAGCAAAAAAAGAAAAACCAGCTCAAAAGAGCTGGTTATTACAAATACGTCATGTAATTAATAGGGGGAAATCAACATGTGCTCACTGCTGTATGTAATCTCACAATGTGCATAAAGATAGACAGCCCCTTATTTAATTAGTTCAAAAATAATTTAATTTTTTATCAACTCAAGCATTTGCGCTTCATTAAACTCACTTAAATTAACCCCAGTATCAGCAAATAAAGCATCCACCAACGCCTGTTTGTCTTTTTGCATTTGATAAACCTTCTGCTCAATAGAGTTAGCAACAATAAGCTTGTAGACAAAGACAGGCTTATCTTGGCCTATACGGTACGCACGATCTGTTGCCTGATTCTCTACAGCTGGGTTCCACCAGGGATCAAAATGAATAACTGTATCTGCTTGAGTCAGGTTTAAGCCTGTACCGCCAGCTTTTAAAGAAATCAAAAACACGTCAACATCACCTTCAGTAAAACGCGCAATGGCTTTATCTCGATGTCTTGTTTGCCCAGTTAGCATCGCAAATGGTATTTCAATCTCATCGCATAGATTGGCAATCATATCCAGTACAGACGTAAATTGACTGAAAATAATGACTTTTCTACCTTCTTTTAACAAGATTGGTAAATGTGCGCCTAACCATTTAAATTTAGCACTTTGCTGATATTCGCTCTCTTTGTCTACGAGCTCAGGGTGACAACAAATCTGCCTTAGCTTCAGCAATGCATCCAAAAATGCAAGTTTGCTACTTTCAACACCTTGCTCTTTAAACAGATCTATCAAACTAGTTTCAATTTGGCCTTGTACATGCTGATAAAGTGACGCTTGCTCTGGTGTAAACTCAAGCTTTTTAATCAGCTCCGTTTTCGCCGGCAGCTCTCGCACAACTTCAGATTTCGTTCGACGCAATATAAATGGCGCAATCAGTGATTGTAGCTCTTTAGCCCTTTTGCTATCGCGCTCTTTTTCTATTGGTTGCTGAAAGTTTTGCTTAAATTGCTGCTTAGTACCAAGTACATCTGGCATCACAAAATCAAGTAGCGACTTAAGCTCCATAAGGTTGTTTTCTACTGGCGTACCGCTCATACAAAGTTTAAATTCAGCTGATAACTGTTTTACACATTTCGAAATTTGTGCGGTTTCGTTCTTTATATACTGCGCTTCATCAAGAACTATCGAATCAAACTGTAGTTCGGAGTAGTGCGGTAAATCGCGCTTCAACAGTGGGTAAGTCGTGATGATAAAACGGGCTTGGGCTACCTGATTAAGCTGCTTATCACGGTTACTGCCATGCACTGTAAGCACAGGTAAATGTGGAGCAAACTTTTTAAATTCATTTTGCCAATTTCCAACCAAAGAAGTAGGACAGACAATGAGAGACGGCTTGGTCACTAATGTATTGTGCTGAGATATGAAGTAAGCAATAACTTGAAGTGTTTTGCCGAGCCCCATATCATCCGCTAATATTCCACCAAGCTGATGTCGGTTCAAAAACTTTAACCAATTGACTCCTTGCAATTGATAATCACGCAAAGTAAACCGCTCCTGACTATCACCTAACAAAGATTCATTGATATCTACGGGCTTGTTAAGCTCTGCTAAATAGTCTAACAATCGCGCATCATCGGAAACACTTTCCACAGCATCAAGTTCAAATAACTTTTTAGCATAAGAGAGCGGAAACTTAAATTGCGAGCTAGAAAGGTAATAGCTGAAGCGAGATTTTAGAAGCAATAACTCTTCATAAATATCTTTCGAAATCGCGTAGTGCTGCTGTGCAATTTGTACATATTGAAATACGTTTGCGATAGAGTTGACTTCATGGCTAGGGGCCTTGTCCCAATCAAGCAAAATTTGTTTATCATCAAACATAACCTTGCCAATAACATGATGCTTTTTATCTCGCTTAAGTTGCAATGTGACCCTTGGTACCAAGACTTTCTTTGCTTGCTGAATTTCTTCAACCTGCCACATTTTACGCTGTAAATAAGGTCGAACTTCACAGTTGTACCAGTGATAAGAAACCTCGTCCTCAACTGGCAGTTTAAAACCGCCACCTTGCGCCTCGAAACCTAATCCAAGAAGCATTTTTTCGCAGCGATTAAGTTGCTTCTCTGTGGAATACTTTTTCTTGGAGTCAAACAAAGAGAGCGTGAGATGAGTATACTCGCCTTCACTCGCCGACAGCTTAGCAACCAATTTATCTTTATTGATCAGCCTTTCATACCCTTGAGGAGGGGGAATTACATTGTCGGCAAAGATATCTTGAAAGCGCTTGATCACCGCCTCAATCTTGTCTTTTTGTATACTAGGCATGGTTTGTAAATGTGCAATTTCTTGCGCACTTAGTTCAGATTCGATACGGCCGAGCAACATATTTTCAGTGTCTAAATAGACAGGAGGGTCCGATTTTATCAGTAGCCACTGATCTACATCTGAGAGGTGACTGACGAGCTTAAAGCTGTCATTTTCCGCTTGCCAAAAGAAATCCAAATGTTGCATGTGGCCAAATTGCAAAGGCTTACGGCTATTACCGAAAAAACATCGCTTGGTGGCAGCAAGCTGTTGCAGCGCAGCGAACCCCCACTTACCAGCCAATTCGAAATGGCCTGGCGTATTTTGTGAGCGAACCCAACTAAACAGACGATAGTCACTTTCTAAAATATCCTTTGGCGGAACATGTGCATTGAGCTGTTTCTCCGTTAATACACGACCAAGAGGATAATGCCCATCAGGTTTATGGGGTGACACTTTTGGGTTTAATAATACTTCGTTTCCGCGATGCTCCAGTACGAACAGCAGCACGTTGGATGTGTTCAGTCCAGAAGATTGCTGTAGTAATGAAAGCTCGTTAAACCAATCATTGACGAGAAAAGACTCTCCAAAACCACCAGAATGGTCGATTTTAAGCTTTAGTAGTACAGCAGCAATATGGCGACACTTCGGATTGTGAGAGCAAGAACATTGAGCCTCAACTGACGGAGCGCCTTTTATTTGTTCAATTTTTATGTGTTGTGTGAACGTATTACCAAAATTACCAAGTACTTGAGCATCTATTCTCGAGAAATCCTCACTGTGATCAAGAAAGCAAATTTGATCGTCGTTAAGGTACTCCTTGGCCTTCGCTAACATAGCAGAATTAAAGTACTGCTTAAGGAAGCGATCAGATAAGGGGAACTGAGAAGACTGTTCCTGTTTAATTTCTTCAAATAAAGCTAATAGCTGCTCTTTAGATAACTGCGAGGACATTTTTTAACAAGCAATAAAACGTAAAGGACCAGTATATGAAATTACGGTTTTGAGCTAAAGAGCCAAATGGGACTAAATCATGAAAAATTGACTGGTTGGATGTGAAAAGATATAAAAAAGGCCTAGATGATCTAGGCCGCAACATACTAATTAAAACTACTTAACAGTTTTTGCAATTGTTCTAAACGCTTATCTGTTAGCACCTTATCGTCAATTTTGACGGTAATAGCGCCAGAATTAAGGCTTCGTTGCACTTTGATATACTGACTATCAACCAAAGCTTCAGAACGTGTCGCAGAGCTGCTTTCAAATGTAGTGAGGTACTTAGTGATGGCCAAAGCACGCTTTTCATCACTCATTTGGTCATCAAATAGTAACTCATCAGCAATCTGTTCTAGTTTACTTTGAAATTGTTCAGGCTGTTCCTTACGTGCATTGATAAGTTTTTTTGCAACCTCACGTCCTAAGTGGTTTGGCGTAGGGTAGAGCAAAACAACTTCATGCTGGATATGTTGAAAGGCTTTTATAGCATCAGCAACAGCTGTATGAGAAACACCTTCTATTGCCGCTATCTCTCTATAAGATCCTTTATTGCCATTTTCCTGCAACCGTACTCTGGTTTGCTCATACGCTTTGCCAAGCTCCCACAGACTTGGTGCGATATATTGATCTGACGAAACAGCAAGCGCCTTAGCATCGTCGTTAGTGAAGTCGCTTGAAGACAATACAACATAATCAGCACCGCTTAACAAACATGCTTTTCGTCTTCTAGAACCAGATAATACTTGTAGTTTGCCATCTTTTACCCAACATAAAGCGGGATGCATATTCCTGCCATCTTCTTTTATGGCTGGTAAAATATCAGCAACGGATTTTTCATTAAGCAGTGATTGCTCACGCCGATTTTGACCAAAAACAATGGTTTTGCTTTCAATGTCAGAGAATGCGATCACTTCACACTTTAATTCGATTAGCCGATTTGGATCACTTGGCGACGGCATAGTAACGACGTCACCTTGACTCGCTTGCCCCAATAGATCATCCAAGCTGCTTTTTTCAACAGGAGTAGCAAAAGGGTCTAATCGTGTATCATTTTTACGTTTTCTAGCCATTATCTAACCTGTATTTAATCTAAGCTGGATTGTGTGGAAGCCCAATTTGAGCGAATTAACATTTCGAGTTCATCGACAACGTCTTTGATATTTTCTTGTGCTCTAAGCAAAGACTCTCTACTTGCTAATGAGTCCGATGTTTTTTGATCAAAAATCGTATTAAAAGAAGACGAACTAGCTGTTATCGCAGAACTATGATTAATCGGATAACTCATTACCTGTCTGCCAAATGCAGTGCGCACATCTTTTACTATGTCTCGCTGAGAATGATTTCCTTTAACATAGTTAGTCACCAAGAATTGCATAAAGTCCCAACCTTCATGACCGAGTGCAGCGACAGTATGGTAAATTTCACCAAGTCGTTTCAGATACTTATTGTTCGCATCAAAATCTACTGCTTCAGGGTGGACAGGGATCAGCATCGCCGTAGAAGCCATCAGTGCATTGTAGAACATGAAATTAAGAGACGGTGCCGTATCTATCAATATGATATCAAACTCGTCCTTAACAGGCTCTATGACGCGTTCTTTTAGTTTATGATAATGGCGAGTTTGCTCATAACTACTCGACTCTTTTAATTCTGTAGCTGTTTCATGCTCAAAATAAAAGTCATCCATGCCGGAAGGCAATATACGAATATTTGGGATATGTGTTTTTTGGAATGAATCCGCAACAAGTTGTTCCCAAGTTTCGTTTTCCTCGAGCTCTATGCAATCTCGCATTAGATCACCAACTGTGATCGGATCATGTTCACTTGACGGGAAAAAACTTGATGAAGATCCTTGAGGATCCAAATCAATGATCCCAATGCGATATCTCTTAATATTTGTTGTAGCAAGCGCTGCCGCCAAATTGACGAGGGACGTTGTTTTACCGCAACCACCCTTTAGGCTGTTTATCACAATGACTTGAAGCTTATCCTCAAGATCTCTGTGATCTGCATTGATCCCTAAAATATCAGCCATAGCAAAAATGTTACTCAACGTATATGCGTAATGGCCATTAGCGCCTTTTTGAATGTGCAGATGATCAAAATCACCTTGATCATGGCGGCGTTTTAATGTTCTGTTATTAACGCCTAACAGATCCGCAGCAGCCTTTTGTGTATAAGTACGTAGTTCTTTGTCTTCGGACTTAAGATGAGCTCTATAGTGTTGAATGCGGCCCTCAAGGGATTGTTCTGCTACTTCGGCAGTTGCTTTCAACAATTTATAAGTGGAAAGTGCATTGCTATTGATAGACATACGTATATTCCTTAATTTTATGCTTAATATTATAATGTCCATCAAATAAAAGGTAAACCACTAAAATAAGAGACATCCAAAAAATATAGGATTTAAAATTTATCTTAAGAATAAATAAGGAGTTTAGAAATGGTTAGATATATAGGTATATAAGGATAAGGAGATAAATTTCATATATAAGCTATTGTAAATAAAGTAATTTTAATAAAATAGTAGATCACAAAAATACGTAGTAAAGATCAGATCTTTATATACTGCCAGATCAAGAAAATACTAACTTACTAATTGAGTTTCATTATAATAACAGCTTATCCACAATGTTATAAACAGATTGGGTGTTCAAGATCAAAGTTGTACTAAGTTAAAACAAAGAGTTATCAACAAAATCACTGGCAACACTAAGATTAAGTAAATAAAGATCTGATCTATACTACGAATAGATCAGATCTTTACTAAATTAGATCGATGTTATGCACAACTCGGTATTGAAATCAGCTCCAAATAGCGTTTCTTGAGTGATTTTCTCCTAAATAACGAGGATTTTCCTACACTGTTGGTAAAATTATGATCTCATAATACCAATCAGTAGGTAAAATTGTGATCTCTAAAAAAACTTGAACTCAGATCAGTTTTTTACTAACTTTAATTATTAACTTTTTCCTTTGAATGTGTTGTTATTAGCTGTCGGAAGAATCAGGAAGTAAAAAAATGAGCCGCAAGGTAAACATCTCTGTTGACAATCTACCAGACTCACTTAGAGGTCAAATTCATGGAGTGGAAAGTGCAATCGATAATGAAAGTTTAGCACTTTTTACTGACAACAAAGATGTGCGAATTTCATTAGAAAACACCAACCATGGCTTGAGAGCGTATTCAAACACATTTAATCACTATGATTTATGGGGTAGGTTTGTACGTTCTGGACATAAAAAACTTCCTTTAGAGGAAGCTCCCAAAAAGACGATTATAACTAGAAGAATATCAGAAAAAGTTGATGGTATTTTATACGATGGTGAGATTAAAATTACTCCTGCTGTTGTAAGTAGTAAAAAAGATGGTGAAGAAACGGAGTTTTTAGTTTGGCCGTCTGATCGAGAAGAAAAAGTTGAAAGAGCACTTATTCGACTTGCATCAAAAGGCAAAATAGTAAAAATAAATTTTAAGTCCGGTATTCAATATGCTGTGATTTTTTCGATGAATGAATTGGCTCAGGAGTTAAAAGCTGTTGGTCAATCAATGCCTTACCCGCAGATCAAGGAGTCTTTGGAAGCTTTACAAGGCTCGAAGCTTTCATTTAAATATCGCGCAACCGATACTAAAAATAGCGATGTAGATGATTCTTTTTATGAATCTAATATGAACTTCTTATCCTCATTACATTTCAGTGGTAAGAAAGGACAAGGTGGAAATATCAAATGTGTAGCCTGTTTAAACGCATTTGTTCATAATATGATCGATAACCTTGAATATAAAGGTTATTATTTCAACAGTGCCCAAGAGCTAAAGCGCGGTTTATCCCGCTGGATGATGCTTAGGCTGTATCATTTGTGGCGCTATGCTGCACCTGGAAAAACTTACCATTTCAGACTGCTTTCAATAATGGAAAAATATGGCTCTATTTATTCAACGGATGAAATTACAGACAATAAACTGAAAGCACTTCGTAGAGATATGACTACGACAATGAAAGATTTGATAGAAAAAGGTGCTATTTCAGAATATAACATTTCTAATGTAAAAGATGATGATACTGGCCGAATTATCGACTATGTGTATGAAATGCATCCTTCTACACAGTTTTGTGAAGAAATTTTAGCTTTGAATAAACATAACAAGAGAATTGAAATTCAAGGTGGAAAAAGATTGGTCGAAACGGCTGAAATTATCGATGAAGATATTCTAGAAGCAATCGTAAAAAAGTAGTTTGCTAAGCCAATTATGTTAAATTGGCTTTTAAATTTTGTTTTAGCAAGCTTACTCTAAATTTTCTAAATATATTCGCTCAATTAGATAGCTATAGTCCTTCTTTCTGGTATCTTCAACTTTAGAGCTGAAGTTACTTAAACTGCCTATTTTAGTTTCCTTTTGTGGGTTTAATAGAATAAAGGGCAGTGCACCACTGACATGATATCTATTTTTGGCTGTAAATCTAACATTAACTTCTGGTGTTACTCGAGTAGGCCTTTTTATCCTTAGTTTAGTTTTTTCTCCTAAACTAGAGAGCCTAACTTTTTCTAATTCTACGATTTGCTGCCAGCTTTGCTGATCGATAACTCTAGGGTTGGAGTAACCTGATGATTTATTGAGCATTTCTAATGCAACTTTCTTTGAAAGCGTAGTTGTAGAATGCTTTTTCATCCATGTGAACCTTACCGAATAAGGTATAGAATCTTCAAAATGTATTTTCCTATACGCAGCTAACGTAATTAAATTCGGTATTGCATTGTGTACAGCTTCAAACCTGGCGTCATTATTATTAATTTCAAGAACGGTATTTTTAAACTGTTCTTTGGATTTGTTTACTTCAACTAGTCTTGACTTAATTTTTCCATCTGCATCATCGACAGCAATTAAACCTGGATGGCGAGTTAGTATTTTGCTACTCTTTTTTTGACCAACAAATAGATCCGTAATTCCGTTTATGCATTTATCAAATGCTTCATTACCCGATATTTTTGTAACTTGAATCTCTTCAGGCGCTTTCTTTTCATCTTCAGCTTTGATTTCTGGTAATTGATAATAACTAGAATAGCTAATCTCTTTTTCTTTTAGTTCTTCGCAAAGGAGATTTAGCTGATCGAATAAGTAATCAAAACTACTTCTTAATATTAACTTTGTTGACATGATCTTTATATGTATGATGTGTTCCTATAATTATAGCTAAAAACCTTATTTTATTCCAATTGTAATTACCAGAAACCGGATTACCAGAAACCGGATTACCAGAAACCGGATTACCAGAAACCGGATTACCAGAAACCGGATTACCAGAAACCGGATTACCAGA
>NZ_JAKRFY010000026.1:0-99923 GCF_022347805.1 Pseudoalteromonas sp. Of7M-16 | reverse complement strand
ATGCATGTGCGTTGGTATTGGGTGCAGCAATGGATGCCGAACGATTGCCGTTATAATTTACCGCTGAATTTTTGATCACAGCATAAATAGCGTCCCCATCTTTGCGCGCACGGGAATAAGGTTTAAGTAAAATACTGGCGACCCCTTCCGCTCGTAAATAGCCGTCGGCATCTTCACCAAATGATTTCACTGTCGGTGTTGGACTCATCTGTTGCGATTGCGACAATTTCACGAAGGTATCTGGTCGCAGCAATAAATTAGCCGCCCCAACTATGGCCTGCTCAATCTCCCCCGCGCGCAGTGCAACTACAGCTCTGTGTATCGCCACAGCAGCACCGGAGCACATTGTATTGACTACTTCACTGGGACCCGAAAAATCGAAGTAGTATGAGATATTATTGGCAATCATACTGTCCGATTGATGTAGACTCTCTCCCGTATCATAGCCCGACTCAATCAGGTTCAATAAATACTCATTGCGTTCAAAACCAACAAAGACCCCGGTATTTGAGCCTTTCAGTGCTTGCGGACAATAGCCTGCATTTTCCAAGGTGTTATACACCGACATCAGTAACAAACGTTGCTGGGGATCCATGCGCTCTGCATCATCGGGTAATAACTTAAAAAAGTGTGGGTCAAAGCTTTGGATATCGGGAATAAATCCCCCCCAACGACACCGCATTTTATCGGACTGAACCTCTCCATCTTGTGCTTCATCAGCATATAAACGCCAGTCAAAGCGCGATTGAGGGATTTCCTCGATCAGTGACTCATCCTTATCTAAATGCTGCCAAAACTCGGCTACTGATTGGCAGCCAGGTAAATACCCTTCCAGCCCGACAATGGCGATAGGTTCTAGTTCTGAGGAGTTGCTATTTCCTTCGTCGGCACCTTCTTTGTTGGCGGATTGAGCGGTGTGTTTTGTCGCGTATTCACGCATCAAATCCTTGATCGCCAGTCGCTGTTTTTCAATATCCAAAACTTATTTCACTCCTGTATATGCTGCTACGAGCTGCTCCAAATGGGGTAAAGAGTCCTTTACTGATGCGTAATCCACGCCAAAGTCCATTAAGCACGCAATTTCATTCACGCCGATGTCCTGCGCCTGTTTGACGATCCGCTTGCCATCTTCAACGGTGCCGAACAATGCACCGGTCTTAAAATATCGCTGAAAAGCATACTCCAAAATACTGTCTTTATCTTGCTCACCAAATTCAGCAGCGCCCTTTTTCTGCAACGAGTCACTGGCCAAGTGGGCTTCCATTGAACTGCGAATATATGCTTTGAATGGGCTTTCCACTGCGCGCTTTACTTGCGAGATGGAATCCCCAATCAAGGTGTGTAGCATCAGTGTGACCACCCCCGTCTCAGGGTCAAAACCGGCTCGTTTTCTCGCCGCCCGATAAATGCTGATTTTTCGCTCCATGGAGGCAAGATCAACGCCGTAAAGCATGGTAAATACATTGTGACCACTCGCACCTGCCTGCTCAAACCCCTTGTCATTTTGAGCGACTAACATCCACACATTCAACGACTTTTGAATTGGCCTTGGGTAGACTTTGGTCGCATAATAAGCGTTATCAGGCCCCTCAAACTCAACACTTTCCCCTGCCCACAGTTGTTTAACGATGGCGATCTGCTCCGTCATTTTCTCGCGGCGGTCATCATAGTTATGCGGGGCATAAATAAAGTCCGGTTTATTCCACCCAGAACCAAACCCCAAATCAACACGCCCATTGGACAAAATATCATTCATCGCCCACCACTCCACCACTTCTGCTGGGTGGTGCAGTGGCAAGCTCACACCCGCAGTTCGAAAGCGGATATGTTTTGTTTGTGGGATAAGGTAAGCAGCCATGACCGCAGAGTTAGGAAAAATCGCACCAAACTCGTGGAAGTGGCGTTCAGGCAAGTAAACCGCGGTGAACTTAGACTGATCTGCAAACTGCGTCAGCGCGGTGATAAAGTCGTATTTCTCTGAGCTGGTAATGTCTTTGCGGATGTCTGAGAAAAACATCATGCTAAATGCCATTTCTCCAGCCGGCTTGGGATCTGACTTCACAGGTGAAAAGTCAGTATCTATACCTAACAGTGCTTGTATCGTCATCAATAATTTTATCCTTAAATTATTCCAGCCCAAAACGACTGCGCTTCAGCACCCTATGTATCGTTACACATAAATTTTATAGCGTTGCACATGCGGCAAACACCCTGGCACTGACAATGTGATGTTGTAGAAATCGTATTTGAATCATTTTTGATTATGCAAAATTTTCCCACACAATCCAACCATTGTTCGTTGGCAAAATCAGCTTAGGAATTTTTACACGTATTTTTTGTTTCGCTCACCCCATTTTGTCTCATGCGTGAGACAAATCTTTAATTGCAATTAAGGAAATAATCTCTGTGCAATTAATCACCCGCCCCACGGACCATGTCATAACTGCGCCAAGTAGTTTAAACACACAATAAATACAATAGGTTAAACAGTTAAATTGATAACATATTTAGGCTCAGATATACAAGGGTTTTACTGCGAGTGAACACCTAACGGTGCCCGGCGCCAGTAAAAACACACGCAGAACCAATCATTCTCTTGGAAAATAATCCCATAAGTACCGTAAGCCTTTTACGTTGTTGAATTTATGGTATGATGAAATATCAGCTTATCGCTACAGCATAATGAACTCTAATTAAAGGTTACTTTGGCAGAATGAACGGCAATACTCTCGATACAGATCAGAATACATTTTCCTTTGTTGATGCGGAACGAAAAGTCCTTGATTTTTGGGAAAAACAGGATATTTTCCAAAAATCTCTTCGTCAAACAGCCAACAATCCACCCTATGCATTTTACGATGGACCTCCATTTGCAACTGGTAAACCACACCATGGGCACCTGCTGGCATCCACCATTAAAGATATTATCCCTCGCTACTTTACGATGAAAGGTTATTATGTCCAACGCCGTTTTGGCTGGGATTGTCATGGCCTACCGATTGAACATGAAACCGATAAAACCTTGGGCATGTCAGCCAAAGAGGCCGTTGAGACCTTAGGGATCAAAGCATACAATGATGAGTGTCGAGGTATCGTTCAACGCTATACCAAAGAGTGGCGCTCTACCGTTACACGTATTGGCCGCTGGGTCGATTTTGATAATGATTACAGAACCATGGAACCTTGGTACATGGAGTCTGTATGGTGGGTGTTCAAACAACTTTGGGAAAAAGACCTTATCACCCAAGGCGTCAAGGTTGTACCGTTCTCTACCACTTTGGGCACCGTTTTATCTAACTTCGAAGCGGGTTCTAACTACAAAGATGTGCAAGATCCTGCACTTGAAGTGTTATTCAAATTAGAAGACGAAGACTGCTATATCGCAGCGTGGACCACCACACCTTGGACATTACCTTCTAACTTGGGGTTATGTGTAAAAGCCGACGCCGACTACATAAAAGTGTTAGATGAAGATAAAGATATCCACTTTATTATTGCCAAAGCGCGCCTTGAAGCCATAGGTAAAGGGAAAAACTTAACCGTAGTGCAAGAATTTACAGGCGCGGAATTGGTCGGCAAACGCTATGAGCCGCTATTTGATTATTTCAAAGAATTAAAGAATGAAGGCGCATTTGTTGTCCTTGCAGACGATTATGTCACCATGGACAGTGGTACGGGTATCGTACATATCGCACCAGCATTTGGTGAAGACGATAACCGCGTTATGAAAGAGGCAAATATTCAGGCCGTTGTGTGTCCTTTGAATATGGTTGGCGAGTTTACCGAAGAAGTGACGGACTTTAGCGGTATGCACGTCAAAGAAGCGGATAAAAAAATCATTCGCCACTTAAAAGAAACCGGTCACCTCTACAGCCACACCACCATAGTGCACAGCTACCCGTTCTGCCCGCGCTCTGACACGCCGATCATCTATCGTTCTATTCCATCATGGTATGTCAAAGTAGAACAAATGCGCGACAAACTCGTGGCATTGAACCAACAGATCAACTGGGTTCCTGAGTATATTAAAGAAGGCCGAATGGGTAACTGGTTGGCAGGCGCCATTGACTGGGCTGTCTCGCGAAACAGATACTGGGGAACACCCATCCCGCTGTGGCGCAACGACGTAACTGGCAACTATTTGTGTATTGGTTCCATAGAAGAATTGGAGCACTATTCAGGGATCCGTGTCGATGACTTGCACCGTGACTACGTCGATGATATTTCTTTCAGTGTGGCGGGTGAAGAAGGCACTTATCAGCGGATTGAGGAAGTGCTAGATTGTTGGTTTGAGTCAGGCGCTATGCCGTATGCTCAGCTCCACTACCCGTTCGAAAATCAGTCGCTTTTCGAGTCTAGTTTTCCGGCTGAATTCATTGCCGAGGGATTGGATCAAACACGCGGTTGGTTCTATACCCTATTGGTATTAAGCCAGGCTTTACACGACAAGCCCGCATTTAAGAACGTCATTGTTAATGGCATCGTGATGGCAGAAGATGGCAAAAAAATGTCGAAGCGCTTGCGCAACTACACCCAGCCAGATGACATCATGGAAGAGTTTGGTGCCGATGCACTGCGGTTATATTTAATAAACTCAGGTTTGGTAAAAGGCGAACCACAACACTTTTCAAACGAAGGTGTGAAACTGACTGTTCGTCGTGCCATGCTACCTTGGTGGAATGCCTTTAAATTCCTGAAAACTTATATAGAGATCGATGGTTGGAAACCGTCAAATACCGCGCACACAATCACCAATCCGTTGGATCATTGGATACTGTCAAAGCTGCAAACATTGAAGTTAAAGGTCACCACGGAGATCGAAAACTATCAGCTATACAACGTTATTCCAGTGTTGTTTGAGTTTATTGAGCAATTGACTAACTGGTATATCCGCCTTAATCGCTCACGTTTTTGGGCTGAAACACTGACGGAAGACAAGGTGTGTGCATATCAGACGCTGTACACTTGTATCTACGAGTTAAGCTTGGCCATGGCCCCGTTTGCACCATTCTTGTCTGAGCATATCTATCAAGAAATGCTTGCCCTGCAAGAAAAAGAGGAGCAACCAGAGTCAGTGCACTTATGTACTTATCCAACCGTGGATGAAGCACTCATTCAACCAGAGCTTGAAGATGCACTCGCGCTATTGCAAAACGTCGTACTGCTAGGTCGTCAAAAACGTAATAAAGAGCGGATCAAGACCAAAATCCCTCTAATGAGCCTAACCGTGATCCACCGCGATACAGGTCTACTTCAAGAGATCAAGAAGCTAGAGTCTTACTTGCAATCTGAGCTGAATGTAAAATCAGTCGTCTACCGTGAAGATGAAGACACCTTCATCAATTTCTACGCCAAGCCAAACTCACCTTTGCTGGGCAAGAAGTTGGGCAAATCATTTAAGCAATATAAAACGCTTATTGAGGCACTCACTGGTGAGCAACTACGCCAACTAGAGAAAGACGGCAGCATTGAACTTGAAGGCATGCGCTTCGACAAAGAAGAAATCCTCACTTTCCGTGAGCCAAAAGAAGGCTCAGAAGTCATTTCGGATAGTTATATTTCCATTGAACTGGACTGTAAACTAAACGAGGAATTATTGGCTGAAGGTCTGGCCCGCGAAATCGTTAACCGTGTTCAGAAAACACGTAAGCAGTTAGACTTTAAGATCGAGGACCGTATTCATGTCGAATATGCATGTGATGACGCACTCGATGCGGCTATCGCTGCACATACAGAGACCATCTCATCGGAGACATTGGCATTGAGCTTTGAAAAGCGCGATATTGCATCGGATGACACGGTTGCGCGTTATGATGTAGAAGGCCATACGCTATTGCTGAAGTTGAATAAAGCGACATAATCTAGCGTTGCCAAGGCGTGCACAGTCACACTTTACGTGCCTGTGCACACTGCTTATTAGACCAATAAACAGACAATTTTCTGCAAACATGCGCCAACCTTCCCCTTTCACCTTGTGACTCAATACATGCTTTACATGTTATTTATCAATGTTTACAATGTTTTTCATCATTCAATTACACGGCTGAAAATACGCCGTCGGTGTGCTGTTTATCATACATCAGAAAATCACCACACCCTGAGTGCCTAGACAAATAATAATTTAAGATCCCTTTAAACTGGGCGGTATTTCTGCGCTTATAATTCCATAAGCATCGCCTGTGTTTTGAGGTCACTTGATGCTGATCCCCTATCACCTTGTAGGCTTCCCGCCGTTCTATCAAGGATGTGTCGTCACGCGTGGCGATCGGCGTAATAGCACCTGTTTATGTCAGTGGCAATAAGCTATGACGATTTATGAGCAACTTAAAAAGGAAGCTAACCTAGTGGATAGAACATGGATTTTGGATCGTGTAAAACAGTTCGGTGATACCCTCGCGGTTGTGGCAGAAGAAAAACACATTACCTTTGACGCCATTGCCCAAAGTACTCACAACTGGCTGATCAACGAGTCGATCACAGAGCACAGTGTCGTTGTCATCAATGGCGTATTTAACGCAACAACATTAGGGTTGATGCTCTGTGCTTATATCAAGCAGTGTACAATCGCTCCCTTATTCAATAGCGAGGCTACACACCTAGACACGATCATTAACACGGTTCATCCAGATTTACTGTGCGACACACGCGACGACACCATGTGCTGCAGCGCACTAGCCCCCGTTGCAACCACTAGGCCTGCGTTATTAAAGCAACTGGACACATTGGGAGAGTCCGGATTGATCTTATACAGCTCTGGCAGCACAGGTACACCCAAAGCAATTTTACTCAGCTTGGACAAGCTTTTGCAGCGTTATCAAGTTCGCAAAGACCACCCCACTTCCACCATCGCAGGTTTTTTATTTTTCGATCATATTGGTGGCTTTGATGTCCTAATGCAATGTTTAATGACTGGGTGCGCCTTGGTCAGTATGACCGAACGCACCCCCGAAGCGGTATGTCAGGCCATTGAAAGGCACCGCATCAATGTATTACCCACTACGCCGACTTTTCTTAACATGGTATTGATCAACCGCAGCCATCAACGCGCAGATCTGAGTTCGCTTACTGTGATCGCATATGGCTCAGAAGTCATGCCACAGGCAACACTCGACTTGCTGCAACAAGCATTGCCACAAGTCGCACTAAAACAAACATATGGTATGAGCGAGCTGGGCGTACTCCCCACGGAGTCGAAGGCAGGTAACTCGCTATGGTTAAAAATAAAAAAAACCGACTATAAGGTGCAAGATGGCGTGCTGTGGGTCAAATCGCCAACAGCCATGCTTGGTTACCTCAACCAAGATAACCCCGCAATGAGTGACGGGTGGCTGTGTACTGGAGATTTGGTGGAACAACAAGGAGAGTATATACGCATTTTGGGGCGCCAAAGTACGGTGATAAATGTGGCGGGTGAAAAGGTGTTTCCAGCCGAAATTGAAGCCTTCTTATTACAAATTCCATTTGTAAAGAATTCATCCGTATGGGGGAAAAAGAGCCCGATCACCGGAAAAATTGTCGCCGCGACAATTTACACTGATGAAGAGGTCGATCCGAAGCAAGCAAAAAAACACATTTTAGATATCTGTAAGCGAACCTTAGCCCCCTACAAAATTCCAAGACACTTCGAATTTGTAAATGAGCAGTATCATAGCGAAAGGTTTAAAAAAATCAATAAGATACAAGGAACACAAACCAGTGGAAAATAAAAAGGGTACAATTGTGATCAGCGGTGGGAGCCGAGGATTGGGGTTCGAAATCGCATCCCAATTTTTGCAGCAAGGATATTCCGTTGCAACATTTTCAAGAGGCAGTACTGAGCACGTTACAGCACTTGCAGATGATCCGCGCTTTTTTTGGCAATCGGTTGACGGCAGTGACTATCAGGCTCTGACCGAATTTCTCAAACAAGCCCAGCAGCGACTCGGCAATATTGTCGGCCTAGTCAATAATGCCGCCATTGGAGCGGATGGCGTGCTCAGCACAATGCGTACGTCTGACATTGACCGGGCGCTGGATGTCAACCTCAAAGCACAGATCTACCTGTCAAAATTAGTGTCTAAGAAACTCCTGCAAAACCGCGACGGGTTTATCATTAATATCTCTTCTATCATGGGCGTAAGAGGTTTACCAGGTGTGTCTATTTACAGTGCCACAAAAGCGGCCATGGATGGCATGACAAGAAGCTTAGCGAAAGAGCTCGGCAGAAAAGGGATCCGTGTCAACTCTGTCTCTCCGGGCTATTTTGCCAGTGACATGGTGAAAGATCTGTCAGATGACATTTTAGGTAAAATTGAGCGCCGTACGCCGCTTGGGCGCTTAGGTACACAGAGTGAGATTGCCAAGTTGGTGCTGTTTTTAGCAACTGAGGGGCACTTTATCACCGGACAAAACATCGTCATAGATGGAGGTTTTACATGTTAGACGCACAACAAGTTAAAAATGAAGTATTGGACAATATTATCCAAGAAGTGGCCACGATACTGTCTGAAAAGTCGCAGCCGATCACCCAGCTGGAAAGCGCCACGGCATTTTCTGAATTGTCATTAACGTCTCTGGATCTGGCCGAGCTGATCAGCAATCTAGAAGCGCGCTATGAAGTTGACCCATTCGAGGAATTGGTTGCCATCACCAGTGTCGTTACCATAGATGATCTCGCTGCCGCCTATACACTGGGCTTGTCAGGCCAATCAGAGGAGACACATGACGCCCTCAGCGAAGAGCTAAAAGCCATAAAGAATCAAACACGATAATCGAGCTAGACACTGACATACAAGATCATAGCGACACACAGGTCATATACACCCTCACTTTGGTGCTCGCTATGATATTTCAGCTGTTCATATCTAGCGTGACTCAGATATATAAACGTAGAAGTAAAATACATGATGGCTACAGATGATATAGCAATTGTCGGGCTCGCTTGCCGATTTCCAGAAGCGAGTTCTCCGACCCAGTTTTGGCAGAACTTAGCACAAGGACGGGAGTCCATAGCAAGATTATCCGACGCGCAATTACGTAACGCAGGGGTCAGTGACAGCGAATTCGGGCAACCCAGTTACGTCAATGCATATACCCCCCTTGCCGATGTCGACAAGTTTGATGCGCGCTTTTTTGGCATCCCTGCTGCAGAAGCAAAATTAATGGATCCACAGCAGCGGACCTTGCTCGAAATTATCTATCATGCTTTGGAGGATGCCGGTGCTTTGCAAACGGCTCAACAGAGTGAAACAGGTGTCTATGCAACTGGCGGCGGGATCACACGTAGCTATCTATATCAAGAAGCGGCAAAGCATTTTAAGGGCAATAGTGATACCGGCAGCTTGTTACAGTTACTCAACGACAAAGATTTTCTTGCAACACGGGTATCCTACAAACTAAATTTACAAGGCCCTAGCCTCTCCGTGCAAACAGCCTGTTCAAGCTCCATGGTTGCGGTTCACTTGGCTAGAAGTGCGTTACTGAGCGGAGAAATCGATATCGGGATCGCTGCGGCCAGTTGTATCAGATTGCCGCAAGAGCGGGGCTATAATGCGGCTGAAAGCATGATCTACTCACCAACAGGTCGCTGTAGAACATTTTCTGACGACGCCGATGGCACCATTTTTGGCAGTGGCTCAGGCGCCGTGGTGCTCAAGCGTTATCAAGACGCACTGGCTGATGGCGACCATATTTATGCGCTGATCAAGTCAACCGCCGTCAATAATGATGGGGCAGGAAAGTTTGGCTTTACCGCTTCCAGTGTGCCAGGTCAAGCCAAGGCCATGGTTAAAGCTATCGCACTGGCGGGGATCAGTGCAGACCAACTCAGTTATATTGAATGCCATGGCACCGCGACAAAAATAGGCGACCCACTGGAGATCCGTTCGCTCGAAAAAGCATTTTCATTGGATACCGATAAAAAGCAATTTTGTCATATCGGTAGCGTGAAACCGAATATTGGTCATTTGGAGCAGGCAGCTGGACTGGCCAGCCTCATCAAACTTGCGCTGATGATAAAACATCGTCGACTGGTGCCCACCATTAATTTTCGCGCCCCCAACCCTAAATTAAAACTGCCGCAATCCCCTTTTAAAATGGCACTCGACTATGAAATGTGGGAACCTGAACAGCAGCGACGTTACGCCGGGCTGAACTGTTTGGGTGTGGGCGGCACCAATGTCTTTGCAATTCTCAGCGATCTTCCCACAACTGATGCGGCGATATCCAATGACAGTGACGTAACAGAGCCGGCACAAGATGTGCTGTGTTTATCAGCCAAAACGAAAACGCAGCTCGTCGAATACATCGAGAGTATCGCAAAAGACGACCCCCCCTTGCCCCTGTGCGCCCTTGCCTACAACATCAACATAAGTCGTGCACATTTACCAATACGAAATACAGTGGTGATCAACCGGGATATGAGCATAGCGCAGTGGCGCGAGCAAGCCTTGGCCAAAATCAACGCGAACAGCGAACAGCGCAGCACGACATTTGATAAACCAAGCCAGTATATATGTAACCCCTCAGAATTCGCTCACCCCAGCCAATTGGCTGCACTCACCGCTGACATGCGCTGCCAACATTTTACCATTGCCTATCAACGCTGGGTGGACTCTGAAGCGCTCACAAAGATAAATGCCTCCACGGCCCCCTTTGCGCAGCAATTCGCTCAATTGTTTGCATTTGAACTGGCATTGTATGAGCAGTTAAAACATTGGGGAGTGAAGATGGCATCGTTTCTTGGTGAGGGGATCGGTCGATATGCCCAACTGTTGTTGGAAGGCGTCCCTTTACAACACTGGCTCAGTACGCTGGAAAAAGAGCTACACATACATCACAGTAATTTGAACCACACACAAGCCCGTTGCTTTTCCCAGATGGGTGAAGTAGCCATTGAGCAAGCGGTCCACCTAGCAAGTGAAGGCCCGATAATATATCGCAATCGCCCTGTAAACAACACCACAGAATATGTATATGTCTGTGACAGCGAGCAATTTACCCCCACCGACCTGTGGTCCCTGCTTGCAACTATTGTCGACAAAGGCGCGCAAGTTAACTGGCAAAACTACTACCCTCTCAAGGCTTTTGAAAAACACACTTTACCCAACTACCCATTTGAGAAAAAACGCTATTGGTTGGTTGATGAAGACTAACATTGCTACACCTAGATTAATAACAGATACAAGGAGCATGAAATAACATGAGTAACGCAGCAACATCTACAGCAAGAACATTGGTGATTGGCTTTATTGAAGAAATGAATCGCTCATCACTACGTGGAGATGAGATCCACAATGACTTTGAGCTAAAAGATAAACTCAATATCGATTCATTGAACAAGCTCATTTTACTTACCCGAGTTACAGAGCACTTAGGTATCGAGTTTGGCACAGCAGATAAAACCATTAATGATTTCACCACAGTCAACGATCTGATCTCATTTGTTGAGTCACACACCACAGCGCTAGAAGAGTCGTAACTGTTTCACCCTCGCTTTATCACGGCAGCTGGGATCACACAGGCGCTTTTGCCCTTTCTGGCTGCTACTCCATACCTGGCACCGCAATATCGTACGGGTGTATCAATCATCATCGCACATTGTGGTTTTATACATCGCCAAACGACACGATGCAGATAAGCCTGTTATATGCGTATCTGCAAAGTATTAGTCACCAGACGTCTCTCTTCTGTGCTCCCTTGCCGTATTGCCCCCTTAAGCCAACTTTTTTAATCATATACGTCACCTCACCCCCTTTGATTGTGGCATACGCTGTGTTTGTTGATTTGGCCCAGTTTATCTATAGAGCGACTCAACATAACCCTTGCAGATCTCGCCGAGCTAGGATTTTCAAAAGCACCATCAATGTTTACCTATTTCTAGGGCATACAGCTGAACTCAAGGGGAGATTAGTGTGTAGGCATTTTCGGCTCCCCAGTCCTTCGGGCACTTTTTCCAGCTAGCGGTAACCGCTCTGTCATCAATATCAGTCAACTTTAAAAATATGAGCGAGTTCGTTCATACAGTACTAGGTGACTACTCAGTTATTAATGACTTAAAAAAGTGTACTTTTGGACACTCGCGCGAACACCAAGCTCAGTACAAATGAGCAGGGATTATTGGCCTTGGCACACTTTAAACAAGGGTATGCACGTATTGATAGGGCTCGATCTCTAAAGTATCAGAACATAGGGCCTTGAGCGGTCGGGTTGAGTTCAGGTTTCAGAACATCCGCTTCATCTGCACATTACCACCATACACCTTTAATCGAAAAAGTCCCGCTAAGCGCGGTATAGCAACAAAAGTTCGAATATATTTCCCTATTTAGTGCCATCTATCCGACAAGGGGGGAGGGGACACGCTTGCGATCCCATACGCAAACCAAGGTATGACAATAAAAAACTAAAACACACCTCCTTCAATATAGAAACAGGCATACCTAAGAACTTGAAGCGCGATTTGAAAATGTCGGTACAATAAAACCTTCGCCAGATTCCCTCAGAGCTTTAAAAACTAAGAGCATATTGTTGCTCAAGCTTATGAAGCTTGGAACGACTTGTTTTCGTTTGCAGACTGCGTCACAAAAATATGTAGTCGAGATTGACCCGAGCCGTTAAGTAAAATGGAGGAGTGGAGTTTCAATACTTACGAGCCGTCCAGATAATAGTACCGCATTCAAAGTGTCGGTGTTTTAACAGCTTCATGTCGGGTTACAATTAAAAGTAAACGGGGGTTCGCGCAACAACGGCATTTGCAACAGAGCCCAAATAAAGCAACTCAGAAAGATAAATTGCGTTTAATTTTTGGCGAATTCAGTTTGAATAATTTGCTAACAGGTTGGCGAATTCAACTTGAATAAACTGATTTAATAATTTAAATCAAGGGGTTAAAAACCCCTTATTTGATTATGCAAGACGAATATTAATCTTGATAATGCTGCGCTAAAATTGCTTGCACAGAAGATTCAATCTCTTTCAATACATCTTTTTTGATCCGACCAAACTCAAATGACACTGCGCGATTCGACTCTTTTTTCCTCGCGAACATGTCTTTTGACTCAAAGCTTCTCAGAGTCGAAGTCACCACAGCGGGCTTATTGGGGCGCTCTGAGCTCAAACTTGCTTTAAGGGTTTGGCTGATAATTTCTTTATGCTCATGTACCTCGACGCCATCAAGTTGCACAGCCAACACTTCCTGAATACGAGTAATTTCATCGTTCAAGGTATCCTGATATCTATTCATCACTTTAAAGAGCAGATCATAATCAGCGATGGATAGCTCCCCAGCGATAGGGTAGAGTTGGATCAGTCGAATATCTACACTGGCCGCTTTCAATGCTCGGCTGATCTTGGCTTGACTACAATTATGCAATTTAGCCAATTCTGCTTGCTTTAGTGCAGGGTTGTGTTTTTGCATCGCCAGACACTGTTGTCCAATCTCAAATAAATTATGCTCTTTTGCGGACTGCAACTGTTTTGCTAAATTTTTCGCATCCTCTAAAGCTAATTCGTCCCGTGTGACCAGCACGCGATATCCATCATGTTTGTGAAATAAAAACCAGGCTCTTCTTCTTGAACCATCGAGTATTTCGATCTTTCCGTTATTGTATCTAGCAACAGCCGGGTGGAACTGCTGATAGGTAAGTGAATCCAAATCAGCAACAGACTCCTCATTTAACAGCGCTTGTTCACGACCATTTATATCGAAGTTAACTTCTGTATCATTTTTTAACTGTGTATGATCGAGCACCATTTCCGTGAAGCTCGCTTCTTTTCCCGATGCCAGCTGCCAATGACTTGTTTTACCAATCGACTCAACCCCAAAGTGTTGCTTAAGATACTCAGTGACATCTTCACCGGATATTTCAATTTGCGATGATAGCTGCTTAAACAAATTAGGAATGCGAGATTTTGCATCTCGTTTTTCAGCTTCGTGTGAACCGAATGTATTGCCCAGAGGGTTGATCTCGCCACGTCTTTTGGCCATTTACTGATTCTCTCTTTGTTGTTGTGACCAAACGAAATGAATATCTCGCATGATCTGGCTAGTTACCTCAAATGCATTTTGCTGTGCGTTTTGGAATGAAGATTTTGCTTTTGGATATTCACTTTTAGACATATCAAACACGGTACTGAGTAAGGCTGATGATTGCCTAATCGCTTCACTGTGTTTAAATTCTTTCGAATAGATACGCTGCTCAAAATATTGCGTCAATTGGTTCATCAACTCAGTGGTGGTTGCGCTGTCTCTATGATTCGTCAATAAGATTTTCATGAAATCATATCCACTGTGGCCTTCATTGAGGAGCAGCGACCAAATTTTTGGAATGTAACTAAAATAGGAACACGTTGCATCAATATCGTTTTGTGTTACTGACAATGGAAATATCACGCTTGAGGCTGCGTAGTAGGCATTATATGTTGAATAGCCTAAAGAGGGTGGGGTATCCACAATAATGATGTCAAACTCGCTCTCAACCGCTTGTATGATGTTATCTAATAAGGTGTATGGTGAAGAAAGTGCTTTATTGAACACCTGTTCGTGAAACCAGCCTTCTAATGCTCTGTCATATTGTGATGCTGGTAGGATCCTTAAATTGGGAATGGTGGTTGGCAAAAACGCATCGGAGATCGCGCTTTGTAATGTTTCCCCTTCATCTAACTCAAAGTTCTCCATCATCAAATCGCCCACAGAAAGACACCCTTGTTGAATGGCTTCAGTAGCATAATACATAGACAATGTTGATTGTCCATCCATGTCGATCAGACCCACTCGATATTCTTGAGGAAACTCTGTTGCAATCCCTGAAGCAATTGTTGCTGCTGAGACAGTTTTTCCAACTCCCCCTTTTTGGTTTTGGATCACGATTACTTGCACTTTTTGGTGCTCTGAACGAACAAACTTGGCTTCTTTGCGCAATTCTTCTGGCAATTGATCTCTGATCAAATAAATTTCTTCCAAATTTACCGACCATACAGCATCGTCATGTCTACGTGGATCAATATTTGTTTTAGAGACATATTTATCTAAAGTTTTACTATTGATTGCCAAATAAGCCGATGCTTCAGCACGGGTGAAATTTCTCTGTTCTTTTTTATTGTTGATCAACAATCGCTGATTTCGTCTTTTAATGAGCCCATCAGCACTGTCTTTAAGTGCCAGAAACGCATGGGTTGTTTGTTCAGAATCCATAATAATTCCCTTGATATTTTAAATTATACTATACACCTTAAAAAAGAGCTTACAAACAAAAAAATGATGTATTGGTTAATAATAAAGCCTCTTCTCGCTATTCAATACCTGTACCATGGTTTCTTCATTTGATAGAAAAGCACATTTAACTTAGAGTTATAACAGCTAAGGGTAATTAATAAGGTTAGTATTGGTTAATATATAGGTATAAAGGCTAGTGTCCTATTAAACCTTATAAGTATTTGACTATATTTAATTTTATTAATTTTCTCAGATCTATTTTCCTATATGTATAGATCGAATTTACTCCATGTTTTAGATCATGATTACTACATGTTAATAGCGTGCCAATATATTTAACTACAGCTTATTCACAAATATATGCACATTTTTGGCCGTGAGATCAGAATTACTCGCAGTTCTTCCGCTTGGTTATCCACATCGCTTCTATATTAAGGAAGGTATCTTCCATAAAATCATATAGAAGATCTGATCTCCTTGTTGATCAGATCGGATCTACTAGCAGTGTAGAGCATCTTATCCACATGTATAGGCTAGGCTTTTTATCTCGCTGTACTTATATAGATCAAGATTCCTCTATGTTTTTCCCAGCCACGAGTATCCATGAATCGATTTGTCGCCATATTAATGAGATCAGATTTACTCTATGTTTAGACGATAATATTATCATTTTTCTTTCAAAATTGGTTAATTATTGTGTAACAGAGCACAATTCCTCTATGTTCAATAAACGACATTGGATCTACATCTATATCAAAGAGAAACTGAAGTGGGCTTTTTGAAAAGTCTGATAATGACAATATGCCACTTTATTCAATTGGATATTGATGCCGGATACTCACCTCAGATCACATTTACTCTATGTTTGTATGGTTATTAACTAGATTTTAAAATTAAATAAGTAGCTAAAATTCAATTGGTTAGGTTTTTTTAGGGGGGGGGCAGAACATAATTCCTCTATGTTTTAAATCCTGAAGAGAAATCCAATATCAGTTTAACTATTTCAATAAGTTCAATTGATATTGGGGTTACAATGCAATATGGGATCATATTTCCTCTATGTTTAATCCATTTTGAAAGTGATGAACTTCTTTTTATTATGCAATTTAGTTGTATATATGAAAGGTGTTATGCAATGCAGATCAAGATTCCTTTATGTTTTGTGGCGCTCAGAAATGAGAAGTAGGGCTTTATATTCAATAAGTTATATAAATTTAAATCTTGCAGATCTCATTTCCTCCATGTTGAGTGCAGAGATGGAAAGCATTGAAACATTAAAAAAATTAGGTTTTGACTTCATTCTCTTCCCCCCTTTTGGCTTGCGGCCTTTTCCTCTTTAGATCAGATTTCCTCTATGGTTGAATGGAGCAAGTCCGTGTTATTTTGAGGCTTGGTAAATTATTTTTTGTTGCTTTGCTAGAAAAAAGTCGTGATAGGACATGGAAAGAGCACAAAGAAAGGGTGGGTATGTCGACTGGATTTTAAGTTAGCTATACATCCAGATCAGATTTCCTTTATGTTCTGTTCATTCAGATCAGAATTCCTATATGTTTTATTTTCTCAGATCAGGTTTCCTATATGTTTTGTTTGCCCAGATCAGATTTCCTATATGTTTTGTTTTAGATCCGCATTTAAATTTTTAGTGGTATGCTGTAGCGTTATACGGAATAGTACGGAGCCGTCGGTAATGAAAACACCAGTAAAGAAAGTATCTTTGAGCAATCTACCTGCTTCCATTAGGCGAGATATTGAAACTATCGAAAGTGCACACCAAGTGGAGCAGCTTTCTTTATTTGTTGATTGCAAAACCTCTAGTGCTGGTTTAAAAAGCTCCTTAAGTAATACATTTGTCGGCTATGACCTTTGGTCTCGATTTATCAGGCATAAGCGTGAGCAGATCCCCGTTAATGCGGCCAGTGATAAGGTTATCATATCTCGTCGAGTCTCTGAAAAAGTGGACAACATTCTGTATGAAGGCGTACTTGATATTTCTCCTGCTTTGATTAAAGGCAAGGATACCGATTTTTTTGCCTGGCCTTCTGACAGAGAAGAAAAAGTCGAGCGCGCATTGGTAAGATTAGGATCTCAAGGGCGTATTGTTAAAATTTCAGGCCGGGTAGGGGAGCGTTATGCGATCGTCTTTACCTTACGCGAGCTTCAATCTGAACTTAAGTCGGTTTCACAAACCTTATCAGTGAATGAGATTAAAGAGTCTCTCCTCATTCTAAAGGGCGCAGAACTGAGTATGCAGTGCCGAGAAGTGAACGGAGAATCGGAATCATATAGCGAGTCGAGAATGAACTATATCAGTAGTATTCATTTTTCGGGCGCCAACGGAAAGTCCACAGTCAAATGTGTTGCCTTTTTAAATGAGGTGATGTCGCAGCAAATTGAAGGCCTGACATATCGAAGTTATTATTTTGATCGGGTACAAAGTTTTAAGCGATCGCTAAGTCGCTGGCTAACATTGCGCCTTTACCAAGTCTTTAAATATGCTGCTGTGGGTAAAACATATCACTTTATGTTGGTAAACATGTCTTTAAAGTTTGGATCGATCACGTCCCATGAGGATGTCGATAAAAGTCGTCTAACTGCAATCAGGCGTGATATGACTAGCACCATGAAGGATTTGATTGATTCTGATATCATCAACCGCTATACAATTGAAAATGAAAAAGATGATGATGGTAACATTGTTGACTACAAGTACGAAATATATCCAACAGCACGTTTTTGTGAAGAAATTTTGAGCTTAAATAAACAGTATAAAGCGCGCTTGGCAAAAGCTGAAAAGTTAGCGGGTATCGAATCGGATTAAAGCCCCATTCGATACTAGGTATCGTGAAAACATCATCCCACCCTCTATTTCATCTGACTACTTTTACTCAGTGAGTGATAACAATTCCAAGGCCTGATTGTTTAACAATAAGTGGGCTTTGCTGACGACTTGTTTTGACAAGTCCATAAGAGTCACTGTAATCGATCAAAAATAAATTTGTGGTTTGGCTGGTGTCGTTACATTAGCTATGTCTTTGAGCTGGACCCAACCCTTTAAGCCAAGCATCATATGGCGTTCGTCTCGATGACAGGTTTTGACTGTGATCTGAGAGGCGAAGTGTGATGCAAAATAAGTCTATATTTGGTTCGATTGTTGACTGTTGATATGCTATTGGTCTATATTTGGTCTTGTAGTCTAAATATAGACTCCAATATAACTTAGCTTGAAAGGAAAAGCTTATGAGAATCGCTACAATTAGCCAAATGAAAGCCAACGCGGCCAATTTGCCTGATGAATTAGGGCTTGCTCCTCTGTTTGTGACACAAAATGGCAAAGAGTCATTAGTGGTCCAAACGCACGAAGCGTACCAGCATCAGCAGGAGAAAATGGCATTCATGACGCTATTATTAAATTCAAGAAAAGATATCGAAGAGGGCAAAACCACACCAATCGATGATTTTCTAAGTTCTATTTAACATAGGTATAGAATGGCAAATGTAAATATTGAAATAACTAGACACGCACAATTGCAAATTAAAGATGCCATCAATTGGCGTTCGCGCCGAGAAACAGACTGTGCTGCAAGGGATAGTATTAAATCAACTATCATAGCATGGAAAAGCCAACTAGAAACCTTGCCAGAGAGCGGTAAAGCTTGCCAGTACTTTGACTCACCTGAGTTTAGAGAGATAGTAAAAGGCAATTACCGATTTGTATACGAAATTAGGAACACTGGTGAGCAACAGTTCAATATTTACTTACTGATATTTTGTCATGTCAGAATGGATTATCAGGATCTGATCAACCAGTTTGGTCCGTTCTAAAAAAGAGCCTGCATTTAGCTGGCTCTTTTTACTTTTTAGCAGCAGGCGAAATAATTAGAACACATCGTACATTAAAGATAGCCAGAGGCAGTCAATGATACCTTCTCCATCAGCGCAAAAGAGATTTGCTGAGTTGATTTATGATTTTAAATAAATGAAAGCAATGGATGTATATCCAATAAAGACAAGGATAAAAAGAGCTGTGATCACCAATAAATAGTCGCTACCGTATGCCTAATCTTGAAACAAAAAAACAGATAACGACGGCAACATAAGGAAAACGAACAAAGAAAAGAAACCAGGTTTCTGATTGCGAAATTTTGGCATTTAAGATGTATTTTTGTTGAAAATCACTTTACGGATAGTTTCCTTTTCAACAAGCGAGCACTCAGCACTCTATAGTGCTGAAGACTCAATTTGATGTCCCGGAATGGCAGATCCTACTGGCATAAGGCTGACCTGCGGATATAGACCAAACCCGTCTTTATAATAATTTGAGATGGCCTTCATCGCGTCAATCTGATCTGATGTAATTGGTATGGCCCTCGAGAATCGTACCGTCTCACCATCAACATTAGCAGAAACATTGACAATGGATTCTCCAACTTCCCAAAACCAACTGGCGCTCATCAAAGTACTTAACTGTTGAGTCAACGCTGGCTCCAGTAGAGTGTTTCCTATCTGTGGACCACGTAATTGAAAATCAGGCCTTGTTTGCATCGAAGTTTGCGCTGATATTGCTATTTGGTGAGTTTGAACGTCGTATTGTATGAATCTGAACAGGTATTGTGCACTGCTTGAAGGCGAAACATAGATACTTTGTAGTGGCGCCTGAAGGTTGGAATGAGAGTTTAGAGTGGCCCCGACTTGAGCTAAATGCCGAGCGTTTCCCGTGGGTGAAACCACATCAAGCTGCAAGTCCTTGAATACTATTGCAGCTGACAATGGATTATTGAATTTTATACTTAATTGGATCTCTGGAAGACCGAGGTAATGACCAACAACAATCCTCGCGTCTGCCACCTGCATAGCGGTATCAAAGTTTAATCGTGTTTTTTCTAGCTCAAATCTAACAAACATCTTTGCTTGGTGATTAATTGTGGCTGTTTGTCTTTCATATCCTTCTAGCGAAGCGCTAATTTGGTATTGATCTGTGATTCTAGATTTTGGTATAGCCAAGACAAAGTCGCCTGTATCACTTGTCATTCCGCGAGCATGACCACCAGTATCGACTTGGACGCGGGGTAAATATTTCCCACTGTTTTTATCTATAGCCGTTCCAATAATAAGCGCTTCGGAAGATTGATAACTGTTAAAGAGGTAAATACCGTTGCCAACTAAGCCAAATAGGAGCACCAGTGTAAATCCATAATGCGTGATCATTCGGTTTAGTGCATTGTTTTTTCCTGCCGAGATAACTTTGAGTAAGCCTACGACGAGAATGGCGATTAAAGATGCCAAAGCAAGTGGTGTTGTAGCGTACTCGAATGTATTACCCATATTATTTCCATTACTTTTTTTATGATTTTAACCCCTGTTTAGTGGGCTAGAGTAAAGTACTTGATCACACTTGGGGATGTATAGGTAAGAGTGTAGCTTGGAACCTATGCTTTTGCGTTATTATTCAAACTGGTAATCGTCCAAGTACGATAAATAGCAGTCGTTTTTTTAAAGAGATACCCATTATTATCAGTCTGGAAACCTTGGGTAAATAGGTATTGAATAGTGGTGATTTAACTGTTCAAGGCGGCTAACTCCGGATTGTTCTTAAAGACTTTATTCACTTTTGATTGGCTATCGTATGTTTGGCGAAGACTTGTATAGGTTAAACCAAAGCGGGCTGCCTTTTTCATTAAGTGGCACATGTTACAAACAGAAGGTGTGAATGGGATCACTACTATTTTATTTGTGAGAATTTTGGGTGAGGTACACCTTTGTCCAAGTAAATTATTGTTTCATGATTTTCCTGGTACTTGGTATAGCAAGTGAAATTCGTTACAACTTACTGAAAAGTTGTTACTCGCTCTCTGGTAAAACAGCTCAAGCGCGTCATATTCAACTTGAATTCGCCAAATCTACGCCGTTTACAGCTGAACAAATAGGCCATTTAAAAAATGCGCGTATAAGCCATTAATAAAATAGCAAGCAGATTTTACTTTTACTGCTCTATGTATAGGTAAACTAATAAAACTTTACCATTTAACATAATAATTTACTAACGTAAATATACATTTACGTTAGTAAATGTTATGAAGATCGGCTATAGTAATGTTGTCGTATCAAATAGTTTTAAGTGCCATAAATTATGAGTTATCGTTTGTCACATATACTGCGCATACCGCCTAATGAGGTAAGTAAAGAGATCAGCGCACACTCTGGCGGGCGAAATTTAATTGTTCGTGATAATGAGTGTCCGATCTATGCGTATATTATGTCGCTTAACTCTGACAAGTCCCAAGAGACCGCAAGGCGTGTGCTTATGGCTATTGCTCAGCATCTCGGGTGCGATGATATCTACCAAATAAAATGGTCAAAAATAGATAAAAACACAATAAATAACTTATTGACTATTCTAGATAAAGTGGGTCTTTCCCCAGATACAAAATCACTTTACTTGTCGGTCATTAAAAGTGTTTTGAAAGAGGCTTTTCTACTTGGCCAAATCACCACATTGCACTATGAACGGGTTAAAAGTGTGAAAAGGTCTATGGGATCAAGGATTAAAAAACATCAGTTGATCAGCGAACAAAGCTTTCGGCAATTGCTGCGCCAGGTTGATGAGGTAAAGCAGCCTACTGCGACTTGTTTACGGGACAAAGCCATTTTTCATTTGTTGATAGGATGTGGTTTGCGGCGTTTTGAGTTATCAGGATTACAATTGGCGCAAATCAATCATGATACGCAGCATCTCACTGTACTGGGTAAAGGCAACAAAGAGCGTGAAATAAAGCTACATAATATTACCTATCTTGCGCTGCAAGATTGGCTAAATATTCATCCATATAGCGATGGCCCCTTATTTATCAGGTTGACTAAAAGTGGTCAGCCTTACTATAAAATGTCCGATACGCCGGGGCTATCAGGTCATGCAATTTATAACTTGTGCAAGAAGTATGGGTTGATCTCGGCAGCACAGCGTATCCCACCTCATTCATTGAGAAGGTCTTATGCTACCTGGCTGTATAATAATGGCGCTGATCTAAAAGTAATCTCTGTTTTACTGGGCCATTCATCGCTAAAAACCACAGAAATTTATATTAAGCATACTCAGGATGATATCGATCAGGCCGTAGTGGCCAATTTATTCAGCTCGTTTTGATGTTTAACTGAGTCATTTAAAATTTAGCAGAGTTGCTGCGTGATACCGTTGAATAAATAAAGGGTATGATGTAGTACAAAAAGAATTAGAAGCATGCAAAAAGTAACCGTCATACGAAAAATACGCTCCGATCTGCATTACCTGCAAGCGCATATTGGAGAGCTATTAACACTCCTAAAAGATGCACAGCTACAACCTTGCTCTGCTGTATACGAATTGCCAAGATTAACGGAAGAAAACATTGCCGAGCATATGCCGACAATTTTTCCCAATGCGCTGTTTAATGAACAGGCCCGTCAACGTTTTCTCCATCATGCATTGGACTTTACGCTCAAAGGCGACCATCCCGGAGTTATGGCTCGTCGCTTACCTGGTTGTTTATGCTTAAGTACGCCTCATGAGCAGGAATTGAGAGAGCGGGTGGCACATGTCAATCAATTAAAGAGTGAGTTTGACGCTTTCATTCAGCATTATGCTGGTAAAAACCCCGATCAAAGATTTGAACTTGTATCACAAGCGGTGCCATTATTGATCCGCAAAGCTGTTTCCAGAAACTTATTGCTCGCACCACAAGACGCCTTTAGTTTATCTTACAGCTGGTCTCATTCAACCAGCCGAAGTGCTGTGCAGCCTAGGCAATATTGGCATGAAAAACTGGATAGAACCTTGCAATCCAAACTGTCCGATGTGAATGCAAGTAATTGGGAAAAGTTGATAGAGCAAGAAAAGAAAGCATTGGAAAACGCCAATGATAGTGAATATTTTCGAACCGTTAGACCACTTCGTATCACTCCTATCGTCAATCTCAAATACAACCGCGCTCAAAATGGGAAATTCAATAAAACCACTATGATTGCCCACTCACCTGTGATTGTGTTAAATGACCGGCCTAAATTATCACCACTCAAACCCTATACAGGCAAGCGCATCAAAGATGCCAAAGTCGCCCCGGTCATCGCTCGCTTGCATTTGTATCGAGCCTAGAGCAGTGCGTAAAATCCCTCATGATTTTAACAACTTGAATGTAGCATTCGCTAAGGGATTACGCTATGCTGGAGTCTATCACTCTCAGTCCCGCTAGGCATGGTGTCAGGCTTCAAACAGGCCGATTTCACAACATCTAACATGCGCCATGTATTTTGCAATGAGAGATAGTTCTGACAAGAACCAGACAATAAGTTTTGGAAGGATGAAACCATGACATTAGTTCAAGGACGCTATCATATAGCCACAACAGAAGACCAGCTCAAAGAAGGGAAGAGCATGGCACTTAAAATCAACGGGTACAATGTCCTATTGTGCAAATTCGATGGCCAATATTACGCGTTCAAAAATAGCTGCCCCCATCAAAGCCGGCCAATGACAAATGCCAAAGTCAAAGCTGGAAAACTGATCTGCCCGTTACATGGGGCGAAATTTAATTTATCCGATGGCGCGTCTTTAGGATCGCTCACCAAACGTCCACTCACAAGTTATGATATTCTGGTTGAAAACAACACGGTGCAGATCAAGCTCCCCTGTGAAATAGAAACCGTATCCTGCTAATGAGTGCGGTATGACTCAGCACCTTTCAATACCGCTTTGGATTACAAAAGATGAGCAGATCACCTGCCATGCGTTATTAGACCAATATCAATTACTGCTCAGTGATGAAGAGCGAGCACAATACCAGCAATTTAGATACGATGAGCATCGGCATCAATTTTTGGTGACTCGCGCACTTGTCAAAAGCACCTTGTCCCGATACTGCCCAGAGATTGCGCCACATCAATGGCTATTCAAAAAGAACCGTTTTGGTAAACCAGCCATTGTGAATCGCCTCAAGACACCTCTTTACTTTAATCTGTCCCACACCAAAGGGGCTGTGGTACTCGTTGTTCATGGCGAAGGTGAAGTCGGGGTAGACATTGAGTGGATACACCGACGAGAGAAAATCATCGACATAGCTGCGCGGTACTTTACACAGCATGAAAAGAATACCTTAACCGCTATGGACCCCATAACACAGCACCACCACTTTTATCAGCTCTGGACATTAAAAGAGGCATATATCAAAGCGTGCGGGCAGGGTATGTCGCTCCCCCTCAATCAGTTTTATTTTCAATTTTTAAAACAGCGTATTCATGTATGTCATACCGAGCCTAGCGCCCCGGTAAGCGAAAATTACCAATTTTTGCAGTTTCAACTAGGTACAGAGTATCAAGGCGCATTGGCCATCCAGTGCACAACGCGTGATTTTTCTTCTCCCACTTTACAGTTTAGACATGTGGTGCCACTGCGCGCAGAACAAAGGGATACACACAGAGAATTCAGCCGTTAATTGAGGTCATAACTCGTCGTTATGACCTCATTTTTTTAATCCCCCCAGCGAAACCAATCAAAACCATCCGGTAGGCCATCAGTATTTCTGTCAATACCGATCCGATAACCCGAACCCGGAGGAACCGCGGTGAAAGTCACAGGCCCATGACACATTCTAAATACTAGACCAAGTGTCAGCAGTGGGAACCCTCTGTCAGAGGTAAATAAACCGTATTGGTTATACAAAAAACCTCGCGGCTTGCCGTGAACCAAGCACTTTGCGACCACATCGGCTTCGACAGTTTCGCCACCGAGTGTTTTGGAAACAAACTTTTCTCTCGCACGTTTGAGCAGCAGTTTAACCCGCTCAAACCCGGGTTCCGTATAACGCTTTAATGTGATCTGTTGCCCCACAATCGGTGCTAAGTCCCCTGGAAAAGCGAACATATATTGTTCGGTGTCCAACCGCTGTTGTGCCGTTTGAAATCCAGTGCCTTTGCCCGTATCAAAGAAACGACTGGAGCCAAAAAAGTTGCCGATAGTATCAATGCCGCCGTCTTTCAAAAAGCCAAAGCCTTTGATCTGATCGCCTTTGAAGTCAAATACACTGGGATCAGGCACTGTATGCATGTTCACATCTTCATTGGGCACAATGCCAAACGCACCGACCCGGTTGGCCAAATTGCGTAAATGGGGGATCTTCAATATTTGCGGATCTTCCATATTCTGTCTGCCATTGGTACCAAAAAAACCTTTTTCGGGTTCCAATGCGTGGCACCCTTCGCAACTAAAGCCACCGACAAAGTCCAATCCGGTCGTTTGTTTCAACAGAATATTATCTAACTCAGACAAAAATACCGCGCGTCGTGTGACCGTTATCTCAGTTCCGTCTGGCATGGTGACATTTTCTTTGAGACCAAAAAAGAAGTCTCTGCCATTTTGTTGAGTTGGCGTTAGACTATTGTCCAGATTTCTAACCGGGTTTGGTGGCATAAACAGTGCTTTTGTAAATGCCCAAAACTCCAGCATTTGCGATTTTGACAGCGGCTCAGCCATGCCGTTGACAGACGCATAACTTGGCGCAAAATTAATAAATGAAAGGGCTTCATCGAACGCATCATCCAAACTGGGGTTATCAGGATCTGCGGTGAATACGCCATTGAGTTTATCGCCTCGCCAATGCATGGCGCCATGTGTGCTGATCCCTCTTAGCGTCTGCGTCAACAGAGGGCCTTTAAGTGGGTGAAATTGATTGACCTCGGCATCCCCATTGAGCGCAGCTAGACGTTCAGCCCCAACGGGGTCAAATGAGGACGCAAACTCAAAAAATTCACGCAAATTGATCGGCAATGAGCTGTTTTTAACGCGCTCATTTGGATCCCCTAAATCCCATGCTATAAAGTCGTGATCACCAAAAATATGACAACTGGCGCACGATGCCTCTCCATTACTTGAGGTCAGTTTGGCATCATATAAATAGGGGCGCCCCTTTACGATGGACTCAGGCTCAGGATTAAAAAGCGTGACGTGATCAACTTCTTGCTTGGTTCTGGTATCCACCACTGAAATACCATTATCAAAGCGCGTATAGACATATAGAGTGTTATCGTTATCAGCCAGCACCAACCCGCCAGGACCTCCTGCCGAGAGCTGAATGTGTGACGCCTCGCTGGGAACAAAAGTATCATTTTCAAGGGCTGTGGTATTAAATGTGCCAATCGCCTGAGAGCCAAATGCAGCCACATATAACATCTGTCCATCTTGGCTAACGACCATTTCCAAAGGAGTGGACAGACTACTTGCCTTAACCTCTGCGGGGGCGACAGGCTGATTATAGTCAATGTGCTTATTGAGATGACGAGGGATGACATTATTGCCACCTTGATCATGTTCATCCGCTGATGTGATCACGGTAATTCTCGACTCTGCAATATGCCCTCGCAGCGATTTGCCATTATAGCCCTCGCCAGTATAGCGTTTCATATTTTGCGCCTCGGTATTGCTCACGTAAAGCACACCTGTGCGCGGGTTCACCGCCATATTGAATAGCGTCGTGCCCACAGATTGATGAAATGCGACTTCCTGCAAATCCAATGCATCTATGACAAAAACATCTTTGTCTGGCAGGTGCATACGTACGCCATTGCTCCAGTTTCTGCCCTGTGCATCGACAAACTGGCCAGTATTGAGGTCATTATCAGCCGGTCCTGCATTAGGGTCAAACTGTACTATCAAGCTGGTTTCTGGTGCTTTGAAGCCCTCAAAGTTCTCAGCTGGCGCTGGCAACCCTCCTGGTAAAATCCCTTTGCCATCTGCGTTGACAGGGCCATTTGGTGACGCTTGACCATCCAATGTTTCACAGGGGCCTGCGTGTTCAAAGCCATTACAAATGGTAAAGTTATTCACCAGCGCGGTTCTATTATGTGAAAAGTGCGCGGCCATATAGACGCGCTTTCCATCATTACTGAGCGCCAATGCACGGGGAGTGTCCGAGAAAAAGGACATTATTTTGAGTGGCTTTCCGCCCAGCTCGGAGCCCAATTGATGACTGTCAAACACCCAAACATCAGCACGCCCAACACCCGGTGTTGTCAATTGTGGATCACCGGCACCAGGTACATTGGCAATACTCGGGTGGGTTCGGTGTTGGCCTCGATGTGCCGTCGCAACAAATAGCCTCGGGCTGGCGGGGCCACTGCCATCAGGATCTGTGACGACAATATCACGCGGTTCATCACCGACCAGAAGTGTCTTACTAACAAACGCGCTTGCAGGGTTTCGCACGTTCACGACACTGACACTGTCCGAAAGGTGGTTAGCAACAAAGACTATGTCATTGCTTAAAACCGCCACGGCAACAGGCTCCATCCCCACCATGACTGAGCCTAAAAGGCGGGGAGTGGTGTGTGTAATATCAAAAATTTCCAAACGATTATCTGGAATGTTGGTGACAAACAAACGCTTGCCGTCAGGAGATATCGCTAAAGGTCGAACCGGACCGCTTTCAAATCCGATAAAGTCTGGTTTATTGGTGTGTGGGGTACTCATCGCTGTTGCTGGGAACAACAGGCTCATCATTAGTAAACAATACCATTGCCAATGCGCATATATGGTTTGTCGTCTATCTCTTCTCGCTTGGTACATACCTTCACACCTTCTAATTATTGTTGTTGTGAAAGCCAACTGGAGAAACACGCAACACCCAGTTGACCTGTTTTCGTTTTAATACCTTGGCGCGGCTTTGTTAACGTCCAATGCTATCGCGTAAAATGGCGACCACATCCTCTGGGTTTGGAAAAGATGGGTGTCCCACCATACGTGCTAACGAAACATCAAAGTTTTCGTGCCAAACGGGCTCGACCACCTGATAACCATCTTCTCGTAATTGCTGCACATTTCTGCGTACAGCGGGTTTCTCCCACATGCTGGCCCCCATCACTGGAAAAAACAACACGGGATAAGTCGCAGCCATAATAATGGTAGCAAGTCGATTAGGTGCACTGCCTGTTGCCACTGCAGCTAAGGTGTTGGCAGTCGCAGGCATCACAGCCACAATGTCATGATCAGCAATGATCCTAGAAGGCTTATCCGTTGGCCAATCTTCTGGCTTTTCACCACTGATCACCCGATCTGCGAATAGGGCAATGGTGGTTGCCGGAATAAAAACCTCGGCTGATTTAGTCATCAATACCGTTAAAGTACAATCTATGTTGGCTTTAATCGTTTGCAAATACTTAGGAAGTAAAACGATATCCACGGATCCAGAGACGCCTATCAGGATACGCGCTTTCTTGTTATGTTCGTCCATCTTTGTCTACCAATGATTAGTGTAATTTAGGTTAAAACTTACTCAGTTCCCGGAGGTGCTTCCCCCCATCCCCAACGCGGCACAGTTTCTCGTTTTGAGGGAGGAGCATCCGGTTGCGAGTTAGCCAGTGCTCGTCGAGATCCCCATTCGATATATGCGACAAAGGCTGAACGGAACTCGGGATCGGCAGGCAATTCAATTTCGTCTGCGGTTTGCAACATCAGTGCAACCCAGCGCTCGCGCTGTTCCGGCTGGATCTTTCTTCCCCGATGCCTGCGGATCATGGTTTTAAAGCCACCGCGCTCTTCGGTATAAATCGAAGTGCCGCCGAGTACCTCTTCAAACCACATCGCAACATGGGTGTGATGGTCATCTGCCATATGTTGAAAAAGCGGCTGCAATAAGTCATCTTGCTTCACTTTTTCATAAAATTTTTCTAGTAGGGTGGACACGGCTTCCCGTCCCCCCATCCATTCAAATAATGTGGGCTGTTGTGTCATTATTTATCTCTTTATTCGGGCGTGATTATGTCTAATCAATAGCGCATAAAGCGCTATGATCAGCCGAGTTCCAATGAGGCAATAGCTTGAATTTTGTGCTTTTCACCTTGTGGCTCTGTGCCTCTGTACATGCGAAATGTATGGAATATTTCCTCATACCCTAACGCTTTTAAGGTGTTGATAAAGCCAAGGTCCAGCGTCGGTGCATCAATCGTTACCTGGGTGCCAAGTGGCACCTGCGCCATCGCCATCGCAAACAACTTCTCGCTGACCGCTTGATTTTCCGCATACAGAGGACCGAGTCGATACCCGTCAGTTGAGCGGCGGATCCCGACCACACCTAAGACACCATCACCAGAGTCAATTAAAAAGCCGTGACGCCCCTCTCCGCTGAACCAATTTTGCAGTAACGCAGCACGTGAATAGCCAGTAATTTGCGCATCAAACTCAATAACCGCCTCGATATTGTCCGCGCTAATATTTTGCACACCTTGTGGTGCATCAACTTGCTGATTGTGCACTCCAACCAGCCTCGAAGTTTCATAATGAGTGACAAACCCGCCTTTTTTGTAATTCTCTTCCTGTTCAGGCATGCCATCGAGCCCAACTGAGCGCTTGTCACAGTGGTGAAATGCATCGTAACTCAAACGCAATCCATATCCTTTACCGCGAGCACCAGGTGCAACCAAGTAAAACCCAGCGTAGGCATATTCATCGCTATAATTAACGACTGACACCGATGCAACTGGCTCACCATTCACATAGCCCAAATAAAAGCCTTGATCATCAATATTAAAAAAGCACTCGGTATCACCTAGACCCAAATCCCATTTTTCAGCCAGTGCCCACTCATTAACAATTTGCCACTCTTCCAAAGTCGCAGGCTTTGACGTCCACGACTGGTGGTCCTGCGTTAATTTATAACTATCTAATTTTTCGCTCATTATTCTCTCCAAATTTGCTAAAGGCCAATCGACTTTCCAATAACTTCTTGCAACACTTCACTGGTGCCACCATAAATTTTCTGCACTCTGCTATTTACCCAATGTTTCCCCATGCTGGAGTCACTCATGTAACCCGAAGCGCCATGTAACTGCATGCACTGCTCAGCCACTTTAACCTGCAAATTGGTTGTCCATAGCTTGGCTCGAGCCGCGTCATCGACATTGAGTTTTTTGCGATTAAACTTGTCAATCGCATCATTGAGATAGATCCGAGCAATTTTGACTTCAGTATCTAAATTGGCGAGTGTGAACTTATTGTGTTGCAAAGAGCCAATGGGTTGACCAAATGCAATACGGTTTTTGCTGTATTCCAGCGTCTCTTTCAATATGGTTTCAGCGGTGGCCACCGCCACCGATGAAATGCTTAAACGCTCTCGAGTCATGGCCGTCATAAAATAGTAGCTGCCCATGTTTTCACGGCCAATTAGGTTGTCTGCGGGCACATGACAATCCTCAAAATAAAGCGCAGCAGTATCACTGGCGTGCCACCCTAACTTCTTCAACGCGGCACCGCGTGTAAAACCATTCAAACCTCGTTCAAGGGCCAATAAGCTCAGCCCTTGACCGCGCTGACCGCTGCCCGTTTGTACCGCGGTTACCACGATGTCTGCATTGACGCCATTGGTAATATAGGCCTTGCTCCCATTGACGACATATTTTTCACCGTCCCGCACTGCTGTGGTCTTTATCTCTGTTGAGTCAGATCCGCCTCCAGGTTCAGTGGTGGCAATCGCTGCCACTTTTTCACCACTACACAGCGCTGGCAACCAGCGTCTTTTTTGTTGCTCTGTGCCATGTGCATTGATGTAACTGGCCAGAACATCGTTGTGTGAAATAATGATAGGTGCTGTCAGTCCAGCGCTGATAAGCTCTTCTGTCAGTATCACTGTATGCGAAATGCCCTTGCGACCTTGACCGCCATACTCGGGGTCAATCTCCATACCAAGCAACCCAGCTTCACCCAGCTTTTTCCAAAATGAGCGATCCACTAATCCCTGTTGCTCCCACTGAGCTTGATAGGGCACTGCTTCCCGTTGCAAAAAATCTCGGCAGTATTCTCTAAACTCGTTGTACGAATCGATATCTTTACTCACTGCTATCCCCTCGCTTCTTTAACATACCGGTTGCTCAGACATTAACCCTTGCAACATTTCGCGCTCCACCACGTCCCAATTGTCATAAATTGCAAAATGGTCCCCAGCCACTTCTACGTGTTTCGTTCTGCCTGTGGAGTGTTCCTGCCAGGCAAAGACATCCTGCTCTGGCACATCAAAGTCTTTTGACGCGGTGATCAGGGTTAGTGGCTGCTTAACTCGCATGTGTTTTAACGCGCTAAACTGGCTTTTCACTGTGTAGTCACTGCGCAGCTGCTTGATCAGCCGGTTGGCAATCATAGGTTGATTAAGCACCGCTTCGGGGGTGCCTTTATCTCTTCTGATTTTTTCCAAGATCGCTTCATCGCTCAGCAAATGCAGATTTTCCTGCGCTTGCACGCAGGGGGCTGGCGAGGCAGAAATGATACTGAATGTCGGTCGCATCCCGTATTTACGCTCTAGCAATTGGTTTACTGCCATGCTGATCACGCCACCAAAGCTATGCCCAAATGTGATCCAATCCTGACACTGCTCTTGTGTACTGAGATAGTGCAAATGTAACGCATCGGCGAGTGTATTCACTAATTCGTCCAGCTCTTGAATGTGTGGCTTACCGCCTAAAGCCCCTCTGCCAGGGATCTCAATCGCTTTGAACAGCAGCAAAGGCTGTTGCTGTGCATACTTACTCCACGCATTATATACCGCAGCCCCAGCGCCCAAGTGCGGAAAGGCGTACACCACTCTTTTTTTGTCCACACTCATTGTAGTGCTCCTACTTTTAAACTATTGGCGATCCGCTCCGCTACCATGATGGTGGTCAAATTGGTTGGCATCGACGGGACACGCGGGAATAACGAGGTATCGGCAACCGTGATCCCTTCTAGGCCATGGAGCTTGCCCTGTTCATCGGCGGCTGTGCCCGCTTGTCCGGGCTCACCCATACACACAGTGCCAGAGGCATGCCAACCAGGATTCACCAAGTTTTTCATCGCATTGTGCATAACAACGTCATTGTTGATCATGGAGTCAGACCAGATAGGGATGTCCTCTAGACAGTCCGCAAGTTTCTCATGCCTTATCACCGACCAGATCTTTCTCACTCCGCCTATCAGGCGTTTAATATCCTCTTCATGTTGGCGAATTGGAAAATCAATCACAGGGCTGGTTTTTGCACATGTCGTTTCGATAAACACCCGGCCACGCGCCTGAGGCCGCATCAACATCACCGAGGCGCCCATAAGCATGGTATCTTCACCTTGTTGACTAAATCGCGGCACCGTTTTACTACTCACATTGTTGAGCAGACCAATCTGCACATCAATTTGACTGTCATGACCACTGGGTAATCGGGCGGCGACCTGACGCCATGGAGAGCCACTGGTGCATAGCGCTTGTTTGGGCTTGGCCCATAACACCACGGCACTGTGATCTTGTAAGTTGCCTCCCACAGCTGGTAAATCAGCCACCACAGGAATACCAAGCTTGTCTAGATGGGTCGCATCCCCCACGCCTGAACGCTGTAAAATTGCCGCGCTGCCAATCGCGCCAGCACAGAGCACCACCTGTTTCCCCTGTAGTTCACGCGCTGAGTTGCCTTGTAGCACCCTGACCCCGGTCGCTTTGTTTCCCGAAAACTGCACATGAGAGACCATCACATCGGTTAAAACATGGAGGTTTTTGCGCTCTCGCATAGGTTCAAGATAAGAGCGATACACATCCAATCGCTCAGCTTCACGGCCAACATTGGAAGGCACCAACCCGACACCTGTTTGCTCACCGTGATTTAAATCTTCAGTATAGGGAATGTGATATTCTTGACAGATCTGCGAGAAGAGCACATCCAGTGGGTGCAGCTCAGCCTCAGAAGGTCGCCGGATCCGCAAGTATCCATCTTTACCATGGCGGTCGGTGTCACCAAAATCCGCATCAGCTTCTAAATGATCAAACCAAGGTTTTACCTTATCCCATTGCCAGTTTGGACAACCCAGTTCAGCCCATGTGTCAAAATCACTGGGAAACCCGCGCAGCGCCACAGCGCCATTGACCGCTGATGAACCGCCCATCACTTTGCCCGCTTTGTAACCAAATAACTTATCCGGTACACGCTTACCCGGTTTCGCGGGCACCTCAGGCTGTTCTGACATGAAGCGGTTACTGCCACTGAGGTTCGCTTCATAATCCCAATTATACCCGTCCAAAACCAGTTGAGAGGCATCTCTTAACGGGCTATTTTCCTCGTTTGCATCGGAGTCCTGACCTGCCTCAATTAATAATACCGAGACCTGCTCATCTTCAGACAATCGAGCAGCCATGACACACCCGGCCGTTCCGCCCCCAATAACAATGTAATCAAAAACTTGATTGTGCACTTCGTCGCTGTACATTGCGCTTTCCTTATTATTCTTCTGTCTCGTTGTCCTTGTGGATGAGTTGGGCAAAATACTGAATATTTGAGTTCATAAATAGCCCTTCCACGATCTCTTGTTCGGTATCTGTGTTAATACCAAATTGCTCTCTGATCGTGCCGATTAGCGCCACTGCATGTAAGGAGTCTCCGCCAATATCGAAAAAGCCGCTGGTCACATCGACCGAATCATGCTGAAGTTGTTTGATCCAGATATCTAAAAGTGCAGCTTCAATTTCATTGCCCGCTTGCACACTCTGCTCCGCCTCATTGTCCAGATCTTGCCAAGGGCTAGGCAGTTCGTTGTGACTTATTTTTCCGTTGCTGGTAAGTGGCATCGCATCCAACACAATATAATAAGACGGGATCATATAGTTGGGGAGTTCACGCTGGGCTAGGTTTCGCAACTGGGTTTGCAACGCATCATGATCTAACTCAGCTTGAGGCTTATCAGATACAATCCATGCGACGATATGCCTCTGTCCTGTTCTCGGGTGCGCGGGAGCCCCCACCACAACATGACTAATGTGTTCATGCTCCAATAAACACACTTCCACTTCACCAAGTTCAACTCGATAGCCGTTGATTTTTACTTGATTGTCTTCTCGCCCTAAAATCTCAATGTAGCCATCGGCGATGTATTTTCCTAAATCACCAGTTTTATACAAGCGCTCTCCCGTTACTGGATGGTCAAAAAAGCGCTGGGCAGTTTTTTCTTTATCGCCAAGATACCCTTGTGCAACCCCTTCACCGGCAATGTACAGCTCACCTGTCACCCAACGCGGGCAGTGAGACAGCCACTCGTTTAATACATGGAAACGCTGGTTTGCCAATGGTTTTCCGTAAGGAATACTCGACCATTTGTCATCAACGGCTTGAATAGGGTAGAAAATAGACCATATCGACCCTTCGGTTGCGCCGCCCAAACTGATAACCTCACAGTGCGGCAGCACGTCTTTGATTCGATCGGGTAAATCAACCGGGATCCAGTCACCACTCATCAATACCAATCTGAGTTTGGACTGAGACAAATTGCTGGTGTTTTTGTCTACTAACGCTTTCATTGGTGCCGGAACACTGTTCCAAATTGTCACGTCATGTTCGATCAGCTCTTCATACCACAGCAGCGGATCTTGTGCCGACTCAGGCTTGCCAAAGACAACCCGTCCTCCGGCACCAAGTACGCCAAAGTAATCGTATACAGATAAATCAAATCCAGCCGGGGCTACGGACAGTACCGCATCATCGCTGCTAACATTAAAACGACGATTAATATCTATTACCGTATTGGCGGCGTTGCGATGGGAGATCATCACCCCTTTGGGCTCTCCGGTGGACCCCGATGTGAAGATCACATACGCCAAATCATCCAGTTCGGGAACGGGGTGCGACATAGTTGATGCCGTCTGCGCAGCATCATATCCGAATAAATCACAGTGTGGGATATCACTGAGCTGTTTAAAATCAGCTAAGGTATTTGCATCTCCAACCACGCCTTTGGCATCACAGCGCTCTAGTAATTTCACTTTTCTGGCACTGGGAAGATTTGGGTCTATGGCCACATAAGCAGCTCCTGATAACAACACACCGACTATCGCAATGACCAGATCTGGGCCCTGTTGCTGGGTGACGGCCACTATATCATTGGCGCAAATATTGACATTGCGACCGATCTGATTGGCGATCCACTGGGCTTTATTAAGCAGCTCTGAGTAAGTGACTTGGCGATCACCTTGTACCAAGGCGACCTGATCAGGATGCTTGTGCGCTGCGTTCAATACTAAATCTTGAAGTAAAGTCGGGTTGAGCGCTATCTCCGTGTCATTTGCTTGCTGCCGGGCACTGGCATCATGCTCAGGTAAATCAACGACCTCCCCTTGCTTATCAAGCAGCTTTGCATCGTTGGCGCAGGCATTTAATAGCGTCAGATAAGCCTCTTGCATCTCCTGGATCATGCCGTCTGGGAATAACTCTTCAACATAGTTCCAGTTTATCGTTACTTGTCCTTGCTCATAGGTCAGCTGATTTTCTAACCACAGCTGTGGCGTTGTATTGCTCATATATCGACTGTGAATGCCTGGCCAAGAAGGGCTTTTCACCACTTCTTGTAGGTCATAGTCGAGTGTATTACTAAATACCACAGGAAATGAAGCCGCACGATTTGATTGACTTTGCTTTGTCAGCGCTCTTAGCACCTTGATGCTATTGTGGGACGAGTGTAAGCGATTGTTGATGATGGATGACTGTAAGGCCAGCAATCGCTGTGAAAATGTCTCGTTTTGCCCCCCCTCGATAGGCAATAGTACAGGTTGTAAAAAGTTACCCACCGTGTGTTCTATACCTTCGAAATAGGGCCGACGACTCATCTGTGTCACGGTCAAAGTGAAATCCTGTGCCTTTGACCACTGCCGAACCACCTCAGCATAGGCACCAAGAAATAAGGCTTCGAGTGTCATTCCGCCACTGTTTGCAACGACGCGGAGTTGCTCAATGAGCGTTGCTGGCAAAGCTTTAGATAAACGACAAAACCGGGGCTGAGACAGTAAGCTAGGCGCCTTTTTTAACGGCATTTCTGGTGCTTGTGGTAGTGTATTGAGTTTATCTTCCCAGTATGCAGCATCTTTTCGACCTTGCGCTTGATCAGTGAGTAACGATTCACAATTTAAGTAATCGCTGAAGCTAGGTCGTGATTGTGTGCTCACAGTACCAGTTTGATAGTGGCCAAACCAATCTTGTAGCACCAGGTATACGCTGTGCATATCGACAAAGATCAAATCAAAATAGATTGCTAGGCGCACCAAGCCCGTGTTCAGGCGAATGGCCTTGATCACAAAAGAAGGGGCGTTATCTAAAGGTAATAATGTGCTCTCTAGCTCATGGCGATGTGCAGCCAATGCGGCCTGCTGCTCATGCTGTTCTAAACCAGACACATCCAGTATTTCAATTTGGTAGGGCGACACCTGTTCAAGCACTTTTTGTTGACCATCACCGCTTAATACCGCGCGTAACATAGGATGCAATGAGATCACATGATTGAGTGAAGTCGTTAATGCGTCAACGTCCGCATCTTCAACATCGATCTCAATATAGAAATTGCTAGAGCGACCACCTAACTCAACGCCTGGATTTCGACCGATCACATACGCATATTGAATATCAGACAAACTAAAAGGAATTGTACTGTCAGTGCTGACATGCCCTTTTAGGTGCGCTTCATCTAAGGGTAGCTTCCCCTCTAATAATGCACGTACGTGTTGTGCAAAAAGAGCGGCATTACCATCGGTTACTTCGAGAGCAGAGCTCAAGTGGATTTCACTATTTTTTAATTGAATTCGTTGCTTAAATGCATCCATGTTCATAATATAACTTCGCACCAATAAAGATTATCTTGTTCATTTTGAGTAAACGCTGACGGCCTATCTACTCACACCAGTAAAGCATTAGCTAACAAATTTTTGCGCTCACCACTTAGCATCACTGCCAGTGTTCACATCCATATTGCTGAAGCAGAGGATACTGCCACTACATCCGTCTCACTGTACGCGCCTAGACAACACAGTGCTTACAAAAAGCACCTGCTCCCTTAAACGACAACTAACTAAGCTTTGTTTAAAGCGGGGAAACCCCACTTGTCAAAGTTTTCACTTTATAAAAAGGCTATCTAAACTAGCGGACATCACTACCCCATCTCTGGTGTATGCCACACTTTGTGTGGCCAACTTGTATCCGCCTACCAAGCCTTAACTCGTCGGTTCCAATACCTTACGAAAACCGCATCGGGTTTCATAATAAATCGGGTTCAAAAAAGCCAGTGGCCCTCTGAGTTTATCTAATTCGCTTTTTGGACCATGTACCTCATAGCGAAATATTGTCGCCAAGTGCATAGCCTGGCGATTTAACTCATCAATATTTTGCAAATGCGCCAAGACGCCTTCTGCGTCTTCATAGCACTCCTGGCAATGACCCTTGTTACCATCAAAAGAAAAAATGTAATGCATACATTTTGGCTCATTAGCCGTCTTGGCAATGAACTTATCACAAAACTCTAAAAACTCGGCCACATGTTTATCTGGGATCTCAAAATAGGGCTTTGTAGACACACATGTTTCATTGTTGACCAGCATTACTCGCCTCCTAGCTTTTTATTCATGTACAGGTTCAATGCATGGTGAAAGTGCTTGATCCGCGACTCATGATAGTCACTTAGATACACTTCCTGATCAGGTCCTGACAGCAAGCCGCCATGCATATTCTCAATATTCACCATATCTTGGTCGTACACATGACCCAGCCAGTCTTCCAAAACGCCAGCTTCTTCATAGGTATCACCCGAAGCCATATGAACCGTCTCCACAGCGGGAGACTCAACTTGGCTTTTCGGCTTATCTTCAAGAAAAAAGATATCGAAAATACATTGGCTGTGGTCATTTTTATTTGGCCTAAAGCGCAAAATAATCGGTAGCGTGATCCCGCGGAACAAAATGATATTCGGAAACAAGGTGTATTGCAGTACATCCAGAGCCTCTGCATCGGATAGATGCATATGGTCTTTGCCCGTTTTTAATGTGTGCTGGGCGCGCATAATATCTGCCATATATTGCCGAGCCGTTACCCCTTGGCCTAACTGGGGGGACGGTGTATCTGGATTGCCAAGATGCACGTTGTAATGGAAGTGATCCATGATCTCCTGCTCGGTCAGCTTTTCTCGGCCTTCACTGACTTGCAATCCAACGGCGTGAAAGCTTCTCGATATATGACGGACGCCCGGAAATGTATCATATTGCAATATATCGCTAAGATGCGCCCATGTATGACCATGAGTCTCGTGGGCATGCAATCCTTCCATAAAGGATTCCATGACAGTTTTCCAATTTGCAGGTAACACTTGCTGGCTATGTTTTACAACAACTTGCTCGCCATAAAAGTTATTTGCAAGCTGCTCAGGCAAAATTTCTAGATAGGATTTAAGAGACTCAGCATCTGGGTCCATATTAATAAACACAAAGCCATCCCATACATCAACACGCACTTCTAGCAGTGGCATCGACTTCTTTTCTATTTTGGAAAAATCCCACTCATACGGAATTTCCGTCAATTCGCCTTCTAGAGACCAAGTGAAACCATGATACGGACATCTGATGCATTGCACACTGGTGTTATGCTCAACCAGTTTACGTCCTCGATGGCGACAGGAGTTATAATATGCCTTGATTACCTTAGTCTCACTCAAGCTTTGCGGCTCATCGTCCGAAACGCGCACAACTATCAAGGATAGGTGGCCTATCTCATAGACAAAGGTATCCCCCTCTTCAGGGATATCTTCGACCCGGCACGCCATTTGCCAGACCCGCGACCACACTTTTTTCATCTCCAAATCATGGTATTCAGCTTCGGTATAGCGGGCTTTAGAGATAGAGTGAAAATCATATTGCGCCGAAGAGTGCGTATGCATATCCTCCGGCGGGGCAATTTTATCGGTTGCGATCACATCCTGATAACTTGTATATTTGCCGTTTTTTGGTGCCAATTTATTCATGTTGCAACTCTGATTCTTGCTAATTCTGATAATAGTGAAAAGGTGTCATAGATTAATACCCACCAGGATATCGCCGCTCAGGGTCCCGAGGATAGTGACCAAGGTATTTGCCAAATTGCCTGTACCCAAGTAACTGCTTGGTTCTCAGTGGTAATTTCTCGACGGTTTCTGGCGCCAGTGACAAATATGGGTTTTCAGCTTGCCTTAGCCAACCAAGGCTGTACATGGTGGCTAGTGCACTGCGCGAATGAAGACTGTCGTTACTGCCTCCACCGTGATAAGTGCTGCCCAAATAAACCACCGCGGATCCTTTGCTCATGACCGCAGAACAGGCTTGATCGTAAGTCGGCTCGTTGTGAATACTGCGATTATTTTTCACCACCAAGGTCGCACCATTGTCATGGGTAAACTCATCCAATGCGACTAAGCAGCTAAACATTAAGTTCATACCCTGCATTTGGATTGGATATTGTACGTCATCACGATGTATTGCTTGCTTATCTTCACCGGGGAAGATTTCAATGCCTACTGACTTATCTATCTGATAATAGTCGCAATGCGGTAGCAATATATTGTCCGCGATCTCAAGAACTCGAGGGTGGCTACACACCTCAATTGCTTTGTTTGAGTACTCAAACAGCCTCAGAGCCCTGCGGGTTTTAAACCCATAGAACTTGGAATTGGCCTTGCCATGAAATGCATCATACGCAGGTTCAATTTCAGCTTTTAATTGCTCTGCTTCATCATCACTGATCAACTTATCAAGAATAACGGCTCCATCTTTTAAAAGTGCAGTAATGACCCTCTCTATTGGTGCGTTATCATCAAACGACTGCAAACTATCCATGAGTTTTCTCCAAAACTTCTGACCGATAACACCACTTCATGCGCGATACCTAACTATCTGTAAATGCGCACCCAGCGGTTTTGTAACAGTATTGAAAATATGTCAGCCGTTTGCATGCTCTAGCAGCTTTCAGTCGCGCAAAACACAGCGATTGCGCACAACAGCAGATCATATTATTTATAATTGGCCTATCTAAAATAAACATTCATACACGTAACGTGTGGCGTCCACTAGTTACTATTCTTTAGCGCACCTAGCTGACATCAGACACTGGCAACCGCACAGGCATAGGGTATACGCATACGGGCAGAGTTGTGTTTATAAATTACTTTTAGATATCACATCTTAGAACGACAAAGTAGCATTAAGCAAATTCAGCTTCAACTAGCTTAGATACCGCCTTCACAAAGCCTTCAAATACAAATAAGTCTGCAGCAGACTCATCGCCTTCATTAACCCGTCCCATCCACTCACCGATGGGAATACGAATGCTGTATTTCTCATCAATTAAATAGCACACGTCCATAAAGTCCATGCTTTCTATGCCCAAGTCTGAAAACAAATTGGTCGTTGGCGTGATCTCTTCACTATCTATATTGCAAACTTCAGAGAAAGTACTCTGAACAAACTGGTATATTCCTTCCATTAACTTCGCATCCTCGAAAAATCAATTTATGATATGTCTCAAATTATGATATGTCATTGAACATGACATTTTGATACTAACCCAATAAAAGATTCGGCTCAAGTCACTCTTGCACACGAAAACTGAATGCAAATCGCCCCACACACCTTCTGCAAATTGAAACAATTCCTATATAGGATAAATGATTGCTTACCAACCGGGAAAATGTGAAAAAATTTACTTTCCTATAGATAAGCACCTAATGGATATGATAGATTGATTTTCAACCTGTTATAAAATATATAATTTTGACAGGCGATAACAGACGAAGGAATAGACGTGGTTATGAATACAAAAAAAGCAATAATATTGGCCTTTGAAGCGGGTTACCAATTGGGGTATTCGGATTCAAACAACGGCATACACATTAAGCTAGAAAAAGTGGTAGAACGCTTTATGAATAGTGAATTTGAGCCTGCATTATCTTCCCAAAATGATATGTCGCGCTTTGCTGAGTTAGAAATGGCCAGTGATAAATAGTTAATTTGTAAATAACTATTTACGTCTCATCTGTGCCTACCCTCAATCATATTCAACTCACATTCGTATCATGCACACGGTATTTAATTCCTTCACAATCACAGACAATGTCCGTGATTTTTCGCGTTTGCCGTGCGCATTTCTGTTTTAAGCTAAGCCTTTGGGCTAGATCTCAGGATCCCCGGCCCGCTTCCCCACAGCTTACATTAGCAATTTGTCTCACGCATGAGACAAAGTGCTAAGCCTTAATGCGATTGTTTCATTTATATTAATTATTTAATAAAAAGCGTAAAACCATCAAGAAGAAACCAAATAACTCTTAATTTTATAGTATTTAAGACGTCAATAAAGGAATTGACAGACTAATTCATGTTCTGAAAAACACTATTTTTGCAATAAAGGTGAAATTCTCTTTAGCAAGAGTTAGACTTGCGTACTAGTCTTACTTAGGCAAATGTTACTCTTTTTAATATCACTATTCTTTTGGTAGTCGCATGATCAGTTTAGAACAGAAAGTTATCTCATTTTTAGGGAAGAACAAGGAAATGAGCTTTAAAGATGAAGATTTCTCTTACGAGGCGATTTTCCTCTGTAACGTAAAGCCCGATCCGACAAATGCCCGTTACCTGCCCACGGTAATGATCAGTGATGAAGATGCAGCTCTTTTCGTCAACAGGAAAATATCCAAGCGAACATTGGCTAAGATGTATGATGCCGAGGGTCTCGTACTTGTCGGCCACAACTGTTTTATCAATTGCCTCCCCCACGGCTCACCAGATTGGAAAAAAGCAAACGAAACCATTCACTCTATCGTCGATTTAGCCAATAACTTGGCCATGTCAGAAATCATTCAGGTGCCGACTGTTTACCCAATTCAAGATGGTCAATTTCAAATTTTAACGGGACACCGCCGATACTTTGCTCTTTTATATACCTACGGAATTAATTCTGTTTCCCAGTTTAAAGTTTATCAATGCGAGCCTATCTTACTAAAGACCAAACAATTTCAAGAAAATGCCAGCCGCGAAGAGCTACCTCAGTATGGAAAATTGGTCTCGTTTAATGCCGCACTGCTCGAATTACAAACCTTGTCAGACGCCAGACTCCGACTCGGGCTCAAAAAACTAACCGTGCGAGACACCGTCAGCATACTGGGGATCTCCATGGGGTCTTTTGACAACTATAAAGTCCTTACTCGATACCCCTGTGTACTTTCTGCATACGAAAATGGCATAGCCTTGCCATTCATGAAAGCCAAAAAGATTGTGTTGACCATTGAAGAGCAATACAAAGAAAAGCACGATAAAAGCGTCCTCAATGTGACTGATAAGCACCACATTAATGAGGAAATTGATTGTGTGTTGAATGGTAAAACACAGAAAGTCTCCCCCCCGCGCTCAGCATTTAAGTTTAAAAAAATTAACTCGGTTAATACAATTAAGACGTTATTTGAAGCAAATATTTTCCAACTAGATATCGGTATTGACTGGCAGGAACTAGATTGGGGAAAAGCGGCGGATGTGAACGACGCACTGGCCCAGGTGATCGATTACCTCGAATCGCACAATCGCGACACTCCTTAATTTTCCGGCCACTTTCCCGCGGTTTCGCGTAGAGATAGCAGCGCAACTGCGGCTGTGTTGCGCGCCGATATATGTTACATTAAATATCCTAACTGGCCCGTATAGACTGCTGATATTTCGTTGAAATATGCGCCACGATATGGATATACTAGGCAGTAATATTGTGGCAATCACCATGGTATTAGACACCCAGCGATATACGTAGCATCAGTCAAAAACGTTGTCGCAAGAAACACTGAGTATATATTGTGAGTCATTCACCCCGCGATCGGTGTGTTGTCGCGCATGTCACCAGCTGCGCGCACGGTCATCATGTGATCACCTTTGTGGTTCGTATATACATGCAAATAGTAAAAAAGACACAGGTATAAAAATGGAATCTTTAGTTCAAGTTATATTAGTAGGGATAGGTGCAACCTTGATCATGGATCTTTGGGCCTTGCTATTAAAAGTCAGTTTTGGCATCCCTTCATTAAATTACGGTATGGTTGGCAGATGGTGTGTCTATCTCACCAAAGGCAAAGTATTTCATCAAGGCATAATGAAAACACCGCCCGTCTCTGGCGAAAATTTACTTGGTTGGATAGCGCACTACGTGATTGGTGTTGCTTTCGCAGCACTGCTTTTTTTAGTGTTGGGTAGTGAGTGGATTGAATCACCGACCCTATTGCCAGCCTTGGTGGCCGGGGTTGTCACCATGGTATTTCCTTTTTTCATTATGCAGCCATGTTTTGGCATGGGAGTCGCGGCCTCCAAGTTGCCCAACCCCAACACACTGAGATTTAGAAGTCTGTTGGCCCATCTGTCGTTTGGCATTGGTCTCTACCTTTCCGCTAAATTGATAATGACACTTGCTTAAAATGATGGATACCACGCCCATTTTCGTAACAGAGCTATAAAATTCAGACACACAGTGTAGGGCGTTGTTGCATCATACACAGTGTGACTTGGCACCTTGTGATACAAGGTGCCAAAGCTAGGGCTAATAAGGAATTTAAATAAAATGCATGATTCACCCCTTAATCAAGAATACTTGTTTCATCCTTTTGTGAAGCGCTTTGCAGGTGATCCCGAACAGGTTCGAGACATCCACGACATCGAGCAATTGGAAAAGCATCCGGCTGCCGAACGCTTTCCCTGCCAATCGGTGACAGATGCACTATTCATCGCTGCACAGAAGTATCAAGATGCCCGAGCAATGAGTTACTTACCCAATGGACGTGCAGACGATCCCGTACAGAGCTGGAGTTACATCGAGTTTCTTGAACAATGTATTGGCGCTGCCAATCTTTTCCACTCATTAGGGATAGATAGCGACAGTTCGGTGGCATTTTTGTTACCCAATATGCCCGAAATGGTGTTTGGGTTATGGGGCGCACAGGCGGTCGCCATCAGCACACCGATCAATCCATTTCTGGAAGTGGAGCATATTTGCGGCATTATGAAAGAAACCCAAGCACGCATTTTAGTGACCCTTTCAAGTGATGCCAACCCAGCGCTTTTCGAAAAAGCGCTGGCAGTCAAGCACAACACAGTCCATCCAGTGACGTTAGTAACCATAGGTGCCCCCAGCAAGGAGGCAATCGACTGGCACTCAGAGCTGAAAAAACAGCCCACTGATAAGTACCTTTTTCATCGTCCATTGCACGGTCACGAAACTTCTGCCTATTTTCATACTGGCGGCACCACAGGCACCCCAAAAATAGCCAGACACACCCATCGAGGTGCAATAGTCAATGCCTGTCAAATGCTCATCGTCGGTCCCAATGAAGCCCTACTCGATACCAAATCGAAAGTTTCACTGTGTGCACTGCCGCTATTTCATGTCAATGCCATTGTGGTGTCCTCATTGACGTCATTGCTCAATGGCTCCGAGCTGCTATTAGCAGGACAGCAGGGATTTAGAAACAAAGCTCTCATGCAAGATTTCTGGGCGATTGTCGAGCGCTTTAAAATCAATTTTTTTGCCGGTGTCCCCACCGTATACGCCGCATTGCTAGAGCAGCCAATCGAACAACACGACATCGACAGCCTATTTTATTGCGGCTGCGGTTCATCTCCTATGCCACAAGTTCTCATCAATGAATTTACCCAGCGCACAGGGGCAGATATTTGTGAAGGCTACGGCATGACAGAAACCACCGCCTGCGCGTCAACGCACTACTATTATGGTGCGCGTAAAGTTGGCTCTGTTGGCATGAGAGTCCCTTATCAAGCCATTCGTGTCGTGCAATTGGGCGACGATGGGCAGATCATAAAAGAATGTGCACACAATGAAGTAGGGGTGCTGCTGATCAAAGGCCCCAATGTGATCCCTGAATATAAACAAGCCTTTGCCAATGCCAATGCGTGGCCAGAGCCAGGGTGGTTGAATACCGGAGATCTGGGCAAGTTCGATGCCGAAGGCTATTTGTGGCTAACCGGCCGACAAAAAGATTTGATCATTCGAGGTGGGCACAATATCGACCCACTGATCATTGAAAATACCTTAGTGGGGCACTCAGATGTCACTATGGCTGCCGCCGTCGGAAAGCCCGATGCGTACGCCGGTGAGTTGCCTGTCGCCTATGTGACGCTCAGTCCAGACTCAACACTCACTGCGGACACCTTAAAACAATATTGCAAAGATAACATACCCGAACCCGCAGCCTCGCCAGTGGAGATAATGATTGTCCCTGAGTTACCTATGACCCCGGTTGGCAAAATATTCAAACTACCACTGCGCCAAGCTGTGCTGATAAATTGCGTCAGCAGTGTCATTCACGCACTGAATGATACGCTTGATTTCACGGTGGAAGTCATCAATAACATGTCGACAGGCAGCATTGTCAGGGTCCACTTTGCCCAACCACGCGAAGACATAGATGAGGTTGCAGAGCAATTGCAGCATCAGCTCGACAAGTTCCACTTTCAATGGGAATTCAAATTTGCACCAGTGTCAGCACCTCAAACCGCACTGGAAATATAACAAACCTAGGCCAGCTATGCAGAGCCCCAAATTTTGGGCGCTTGCTTTTCAATAAAAAGGAAATTGTTGTGACAACGACGAATTTGCAGGAACACGCGATAACCAAGCCCCCCATCGCGAAAAATATCACGGACGGCAAACAACCAATCACCTGGTTAGACAACCCTCTCACATACTTGCGTCAGTGCTATGACCAATACGGTGATATATTTAGAATAGGCTCTGAGAAAAGTTCAGTCACGGTATTGGCCGGGCTTAAAGCCAATCAGCTTATGAGTACGGAGAGCAAGGACTTTTTGAGTTCAAATGCATTTTGGTCAGACACATTGGATGAAATGAATTGCCCTCACTCATTTATTGGCGTCGATGGTGATGTGCATCGCTATCAACGCCGTTTGATGGCCCCGATGTTTTGCAAAGCATCGTTAAAAGACAGCGTCGGCGAATTTGGGAAAACTTTTCGAGATATTTTAAGTACCCAGTATCGCGAGCCATCAACTCGGCTTTGTCCGTTTCTGCGCCACACTTTGTCAACACAAATCGGGTATGCATTGCAAGGTTATGCCCCCACTCCTGAAGAAGTGGAAGCATTGATCGATTATCAGGCAACGGTCATGAACGCCTGCTCCTTTAAACGTATTTCAAAAAGGGTTCTAACCTCACCTGAATACCTACAAGCGAAGAAGACCGTGCATGAGCTTGCCGATCGGATCATTCACAATGAACAAGCCGAACATGCAAAAGAGCGCTATATTGATGTATTGATCTCACAAGGACTTAAGAATAAACCTCAGTGGTTCACACCCGGAGATATACGTAATCACGCAATTATTCCTTTTCTTGCGGGAATTGATACGGTTACCTCTGCCCTAAGCTTTGCCTTACGAGAGCTCTTACTCAACCCAGATATTCGACAGGAATTACAACAAGAAGTCGCGCAGTTAAACCTCAATGAACCCGACCTGTCAGTGATCAACGATATGACCAAAGTCAATTTGTTTACCAAAGAGGTCATGCGTTTATACCCACCGGCATTTGCAATTTACCGTGTTGCAACCAATGACTTTGAGTTCAATGGCTATCAAATAAAACAGGGAGAGACCTTGATCTTTTTCTTGTCAGCCTGTCACACGGACGCTCGCTATTTTAGCGATCCGTATACGTTTAAATTACAGCGATTCGCCGACCCAGATGTTGAATCGGAAGCCTATGCGCCTTTTGGTAAAGGACCACACACCTGTATTGGTGCGGGTTTATCCAACATTATTTTACCGCTCAACCTCGCCACTATCTTAAAGTTTGCAGATTTTAAGTACGAGGGTAATATTGCGGATCTGGCACTGGATTACACCAAACCCTCTCTGTCTCTTGACCCAGATTTTTCCTTGAGCATTACTCCGCTTGCACACCAGCAAACTGCATAGGACACGGTTATGTATCCACACCTTTGTCAATTGGCGCTCACCACCAAACACCCCGATTTATGCCGCAGCTTTTATAAAAAGCTGCTGGGCTATCAAGATAGTGGGGGACGCGCGGTGCGCGGTATTGCCGCCGCACGCATTTTCAGTTGTAAAAAAGTGCAAGCACACTGTTATTGGCTCACAGGCGACGACCCGTTTTTTCAATTGGAGATCTTTCACTTTGAACAACCCCATTCGACAGATAACACAGAAAATATGCTAACGCGCGGTTACAATATGTTGTTTATTGAGGCGCCATCCCTTAATGAGATCAGTCAAGACCCACACCTCACCCCCCATATGCGTCAGATATGCCGCTATCGCGATCAGGACACTGAGCATCTGTTGGTCAGAGACATTGATAACAATCTTTTGGATATTTTTTCCAACGCGACCTCGCATACCCTGACTAAACCCACACTTCGCGGAGTCGGGGCCACCGTGAATGATTTGGACAGAGAAGTTGCTCACTTCACCCAGGGCTTTGGCTTATCTGAATCCTCGCTGTCGTCGCATTTTGACCCGCTGTTTAAACGCTTGTCTGAACAGCCGCAATACAGTGAGGTGACGCGACGAAGTAAAACACTGGTATGCGGTGGATATCACTTACAGCTCACCCAATACAGTGATGTTTATGCCCATGGAACTAAGGCCGCCACAGATCAAGGGGTGCTCAACATTGCCTTGGGCATTCGAGAATACGCCGAGTTTGCACCACTGTACCAAAGTCTATTGGATACAGGTTATCAACCGCTGTGTCTACCGATGGGAGATACCATATCCAATAGCGCATATGTGCACAGTACTTCACTCAGTGTCGAGCTAATGCAGCTCCCCACACACATTCAAGCCATGTGGGGGTTTCCGACACTCGAGTCTGTAATGGCCTAGGTTAAACCACGGACTTGACACCTGGTTGAGCAACAGCACGTATTGCGCTCACTGAGTCTATGATGGTTTGCGCTAAATCGATGCGGTATGGATCACAGAAATCTCGCTTTAGTTTGCTGTCATCAAAGCGGTGTTCAATACCTAAGAACTTGTCTAGATAAGCCGTGGTTAAGCCGGTGTTGTGCGCCGCTAAGGCGTACACCATCGCATCCTTTAATTCACGACTCGGCATTTTGTACTCCGGAAAATGCTGTGCGACAACTGCGGCAATACCTAACAACGATATTGATTTACCCGGTAATAAGTAACGCCCCGTGGCGGCAGGATTGCGCAAAGCGTCAACATATATTCTCGCGACGTCGCGCACATCGGCAATGCTGTAATACAAGCGAGGGCAGCCACTTGCTCGCGCATCAAGTAAATTACGCAATATGGAAATACTGGACTCTTGGTGCGCTTTGGCTGTAAACGGTCCCATCAAAACTGACGGGTTAAACCTTATCAGGGTAGGTAGTGCACCAGGTGTATCCGTTTCATATTGGGACTTTAGTAACTGCTCTGCTTGTGTTTTTGAATAAAAATAGGGTTCACTATTGGCTTTGTTGTCATTGTTCCAATCACTTTCATCATACAGATGGTCATCAGCAACATCTGAACGAAATACCGCGGCCATTGAAGAGCTGTAAATGACTTTTTTCAAACCTGTGCAGCGCTTCACGCTTTGCAACATATGGTCGGTACCAATGATGTTCGCATCCTGATGGGTATGTGGCACATCGACATCACTGGTAAACCCCAGTGCCGTCGTCGCCGCACAAAAAATCAAAAAGTCGCTGCTTGCAAGGGCTGCATCTAAACTATTTGGCACCGTAAAATCAGCGCGCATCACCTCGAGCGTGTCTGCGCCATGTGCCTGAGCTAGCTGTTGCAAATATCGCGCGCCCTCGCTTGTAACATCTCTCACCGAGGCTATCACCCGGTAACCTTGTGACAGCAACTCAGCGACAACATGTGTCCCTAAATAGCCACTCGCCCCCGTCACACATACTGTTTCACGCACAATTAGACTCCTTCTTGTGTTCTTATTTTTGGTACCTTGACTGTGCCAACTTGGCGAGTCAGCCCTCTGATCTTACTCTCATACCACGCGATGCTCATATGCTCCCCTTGCGGATCTCTCGGCAAGGTTAGTCCGCTTTGCGTATCGCAGAGCACCTGTGTGGCAAACTTAGGATCAATTGCCAAAGCCCGCGCAACACCCACAAAATCCGCAGCGCCGCTCTGTAAACATGCTCTCATTCCTGTGGCGCTTCGGAATCCCCCCGTGACAACCAACGCGGTGTTCACCTGAGTGCGAATTTGCTTAGCATATTCTAAAAAATAAGATTCCCGCGCTCGTGTGCTCTCTTTCATATTCCCCATCATGACCGGGTTTTCATAGGTGCCACCTGAGATCTCGATTTGGTCGATCCCCATTTCGTCCAACATCTTGGCAACCTGCATTGACTCCGCTTCACTAAACCCGCCCCGCTGAAAATCTGCCGAGTTAAGCTTTATGGCCACCGGGTAATCCGGACCCACTGCAAGGCGAATTGACTCATAGGTCGCCACTAAGAAGCGCATCCGGTTTTGCAAACTCCCGCCCCATCTATCTGTGCGTATATTATGCAGTGGCGAGAGAAACTGACTGATCAAATAACCGTGTGCAGCGTGGATCTGTACGCCGCCAAAGCCCACTTGTTTACAGCGCGCTGCGCAGCTGGCGAACTTGTCTATCAGGGCCAAAATTTCCTCGTCCGTCAATGCCCGAGGCAAATTAAAATGGCGCGCAAGGCCATTGCCCAACGGCACGACTGAGGGGGCCACTGGTTGAGCACATAACTGACTGATAATTTGCTTCCCAGGATGATTGATTTGCGCCCAAAAATGGGTGTTATTTTCACTGCCCGCAGCGGTCCAGCGACGAAAGCTGTCTAGATCGCTGTGTTGGTCTAATACCACATCCCTTGCCCCAGATAGGGCAGCCCTATCAATCATAATATTGCCAGACACTGAAATACCAATGTCTCCCGCAGCCCATAGACGATATAAGGTCACTAACTTATCGGTTGGATTATGATTTTTATCACCTAACTGTTCACTCATCGCCGATTTAAATATGCGGTTTTTAACCACCACGGAATCGGAAAAGGCATACTGCGCAGCGAGCATATCCTGTGCATTGTCTTTCATAAACGCCTCCACGGGCAGCAGCTCACCTACCCGGTTATTATTAAAAATTCCTTGTTTATAGTTGGGGATGTTTAGTCTCGGCATGCCTGTAATAACACTTGCGCTCTTAGCCCCGACGCACTGGAATGCAACGCAAAATACTCCCCATGGGCCGCCGTTGAGCAGGCCATATAATCGACCAGATTAATAATCGAGTCGGCAGAAAAACAATGTCCAAAGCGCGCGATATTGTCCAGATATAGCTGTGTTTTGCTGACCCCAATACTGCCCTCTTTAAGGGTGATCACCGGCATGTAGAGATTGTTGCTAAAGACTTTGCTCAGATCGCGAATAGTGAGGTGATTACGATCCATTAATTGCTGTGCTGTTGTGGTAAAAAGCGGCGTATCGTCGATGTCTTCCCCTGCCACTTTTAACTGTAAGTGTGCATTGACTTGAGAGTCTACAATATTCAGCCCGTCCTCAGGCACCTCGCTCAACGCCTTTTTATCAGACACCATAAAACTTGCTGCGCCATCACTAAACAGCGCATAATCTTGAAAACGATGCCGCTCATCACGAATTTTATTACTGGTTACCAGCAAAATATGCTGATATTTACCACTTTCAATAAATTGCTTAGCCATATCTAATACTGACAGCAGATTGGCACAGTCAGATACAGTAACTCCCATAGGGAATGCACGCTCCATACCCAAAGATAGCAGTAGCTGGCTATACGAAAGGGTTTCATCCACTGGACTAAAATCGGAACTACAAATGATCACCAGATCAACCTCTTGTGGCTCTATTGGCGCACCAGCAAGGGTCTGCTGCATAGACTCAAATGCCATTTCGAATATCGTTTTAGCTGACGTGCGATACCCACCCCAAGCAAACAACTTGGGCATATTTGGCAGTCCATATTCTGCTAACACACTGTGAAAAACGTCAACATCATCATATTGGTGCTCAACTTCTCCCAAGAAGTATTTTGCAGAATGTAAACAGGATAGCCTCATCATATTTAAACCTCTAATACTTAAAATATCGTAACTTGCCCCTGCACTATGGCTGCGTTTAGCAGCCACCAGGAGCACTGTGTTCATGTCATGTTTTTATATCGAGTCTGCAAACTGCGCATTTAAATAATCCGCAAATGCTCGAACAGTCGGGTTTTCGAGCAGCCAAACCGGTTCAATCTGCATACCCAAGTTTTTACTTAAACGTGAAGAGATCTGCATAGCCGACACAGAATCCATGCCATAGTATTGCAGTGATTCATCGACCGAGATCTCCTCAACTAATAACGCTTTTTTTACGGTGTCCAGCACGATTTGTTGGATGTCGCGCTGATCATCCAGTGGCTGCTCAGTCGCCGACACAGCTGCAACGTTAACAGTGGCGTCTTCAGTACGAGCTTGGCTCTGGCCAAACAAGATGCCATACACTTTTTCTACTTGAGCATCGCTGAAGTGATTGACATCAAACTGAGCTAACATGCCAACCATTGCATCCTTAATAGCCCCTTTGTCACCATCACTCAGGTGTGACTGATGTGTCGACCACTCGGTCAAGAGTTGCTCAAGCTGTTCCGACTCTGTTGACACAGTGTCTTGCTTGTCGACGTCAAAGAAGTGCTTCGCTTTGTCTTTATCGGAGATCCCGACAAACCCGACCACAGGCTCAGATAAATTCAAACTCTCACAAAACATCGGCATCGCAGCATCCATATCGATGGGGAGCATGCCATGTTTTTGCATTACATCCCTTCGCGCAGCTGGCATATATCGGTCCACGCTCCACCCAGCCCAGCACTGAGATATCGCTCGACCAGAACGCAACCCTTGAGCTGTGAGGCCATTTCGATAGCGAGCAAAACTATTTTGGAAAGCCGCTGAATAGCCGTAATCCGTTCCGCCTCGCAAGCCAAAAGCAGCTATCGACGAAAACATCATAAAAAAGTCTAAAGGAGCCTCAGCAAGGCAGGTATCTAGATTAACCGTACCTGTGACTTTTGCCTGTATCGTGTCGCTAAATTCCTGCCAACTTTTTGCTACCAATAAATTATCGTGCACCAACCTTGCCATATGCACCACCCCATGGATCGGCCCCACTTGTTGCGTAACTTGCGCAACAGTTTGCTGCAGTGCCTGTTGATCACAAATATCCACCGCATGGTAATGGATGCGTCCTTTGTATTGGTTGAGCTGCGCACACAGCGCACGCTGTTCATCATCGAGCACAGAGCGAGACAGCACCACAAAGTTAGCCTGCCAGGTTTTCACCAGCCGCTCACATAACAAACGACCAACAGGACCAAATCCCCCTGTAATAAGGTAAGTTTTTCCATCCTCAAATGCGATTGACTCAGCTCCACCGGGCGATCCCAAGGCAGCCTCGCCTTGGTGGTATTCAACGTGTCGCTCTACTTGGCGCTTCCCGTGATGATACCGCACTTTTTTAACTGCTTTGTCGACGCCATCGCTTTGCAATACCTCTTGTAGCAACATTTGTTGTAATGTTTGCTGTTGCGATCCGTGCTGGAGCAAAGTAAAGCGATAACCGTCATTTTCACGATTCACAGATTCATAGAACCCGGACATAGCATCAAGATACGCTTGGCTGACGGCTCGGTCTTCATAGATATAATACACCTCGACAGCCTGCTGCCAATTATTTTTCATGGTGGCTTTGAGTAATCCAAACAGCCCCTGTAGGCCAGTTTGTGCAGCTCGTGCACTGTCGTCTAGGCTGTCCATACACAATATAAGATCCGGCAATGACGCCAACGAGTCCATCGTTGCGGCCTGCTGATATGACAAGCAGGTAAGCGCTGGGAAATCAGCCAGTTTGGCTTTATCACACACTTGATAGAGCAACTTAGTCAACGCTGCCGTTTGAGGTTCATCTCCCAATAGATACAAGGTTTTACCTGCCAGCTGTGCCACGGCTTTATCCCAGGAAGCGACGGCGTCAAAAGGAGATGCCGCATAATGAGGCTGTGTTAACAGCCAAGAGAAAGGCTGCGCATTGGACATCGGCACTGACGCTGCGCCGCTATCAACCTCCTCAGATGAAGGCACCCAATATTTTTTCTGCTCAAAAGGATAAGTAGGCAGCGGTACTCGGCGACGTTCCGTGTCTAAAAATAAACGACTCAATTCAATGCGATACCCTTGTACAAACAGATCAGCGATGATACGCAATGCGTCATACTGCTCCTGCGCGCTGTGGCTGCTGCTGAAGCGCTGCACACACTCATTGCTATATGCTTGTAGTGACACCTGTTTTTTAAACGCTTTTCTATCAAAATGCGCATAACTGTAAGTGGGATCCTCTGTGCCTTCGATATAGGCCGTTAGAATTTGTGCCAATTCTTGCTGATCACGCGCAACCCAAGCCAAGCGGTGTGCACAGTGCTTACGACCATTGAGCAGAGTAAAGCTCGTTGCTGCCAGATCAAGTTCATGACTTTGACTGTGTGCAAGGAGCTGTTTGGCCATGATCACCAACTGAGGTTGTGACTGTGACGACAACACAAATAAATACTGTGCTCGTGGCGGTTGGACATGCGCACTAACTGGCGCTTCTTCGAGCACTAGGTGTGCATTGGTGCCACTGAATCCAAAAGAGCTGATCGCGGCAGTTCTTGGTTTGCCTACAGGCTGTTCCCACGGAGTGAGTTCAGTATTGACGTAAAATGGCGTATCGGCAAAATTGATCTGCTCGTTGAGCTTTTCGAAGTGAATGGTCGGAGGCAGCTGACGATGTTTTAACGCCATTAAAACTTTGACCGCACTGGCAACGCCAGCAGCCGTGATTGCATGGCCCATATTGGATTTAATTGACCCTAAAGCACATGCATTCGCAGGCTCAGTGGCCTCACTCTGAAAACTCGCCTTTAAACCTTCACTTTCAATTGGATCCCCTAAACTGGTGCCTGTACCGTGGGCCTCGATCAGCTGAATATCCTCAGCTGCAATGTTAAAACGACGGTGAACCTCTTTTATCAGCTTTTGCTGCGACTTTGCACTCGGCGCTGTGATGCCATTGCTGGCGCCATCTTGATTGGTACCACTGCCTTTTATGACACCGTGAATGTGATCGCCATCCGCCAAGGCATCCGCGAGCCGTTTCAGTATTAACACACCGACCCCTTCAGCGGGCACGAAGCCATCCGCTGCGGTATCAAATGTCTGGCAGCGGCCCTGTTTAGACAACATATTGGCACGATCCGCTTGCAGATAGAATTCAGGGCTTGATTGCACAAACACCCCGCCAGCAAGTGCCACATCTAACTCGCCGGACCACAACCCTTGACACGCTAAATGAATCGCAACCAAAGAACTTGAACAGGCCGTATCTACTGCCACAGCAGGCCCCGTCAGGTTCAAATAATAAGATAACCGCGCCGGTGTGATAGAGCCGGCATTCCCCCAAAATGCTTGAGCAGGGGCATCTTGCGACAAAATGTTCTTGTAGTCACCGCTATTACAGCCAACATACACTCCCGCTTTTTCACCAAAGTTGGGATCACCGGCATAACCTGCATCTTCAAGCGCTTTCCAAGACTCCTGTAAGAACAATCGCTGCTGTGGATCCATATAGGTTGCTTCTGTCCCAGAGATATTAAAAAAGCCTGGGTCAAATTGCTCGATGTCACGAAGAAAGCCCCCTTGCGCACAAAAATCAGTGGATAGCCCAGCGTATTTTGACATATCCCAACGGGTTATTGGCGTCACTAGATCAACGCGATTAGCAATATTTTGCCATAGCGCATCCACACTCTCAGAGCCTGGAAAACGACCACTCATCCCCACCACCGCAATCGCCTCATCTGGGTACTCGCGACGACTTGGCTGCTGTTGCATATCCTGTTTAGGCATAGGTTGAATGTCATTGGACGAAGGCGTAAGATCATTGTCCGATGCGGTTTGAAGCGCTTGCGCACCGTCAAAGCTATTCGCCTTTTGTGCGATATTGCGCTCTGGATAGCTCGTTAAAATATGTTCCGCCAGTTGGTGTACTGACACATAATCAAACAGCACTGTGGTACTGAGCTCAATGCCTAACTGTTGGGAAATATGTTGCGCCACAGCGACCCCTGAGATGGAGTCCAAACCATAGTCCGCAAACCCTTCGTGGGGATCAATATCAGCCACACGGACTTTCAGAGCATCACACAGCGCTTGCGTGATCACCTCATAAATTGCAGCTTGCTGCGCATCATCAGCGGCTCTTGATTGGCTGTTGTGTGTCGCCGACAACTCCGGTGGCGCTGATACTGATACCGATGCCGTTGCCTCGGCGATATCAGGGTTTTGCGCCACTATATGCTGGCAGAGCTGTTCGACATTAACGTGGTCGAATAACACCGTGGTGTTGAGGTCAATGTGTAGTTCATTGGAGATGGTTTGCGCTACATTCACACCTGTAATGGAGTCTAGTCCATAATCCGAAAAGGCTTCTGTTGGTTCAATCACCTCTGGCGGCACTTTCAATGCGTGAGACAGTGCCCGCGTGACAATTGACATCACCTCAGCGTGATCAGCTTGCGACGATTGCACCGGAGCTGCGCGACCAACCGATGACGTGACCTGTGTTAGCTCATTATCAGCTTTATCTGATAACAAAGACACCACATACTGTGCCAGCTGCTCCACATTAACATAGTCAAATAGCACCGTAGTGTTGAGCTCTACGTCCAACTCAGTGGAAATGGTTTGCGCCACATTAACGCCTGTGATCGAGTCTAAACCATAGTCAGAAAACGCTTCAGTGGGGTCAATTGACGCTTTTGGCACTTTCAATGCCGCCGAAAATGCCTCCAAGATCACTGAACTTACCTCAGTCAGCTGCGGTGCAATTTGCCCTGAACTGGGAGTAGCTACGGCCACAGTCTGTGCCTCTTGCGCTGCCGGTTTAGCGACATCTAAAGGTAGAGCTGTGCTGTGCGCCTGCTTGGGGGTCATATAATTACCATCACTGATCGCAATGACAATTTGCTGACCCATGCCATGAGATTGTGGCGCGGGGAAGTAGCTTTGGCTAAAACCCTGTGCAGCCAAACAATGTTGCCAGCCCGATGAAGATAACCCCGGCGAATACGGCATTCGCAAAGCAGCATCTTGATACAGCCACCAACCATCTAACAAGCCAAAGGTCAGATGGCTATATACCGAGCGCTCACTCAGTTCATTGAGGATCAATACACCATTGCGTTTGAGCAGCGCTTTGGTGTGTGCCAAGGTGGTGCTGATACTCTTCGTGGCATGTAATACTTGTGCTGCTATGACGATATCATAACTGCCTGTATTCACCCCTTGCGCCAATAGGGGCTGTTCGATATTGAGCAACTGCGTTTTGATAAATGGAAAGTCTGCCACATAGTGGGTTTGTGCATGATTGAGAAATGCCTGAGAGACATCGGTGTAACAATATTCAGCAATCTGTGGCGCAAACGGTCTCAGCTTTTCTAACAAGCCCGCAGTGGTGCCACCCGTTCCAGCACCGATCTCCAGTATTCTCAGTTTATGGCCATGCCCCTGTTGCTGCCATGCTCGAATAGCGGCACAAACAGTCAGTGCGACATCATGGTTAAAGTAGTCCGACACCTCATTATTTTTATACACCCCTTCTACTAGAGCCATGGACGACTGAGGGAACATAATATCGGTGGCTTTTATCTTCCCAGTGATGATATCAGGTATGGCCGTGACCATGGCATCCAATAGCGTCGCTTTAGCCGCGATCAGGTTGTTGTCTTGGTTGTGCTGGCAATATTGTTTCCAGCGCTGCCTGCAGGTATCCGCATCAAGTGCCTGCATTGGCTGTAAAGAAAGCAACTGCTGCCCCACTTGTTTGATCCACCCAGCTTGCTGTAATAGCTCCACACTGTAGGTCAACCACTGACTAAACATCGTCTCGTGATACGCACTCAACCCCAGCCCCTGTATGCGACCAACCAGCTCGGAAATCCTCACCTCTGAACCAGAGTGTACAGCAAGCACTCCCGCTGCACGTAATTGCACAGCTAACAATGGCAGTAAAGCTTCTGCCAAGGCTTGATTGGCTTGCTGATCTAATTGCCCAAGATGTCTGAGGGCTTGTTGACGCGCAGCTCCCTCCTGATAGGCCAAGTCAAATTCAGCCTGAATATCCGCTAAGACATTGTGCAGCTTCGGCGCTCGTGTGATCTGAGCGTGTTCGTTGACGCCGCCGATCTGTGCCCTGCTGTCCACACGAATAAATCCAAGTTGTGGCTCGTCACTGCTCAGTAAGTGATGGATAGCCGCCAGGGCAGGTTCGGGTTGGATCGATAAGATACCAGCTTTTTCCATTCTCTGACGATAAGACGCGTCGCTCACTGCACCGACATCTCCCCAGTAACCCCAATTGATCACGCTCACTTTGCACGACCAATGGCGGTTCATTTGTGTTGCGAAGACATCTTCAAACACCGAACCTGTGGCATAGTTTGCCTGACCTGGGTTGCGTGTGAATGCGATTAAGGATGAGAAAAACAAAGCAAAATCTAACAATTCAGCGTTAAATGTTTGTGCCAAACACAGGGATATATCCACTTTGGCGCTTAAACAGCCGAGGAACTCATCCTGTGACATTCTGGCCAAACTGCGATCTTGCAGCACCAATGCAGAGTGCACCACCCCGTGGATGTGCGGGTGGTGTACTTTAATTGAATCCAACGCGTCACGCATAGCGACGGGGTCACTGGCATCTGCGCACAGATACCAAGGTTTAGGACCATATTGTGCAAGACGCTCTATGGCGCCGCTGATCTCAGCATCTTGTTCACGACGGCCAATCCAGATCACATGGGCTTGATGGTTTTTAATCATCATCTCACTCCACACCTGACCTAAACCGCCAGCGCCGCCAACAACCACGTAAACCCCGCCATCGCGATAGGGCTCACTCGACACACTCGGTGGCGTGTAGGGGTAAAGTTGTTGAACAAACCATTGCCCCTGTCGGTAAGCTATCGATACACCATCGGTGGCTTGCTCAACACGACTCAGCGCGTGTATTGGCAAGCCACTGATAAAATCGCTATCTACAGCAGTGACATGCCAGTTTTTGTATTCTTTGGCCAAGCAACCAAATAGACCATGTAGGCTCGCATAAGCAGGATCTGCGCCCTCATCCGGCAAGACGGAAAAGGCATGGATCGTAACCAGTTTGATATCCAGTGCCCGATTTGCATAACCACACTGTAGCAACGCCTTGATAAAGTTAAAGCACAGCAATGCGCTCCCTTTTTGCATACTGCTGAGCTTAGTGTAAGCAAGGTCTAAATCATTGTCTGACGCACTGTCATAGTTCAGTTCAACATTGGCAGCTAAACACACGATTTCGTCAAATTGGCCAGCATGGGTGATCTTGTTGACAATGTCCTCAACAGAGTAGCTCTCTTTGAGCGCAATGCTTGTACCTTTGTTATATTGCAATACGCTGAGCGCTTTTGAGTAGTCTCCCAATTCAACCACCAACGTATTGCGTTGTGTATCGCGACTGTCATGCTCGCTGGCAACGGCGACAGTTGTCCAGCGCGGTATTAAATATTGATCCCACGCTTCGCTCGAGCTTGAGACCAATGACCCCGCGCTCTGGCTTGAGCTGATGTTGGTCACCTTGGTCTGCTCATCTGAAGGCGTTTGATGTACGCTGCCCGGCCCATGATAGGGCATCACAGCTAACTGTTTAAATTGCACGCTTAGTTCACCTTTGTTATTGAACACCTCAATATTAAATTGATGTTTTGCCCCCTTCTCGTCTCGATTGCACAGCACCCACATAGTGGCACTTAGCGCTGCGTGGATGCGCACTTGCTGACATGAGAACGGCACCATCAAACGAGGATCCGCATCTTGTATATAAAATGCTTTGATTGCTTGCAAAGCCGCATCCATCAGGCCCGGATGCAAAGTGAATGTACCTAACTGGTTTTCCTCTGTCTGCGCAAGCGCGATATTAGCAAGTGTCTGAGTTGGGGTGATGTACAAGGCTTGGACCAAACGATGTGTCTCACCATATTCAATGCCATGCTGCGCAAATGCCGCATAGAATTCAGCTGGTGCAATGATGCGAGCACCGGCCATTAATTGTTGTAAATCAGGCTGTTTATTGCCAACGAAGCGGCCGTGTTGTGCCCCCTGTTCCTCGATGTTGATCCGCGCATTCATACACAGCGCGTCATTATGTTGCACCGTAAAATCAATATTGTTGTTGCTGCCTTTCGGGGCCAGAGCCATCTCAATACGACCACCTTGTTGAGCCACGACCACAGCGCGGCGCCACACAATATTTGACAGCGAGAGACGGTCACTCTCCGTGAGTTTATGCACGTCTTTGGCAGCTTGCACCGCCATTTCTAGATAGGCGACACCCGGCAGTACTTTTTCGCCACTCACTTGATGGTCACGCAAGAACCACTCCTGCCCATTAAAATCGTTTTCATAACGCACACCCGAAAAATTGGATGTATTGCGCTGCAACAACGGATGCTGATGTGGCGTGACAGGCGCAAGTTGTGGCGCATCATCACAAATTGATGTGTACCAATATGAGTCCTGCTTGAATGGATAAGTCGGCAAAGACACGCGACGAACATGCTGATCTGTAAACCACTGTGCCTGCACATCGACATTTTGCCCCAAACACCAGTCGAGCAACCAAGGATATGCGGTAAAATCCGTAGCAGCTTGGTGTTGTTCGTTCGCCGCTTTGATATTTGCACTGAATACACCGGTTGCCGCTTGCTCGCCTTGATAAGACTTCAGCTTCTCAACCAACTCAGAGCGAGAACTGGCGATGATCACCAAACGTTCTTTGAGCGCTTTGCGTCCAACTTGCAGCGTATACGCAATATCAGCAAGAGCGACTGAGTCAAAATGCCCCGCTGCAAACCACGCTAAGAAATCACTGACCAATGTACTTAACTGCTGAGACGTTGCAGCAGAGAACATATAGGGCAGCGCCACATCACTGTCATCATCTGAACTGCGTGCTGCCACTGGATACTCTTCAAGCACAATATGTGCATTCGCCCCACCCGCACCAAACGAAGAAATACCGGCGCGATAAGGTAAGATGATGTCCTCTCGCTGCTGGTGTGGCCAATCTTCATAGTGCGTTTGTAGTTGCAGCAAAGAATGCTCAAAATCAATATTTGGATTCAGTGTTTGAGCGTGAATTGAAGGCACTAATTTTTGATGCTTCATTTGTAACAGCACTTTGCTCACACCCGCAACTCCTGCCGCTCCCTCACAATGTCCAATATTCGACTTTACTGAACCGATACGACAGCTAAATGGTGCGCTGCTCATGCCTTTGAAGGCTTTTTCTAACCCTGCAATTTCAATCGGATCGCCCAGTGATGTGCCAGTGCCATGGGCCTCGATATAGCCAAGTGTGGTCACATCTACATCTGCACTGGTCAGCGCGCTACTGATCACCTCGGCTTGGGCATTGGGGCTGGGCACAGTGTAGCCATTGGTTTTACCCGCGTGGTTAATAGACGACGCTTTTATCAGACCATAGATCTGGTCATTATCCCGTAGTGCCTGTGAAAGTGGTTTCAGGATAAGCGCCCCACACCCTTCACTGGGCACATAGCCATTGCCATCCGCAGCGAAGCTCTTACAGCGCCCTTCTGATGAAGCAAAGTTACCCTGCGCCAAGTTTAAATATTTATTCGGGTGCAAATTTAAGTTAACCCCACCTGCAATCGCAGCATGACAGTGGCCATTGAGAATGCTTTCACACGCCAAGTTTATTGACGTCAATGACGCTGAACACATGCTATCGACAGCCAAACTTGGTCCCGTAAAGTTGAGACTAAACGATACTCGATTAGCAATTGAGGCCGCACTGCCACCCAGTGAAATCGGGGTGCCGTGCACACCTTGCTGCGCGCCATAAAGTTGATATTCCGAATACATAACGCCGACAAATACCCCCACTTTTTCACCCAGAGGGTTCGCCCCTGGCTGAGCGCAATAAGTATCGGCATAACCGGCATCTTCTAACGCGTGATAGGCACACTGCAAGAATATACGTTCCTGCGGATCCATAAACTCAGCGTCATGGGGAGAGATATTAAAAAACAAGGGGTCAAATTCATCTACGCCATCAATAAAACCGCCCCACTTACTGTATGTTTTTCCGAGCACCCCTTTGCGCTCATCAAAGTAGCGACTGTGATCCCAACGCGAAGCGGGTATCTCAGTAATGGCATCCACACCTTGTACAAGGTTTTGCCAAAATTCATGTAGCGAGCTCGCTTGTGGATAGCGACCTGCAATTCCAACAATGGCAATGTGGTCTGATTGCGCCGACATGCCAGCTGTCAGTGTCGGCTCAGTTTGGCGCGCTGATAATGCCGCAGTTTCCTGTTGCGGCGCGTGTAATTGTGGTGTGCCGCTGTGCTGAACGAGCTCATCTTCAATGACGTGTCCATCTGACTGATCGGTACTTGAGTCCAGCGCAGTTTTGGGCGCAAAATGCGCTTGCAATTTGTCTGGGAAATGTTCTGAGATATATTGGCTGATCTGCGCAATGGTATTGTATTCAAAAAATAACGTTTTTGGTAAACGTCCGCATATTTTCTCAAGCGCACTGGTCATACTCACCACCATCAGAGAATCAATACCAAAACGCTCAAAATGTGCATCGCTGGTAATATCTTCCAGTGCGATATCAGTATGTTGATGCACAAGTTCACGCAACAGCTGCGCAACATGTTCAGTGAGCTGTTGCGTTGCCACTGGCGTGTGCTGCGCTGAGCTTATTTGCTCACTTGAATTGGGACTCTCTGAGCGCTGCTGCTGGCGCTCAGGTGCGTGATTAAGATAGGTATTTAACTCGTCGAGCGAGCCTGCTTGATACAGAATATGTTTGTCGATACTTTCACCTAACTTTGCACTGAGCCTATCGATCAGCACGCTGCGCTGTGTCATATCAAAGCCGTACTCATCAAATGCAAGATGAGTGTCCAACTCGTGGGCTGCCACGCCGCTCAATTCACTGCTTTGTGCTATCAAAAAAGCCATTGTCTGATCGGATGATAGGGGCTGAGCTGGCGCATTAAATAGCGCCCGGATCCGCGCGCTGACACCATGCATAACAAACACATTGTTGTGTTGACATTGTAACACTTGGTAGAGCGTTTGCAGGCCGTCTTGCGGAGCTAGGGTGCTCATCCCCCAATCTTGGTGCATGCGCGCAAGCGTCGGCGCATCAATTGCCATTCCCTCGGTGCCCCAAATAGGCCAGTTAATGGACACAGTACGACCTCTGCGCTCACCACGTTGAGCTAACTGATTGCGATATGTCGCATACCGGTCCATAAACTTATTGGCAGTGGCATAATTGCCCTGACCCACATTTCCCAGTACCGCGCTCACAGAAGAAAACAGCACCAGATTTTCAACATCTAAATGTTTGGTGGCGGTATCTAGGTTGACCACCCCGGCAACTTTTGGCTGGTATGCCTGATGTAAACCCTCTGGTGCCATATAAGCCACCAAACTGTCACGGGTCACCCCAGCACAGTGCAATATCGTGATACATTGCAGCGCATTTTGGTGAGCAGTAATAAAGTGGTTGAGTGCCGCCGCTTGAGTGACATCGACACTGTGATAAGAAGTGTGGCCACCTAGTGAGTTGAGTTGTGCTACCTGCTGTTCAATCTGTCTATCAGCTTGGCGCGACCCAAGTAAGAAAATACGTGCGGTGCGGGTGTGCTGCACAATATCTTGTGCAATCGCATAGCCAATCCCGCCCATACCGCCAGTGATCAGATAGACCGCCTCGTCACGCCACGGACTAAGGGCCCCTGTATCAGGGTTTATCTCGGTCCAAGTTTCTCGGTATAGCGTATTGTTTTTATATAGTAAATACGCTTCATCCATATGATTGGCTGCAACCCGGCACAATCCATTTATGTGTGCTTGGCTGGGCGGCGCTGATCCTTCTGGCACTGCGATGTCGATAAATTGACAACAAAACCTCGGATCTTCAAGTGCTGTGGTTTTTAATAACGCGGATAGGCTCGAGGTAACCGATGTCAGGATATTTTCCTCACCTTCAGACATATGTGTGGCGGCCACCACTTGTAAGCGGATCTCTGTCAATTGTTTTTGCTGCATCAGCAACTGTAACATCGCCAGTAAACAGCTCGAATGACGCTCAAAAGTGTCATTTAAGTTCTGATGTTCTACGCCATTAAATTGCCCACACACTTGCTGCAATTGTGCCTGACACAGCGCAAAATCTGTTCCAGCTTGTATTTGTACATGGCTCTCATCCAATACAACAATCAACTGCGCTTTATCCAGTGTAACCCTGTCACTCAGTGCTAAATGCACCGCACGCTCTGTCGCTTGTATCGCGCGGCTAAACTGTAACGTTTGCATCTTCTGCGCCGCTGGCGAAATCACCTTGTCCGGTGAAGGTGAGGTCGCTAACATGGCTCTAAAACTCAACCCGGTCATGCTCGCAATTAAATTGCCTTCTTCGCTAAACACGTCAATATTCACCTTGTGCACACTGGTGTTCGCACTTAGCTCGGAGGCCATAGTGATATGTGCGCGCACAGTGCCATTGAGTGCACCATAAATTCGCAATTGCGCTAGCGCGATTGGCACCAATGCCTCGTCAATATTACGGCTGCGGGCAATCAAGACCGCAGCGGATTGCAACACCCCATCAAAAATGCCCGGTTCAATCACCATCTCTTGCTGCGCAACGTTTTGCTCTGGATGCGCAACAATATCTGCAATCCCTTGTGTGCCTGAGATGATCAATTGCGAAACCCGTCTAAACTGCTCACCATATGCTATGTGACACTGTTCAAAATACCCATAGACAGATTCAGCAGATAACACAAGTGATCCGCTTTTAGGAAGTTCCGGTACAGCGCTACGCACTGGCGCAGAGGGCGCTTCCAATTGCACGTCTCCACTACAATGCGTCACAGGCTCAGCTTGCGCGGGGCTCGAAGTACTATTGATCTCAAATCGCGTGCCAGAACCATCACGATGCAGGTCAATGTGCACCGTTTTTGTAGCTTCATCGAGCACCCAAGGCGTCAACCAGCCAATATTGTTCATCACCAGTGTGTGCTGCTCAACAGGCTTAGTACCTTGCGTTGATATTGACAGCGCCGCACGCACCATTTCAACCATACTGACGCCTGGCAATATCGGTTTGCCATGGATCACATGTTGTTGTAAAAAGTAATCTTGACTGTCAAAGTGACTGACAAAACGTTGCTGCAAAAAGGTAGACACGTTGTTGTGCACTAATGGATGAAGTTTGTTGGCCTGCGGCTGCACAGCAGCGCTGCGCCGATTTTCAACCTGACCATCAATCCAAATGCTCTTTTGCTCAAAAGGGTAATCCGGCAGGGTGATCACCCGGGCTGCACTGTGCTGAAATAGCACTGAAAAATCACATGCCTCGCCCTCGCTATAGAGCTGTCCAAGCATATCTAATGCTTGCTGATATCTGTGGTGATTGTGCTCCGTTATCGCTTTGTTTAGTGAGTCCATTGCAAACTGCGCATAGCCTGGACGCACCGCGCTGGCAGACTCTGACTGAATATTGTCATAAACCTGTGTGCCCGGCTCACGGGCTACCCACTGCTTTAGGGCCTGCTCAGCGTGCGCCAGATTTTCAACCACACACGCAAAGCGATACTCAAAGTGAGTGCGCCTTTGCAACAGCGAGTAACTCAGATCCGCACAGTTAGTGACTAGGCCGCTTTGCAGATGTACTAAGAGATCTTCAACGCGGCGGCTGAGTTGCTGCGCCGTCTTTGCCGACAAGCAGAGTAAATAGTGGCTGTGGGCCTCTGTTGTGGGCTGTAATTCAGGCGCTTCTTCAATCACTAAATGGGCGTTGGTGCCGCTAAACCCGAACGAGCTGATCGCCGCTGCTCTCGGGTCTTGCCCATTCGACTGCCAGTTCGAGAGCGCGGTATTGACGTAAAAAGGTGAGCCATCAAATTGGATCGCAGGGTTACCGGTGTTGTAATTCAGTGATGCTGGGATTTTTTTATGTTGTAGCGACAGCAGTATTTTGCACAACCCAGCCATGCCCGCAGCCGTGGCGGCGTGCCCTAAATTGGTTTTTATCGACCCCAATGCACTCCATGCGGTGTTGCTGGAGTAGTGACTGTACGCGCGGCTTAAGGCTTCGTATTCAATGGGGTCGCCTAAACGAGTTCCCGTCCCGTGGGCCTCGACCATTTGAATGTTTTCTGGATTAATATTGAATTTGTCATAGGTGTCTTTGATCAGACGCTCTTGAGACACCGAGCTTGGCGCGGTGATCCCATTACTGGTGCCATCTTGGTTTATACCGCTGGCTTTGATCACACCATAAATTCTATCCTTGTCAGCAATGGCATCACGCAAACGTTTGAGCACGACAACCCCAACCCCTTCGCCTGGCACAAATCCATCGGCGCGCTCATCAAAGGTATAACACTTGCCAGACTTAGATAGCATATTGGCGCGATTAGACTTCAGATAAAAATCTGGGGTTGATTGCACAAATACCCCACCGGCAATGGAAATATCGACATCGCCATGTCGCAAGCTATCACAGGCGTTATGGATCGCCACCAATGAGCTTGAGCAGGCGGTATCAATGGCAATGGCCGCCCCTTTCAGGTTCAAGTGATAAGATATTCTGGCAGGAATAATTGACGGCGCATTGCCCCAAAAGGCCTGCGCTAGCGGCGCGTCGTCAAACAAGTGGTCGTAATCACCCTGCTCACACCCCACATAGATGCTGACAGCTTCACCATCCATGCTTTGCTCGCTGATCCCGGCATCTTCCAAAGCATGCCAACAGGTTTCCATAAACAGACGCTGTTGTGGGTCCATATAAGTGGCTTCTTTGGGAGACAGGTTGAAAAAGCCGGGATCAAATTGGTCAATACGGGTCAGTAAAGCCCCCGAATCACAATACTCATTCGGGTCAATATCCGGATAATATTGCGATAAATTCCAGCGGCGTACCGGCTCAACCAAATCTTCGCCCTTTTCCAATGCCGACCATAGCGCGGATAAATTGTCGGCTTTACCAAAGCGACCGCTCATACCAACAATAGCGATGTCGTCATCTGATGGTGTTAACGGCGTACTTGCTTGCGCACGGCTCTGCGGCACAGGCTGGCTTTGAGCCGCGCCCTCATCCGCTGGGCTGTGATGCGCTACCATGTCGTTTTCAGGCTGTTCGGGTAACTGCGTTGCAATGTAGTCAGCTAACCGCGTGATATTGGTATAATCAAATAAACAGGTACTGTGTAAAGTCAGTGTCAGTGCCTCATTTAAAGCCTGAACAACATTAACGCCAGTGATAGAATCGACCCCATAATCCGCAAACGACTCATCGACTTGAATGTCGTTCACGCTGTACTTTAAGGCATCCGCTATGACCTGCTTGATGGTATTTTTCAGCGCTGATGTGCTGTGCGCCTGAGGGGCCACACGTTGTTTGGCCCCAGTCTTGTCCTTGGTACTTGCTTCATCCGTGTCACTGTCGATCACAGCGGGTGACGGTTGGCTATCCGCACGAGTATCAGCTTGGGCAAACCGCACGCCATTGCTTTTAGCGACAATGATTTGTTGACCCAACACATGTGCACTCAGCTGTGGAAAAGCCACTTCCTGATACCCTTCTTGCTCTAGGGCTTGTTTCCAGCCAAGTGAGGTCAGTCCCGGACACTCGGGGATCCTGATAGCAGAATCCTCGTGTAACCACCATCCTTCGAGCAGACCAAAGGTCATGTGACAAAAAATAGAATCTTCGGACAATTCATTTAAGATCAAAACACCGCCAGGTTTGAGCAGCGCCTTGGCATTACTCAAGGTGTTACGAATATTTCGCGTCGCATGCAGCACGTTCGTTGCGATCACCATATCATAACTGCCACGCTCCACCGCTTGCTCGTCTACTGGCTGCTCTACGTTAAAAATCGCCGTTTTCAAAAATGGGTTGTGTGCTTGATAATGCGTGTGAGCATGCATTAAAAACGCCCGTGAAATATCGGTGTAGCAGTATTCTTCTACCTGATGTTGCACTGTTTTCAAGGTTTCAAAGACCAGCGCGCTGGTGCCCCCGGTTCCCGCTCCGATCTCTAATATTCGCACTTTTCTCCCGTGTTTAAAGCCGTGCTGGGTAATATGCGCAGCCACATCTGCTACCAAGTGGTTGAAGTAATCCGAGACCGGATTATGTTTGTAAATGCCTTCCAGTAAGCGCATTGAAGACTCGGGAAACATGATCTCAGTAGCCCGTTTCTCTGCGCTGAGAATTGCAGGTAGCGCCGATAAGGTCGCGTCGAGTAGTCGAGCCTGTGCCGCCGTTGCAGGATCCGCGGTCCAGTTAGCACACGCCTCGGCCCACTGTGTTAAAATCTGCTCATCGGTCGCAAGTTGTCGGCCTTGTTCGGTGATAGAAAATACGCTCTGTGCCTCTTGCTCAGAAGTTTGATAGGCAAGTATGCCGCTCTCACACAGGACATTGATGGCCTTGTGTAACCAACGCTGGAGGTAAGACTCGCTCTGCTCTGCGCGCAGCTGCTGCAAACGCAGCTGGCATGTTTGTACTGTCAAATTCGAATCATCAAACAAGCCACAGCGGTAAAGCTGGTACCACATATACTGAATGGTTAATTCATCTGCGACGGGAAACGTCAAACCCCCGCTAAGATCTGCCGTAGCGGGTAACAAAACGCGATTCAAATCACTGAGTTCCAGTGCATCACTACGCACCTCAGCAGCGACGTAACAGCGCTGTTTTGGTTCTGTATTTGGCAGGTTAGCCGATGCCGTCAAGGCGTTAACATACGCCACTTGATGAAGCTCTGAGCGCATCACGTTTTCAAGGGTTGCCATCGCATCAGTAATGGTTAAATCCCCCACCCCAGATTTGGCGCGCCAATATTGGAACATGTCAGAGTCAGCCAGTGCGCCCTCAGCGGTCCAATACCCCCAATTGATGGTTTTCACCTGAAACGGTACTACTCTTTGCAATGCGTTAGATAAAGTATCTTGAAACAGACTCCCCGCCGCATAATGGCTTTGCTCGGCGGCGGTGATAAAACTATTGATCGATGAGAAGTTCACCAGATAATCGAGTGATTCATATTTCAACAGCCGGGCGAGGTTAACACTGCTTTGTACTTTGGCATCAAAGACCGCGGAAAAATCAGCAAAGCGCATATTTTTAAAGGCACACGCCTTAAAAACCATCGCGGCATTGATCACCCCATTTATTTGACCAAACTGCTGTACAATGTGCTGGTAGGCCGTTTTTAAAGCAGCGTACTCAGTGACATCCGCTTGCACATACTGCAAGGTCATCCCCTCTTTGCGCAATTGTTCGATAGATGCTTGAATTTGCGGATCCAAAGCTCTGCGGCCCAGCCATATGACATGCACATTTTGATGCTTGAACATATATTCTGTGACCGCGCGGCCTATTCCCCCAGCGCCACCCACTATGACATACACACCACCTGAGCGACACAATACAGATGATTGCGCTGTGGTAGGTAAGGTGTTAGTCCATTCAATCGGAACAAACTGGCGCACTAGCCACTGTCCATGACGATACAGATGGACCCCATCAAAGCGACGCTGTATATCGCCTAGGATCTCCAGCGGCCACTGCGTACTACCTGTTCCCACATCAAACAAACGCACATTCAGCGCCGGGTATTCCTTACTAATACTGCCCAGCATGCCCACCAACGGCGCGTGCTCAAAAGCAATATCTTCCGGCAGGTCACTCTCCTGTTGCATAAGCAATGTCACACAAGATGGCGCAACCGACAGCTCATGCAGTACAAACTGTAGCCATTGAAAACAGTCCTGTACACACTTGTTATGATCGCCGCCAAGGACATCATTACTCGCCGTCGGAGGGATCCAAATGACATGGCTAATGTGCTGTGGGGCTATGTCAGGCAATGCCTTCTGCGGCGCTTGCTGTGCATCAAAAAAATACACTTTGTCATGCAGTGTCGACAGTGTCGCTTGTAGCGATACGCTCGCCCCCACCACACACACAACCCCCTCATGTTGACTGCTCGCTGCGTCACTTTGAGGCTGTGGTTCGATCTCAGTCCAGCGCGGTACCAGCGCACACTTCCCGACTCCCCCTTGGATATTCTCTCCTTGCGCTGCACGCTGCACAGTAAATTCTGATGTCGCCTCTTTTTCCTCACGGGGTGCTTGACTGTCAGTTTCTGGTAGCGACTCAAACCAGCACTCTGATGGCTCGAAGGCATAACTGGGCAAGCTGATATGCTGCGTCAGCTCAGGAATCACCTGATGATGTTCAATGTCCATATCCTGTAGCCACTGCGCCGCTTGATCATACACTTGCTCGACCCTCTGGTGCTCGCTATGAAAAGGCTGGCCATAGGCCTGCTCAGTAACCGCTGCGATGGCATCTTGTAAATTCGCCAACAGTGCTGCTTGTGAGCTAGCTATCACCACAACCCGTTTACTAAAGTGCGTGCGATGTCTGTACAAGTTGGCACTGAGCTGTGCTAACGCCAAGGTCGTTTGACGTGACAACCAAGCATGCATATTAGACAGTTGCGCCAGCAAGCTGGCCTCTGTTTTGGCTGAAAACACAAATATATAGGCTGATTGCGCCGCAGTTTGCGGCGATGGCTGCCCCCTTTGTGGGGCTTCTTCCAGCACAATATGTCCATTGGTGCCACCAAAACCAAATGCACTGACCCCTGCACGGCGCGGCAGCAAATAGCCTTGGCTATCGGTGCGCTGTTGCCACGGTTGGGCATTTTGAAGCACATAAAACGGCGAGTCTTCCAATGTGATCCGCGGATTGAGCGATTTAAAATTCGCCAGCCCTGGCAGGACGCCAGCTCGCATGGAGAGCAAGACTTTGATGATCCCTGCGATGCCCGCAGCCGCTTCAAGGTGACCGATATTGGACTTGGCCGAACCAATGGCACAATACTGGGTGTCGGTGCTGTGTTGGAATGCATGCTGTAGTCCCTGGATCTCTATTGGATCACCTTTTGGTGTCCCGGTGCCATGGGCCTCGATGTAGGTCATTGTATCTGGGCTCACCTGTGCATTGTGCATCGCACGAGAGATCACCTGCGCTTGTGCTTGATAGCTTGGATAAGTCAACGTATGGGTCTTACCACAGTGATTGACAGCCCCTCCTTTTATCACTCCGTGGATCTGATCGTTGTCCGCCAGTGCAGCGGCTAAGGGCTTTAACAAAATCAGTCCGGCCCCTTCGCTGCGCACATACCCATCAGCGCCAGCATCAAATGATTTGCTTTGGCCGCTCGGAGACAGCATCCCGGTTTTTGAAAATGAAATGTGTCGCGTAGGGGTCAGGATCAAGTTGATACCACCGGCCAGCGCCAAGTCTGTCTCCCCTAATTGCAACGATTGCATGGCACTGTGTACCGCGTTCATCGACGCCGAACACGCGGTATCCACCGTCACACTTGGGCCATTAAAGTCATAAAAATGCGAGATCCGATTGGCAATGATGGCATTGGCGGTGCCAGTAGACTGATAGGCTTCAATGGGCCTTTCGTGTTTTTCTAACAACTCCTTATAATCAAAGTTAAACGCCCCAATATACACCCCCACATTTTTCCCAGCCAGCGATTGCGGTACCACCCCAGCGTCTTCCATGCATGCCCATGAGAGCTCTAGCATGATCCGCTGTTGCGGGTCCATCGCCTGTGCTGTGGAGGGGGAGATACCAAAAAAACGGTAGTCAAAACAGTTCACTTTGTCGATGAACCCACCCCATCGCGAATTGCTCTTATTGACTTCGACGAGTGGATCGCCATCGTAATGTCGCCAATCCCATCTGGTATGGGGAATATCAGAAATACAGCTTTTCTGAGCCAAAAGGTTTTCCCAGTACTGATGATAATCTTCAGCCTTGGGAAACCGGCACGCCATACCAATAATTGCGATATCTTTTTGTGAAATTGTCGACATTCTTATTATCCTTGAATACTCGTCTCATCTTTAAACTACGGGGTTGTGTGCCATCAGTGAGGCAACCAGTTTCTAATCTTGTAATGCCACCTCAAGCGCGGCTGCACCTTGTTTCGGCTGCTGCGCGCGGGTCATCAATTGCGCATACTTTTGCGTCATGTACTCTGCGGTACCGTCCAATAACAAGTGTGCGATTTCATCGACGTGGCGGTTTTGCCATGCCTCAAACCGAGTACCTTTAACCCATTGATTAAACGCCCCAAGGGACGGACCACAGTGAATTTGATAGTCCACTTTATCGGCAGCGCCGCTGATGGCAATGCGATTGGTATGAATGAAATACCAGCGAAATACCAAGGCCATTTTATGCTTGCTGTCTTTTTCAGCGCGCACTATCTCTTGCGGTTTCGCTTTGTTGTAATACTCACAAGTTTCTTGATACACAGCATCAAATGAACGTTTAAAGTATTTCTTCTCTATCAGGTCTCGTGTCGCAGCATCTACCTCGTGCCACCCCTGGTGACGTTGCCACAACTCATACAATTTGTTTGCTCTGGCTGGGAAAAAGACACCTTTTCTCAACACCTGTACTTTTGCACCAATTTCAAACATATCGCCTGCAGGGGCATATCGTGTGTCGTGAATGTTGGCGTCTTGCAGCAGCGCTTTCACTTCATCGCTGGTGCCCGCCTCTGGCGAACATTGATTAATTGAACCGGTTAAAATAAAGTCAGCGCCGAGCATCAGTGCAGATGCGGCTGACTCTGGCGTGCCAATACCACCTGCAGCACCGACATCGATCTGTGCTTGGTAGTTGTACTCGTGAGCAACCCGATCGCGCAGCCGAATGATGGTGGGCAGAATAACCGACAGCACACCCATATCTGTGTGTCCACCTGAATCCGCTTCGACGCAAAGTGAGTCAGCCATGGCAATGGTTTTCGCCAGCTCGGCTTGCGCACTACTTACCAATCCCTGCTCAAGTAATTTCTTAACCACATGAGCGGGCGCGGGTTTCAAAAATTGCTCGGCGACTTCTGGTCTAGAGATCTTCGCCATAATGCGATTCGCTGCACGCACATTACCCTGAGCATCTCGGCTCAGACCTTGTAAGCGATATCGTACCAAGGCCGGTGTCACACTGAGAAACGCCGCAGCTTCAATCACAGTAATGCCCTTTTGCATAAACAGCTCAACCGTACGCATTTCTTTGTCCGGGTTTGCTAAATTACACACCAGATTCATCCCAACCGTCGCAGTAGTGCCTAGGGCCTGTTGGATTGCATCTATATTCTGAGCAATGTTTTCGTCACTTAACCCGCCAGTGCCAAAGAAAGATAAAAATCCAGCTTTCGCCATACGGATCACCAGCGCCTTGGAGGCAATGCCCTTGTACATCGCCCCCGTTGCGTAGGCATATTGCAAGCCATATTTTTTCTTAAAGTGTTCAGAGCCTAGTTGTCGTGACGTAAGCGGTGCCACGGCGTGAGTTGGACGCGCTACCTTTGCTGGCACAGGTCTTGACTCTTCGCTCTGCACTGGTGCGGCATGCGTATTTGTCCATGCAGTTTGAATTTTTGCCAATAAATTTTTCAGTACTTGCCCATGGCCCACTTCATGAAAGTTGCTCACCCCTTTTTGCAACAAGTACTCGATGCTATCGCACCAGCGCACGGGTGAAGAGATCTGCTTCGCCAGGCACTGTTTCAGCTGCGCCGCATCATATGGTTGAGCATGCACATTTGAAATAATCACCTTGTTCGGAGTGGCAAATGAAAACTGTGTTAAATAGTTCGCAAAATGACGCTGCACTTGTGCCATATAACGAGAGTGAAACGGTGCACTGACATTCAGCGGCACAACCGCAGCACCTTCTTCTTCCAAACCCAAGGTTAAGCGCGCCAAACTGTCTTTTGGTCCTGCCAGTACCAGTTGTGAAGGGCTGTTGTAATTGGCAAAATCAATATCTTTAATGTGCGCGGCGTCCATCACTTTGTGGATCACCTCAGGGGCACATTTCATCACCGCGATCATCCCCCCGTCGGACATTTGCGCCATCAATTCTCCGCGCTTTTTCACCAACCTCAAACCATCTTCAAAGCTGAATACACCCGCGGCAAACAGTGCATTGAATTCACCTAAACTGTGCCCCATAACCACGTCAGGCTCGGCTTCATTGGCGATTTTGTCTAAATAGCTCAATGCGCTGACCGTATACAGTGCAGCTTGTGTATATTGCGTGTTGCTCAGCTTGCTGACTGGCCCATTCAAACATAGTTCTTTGATTGAATAGCCTAAAATCTCATCTGCAGCTCGAATTAACTGAGGGTACTTGTCGAATAACTCACCGCCCATGCCCACTTGTTGAGCGCCTTGGCCGGGAAACATATACACTTTGGCGGCCGGATCGATTGCTGTATTGGTCATGCTCATATTTTTATTACCTTGTTCTGAATGCGAATATGTTGCTATCAACTCGTTGAATAAATCCAAAGTTGCTGCAAAAGGGTTAAGTAACGCAGTGATCTCACACTCGCTACGATGCCTGAGGCATCTTTTGGCAAAATTCGCCATCGTGCCTGATGGGCCTAAATCACAAAAGTGGCGGGCACCGAGTTTTTCTGCGGTGGCCACAGCCTGCGGGAATTGAATAACTTGACGAACCACCTGCCAAAAATAATCGCCATCCACTCGCTTCACTAACTCCCCGGTGGTGCTGGAGATCAAAGGAAGGGAAGGCGCATAAAATCGGTACTTTTGACACAGCTCGAGAAATGCAGATTTTGCCCGGTTGAGTTTCGAGGAGTGAAAGGCTTGGGTGACGGGCAAACGCATAAATGCATGTCCGAAGTGCGGCAGTTGTGCTTCGAGCTCAGTCAATGCTTCATTTGACCCCGACACCACAAAGTGCGCATCATAGTTCAGCGCAGCAATTTCAAGACCGCGCTCGGCCAACTGGAGCTCGCCACACTGGTGAGGATCTGCCAGAATGGCCGTCATGCCACCCGTTTCAGCATAGCGCTCAAAAATATCAGCTTGCTCGACCACAAAGCGCATCCCTTGCTCCGGTTCAATACACCCGGCGATGGCTGCCGCCACCACCTCACCCAAGCTCGAGCCCAACACAAAATCAGGTTTAACCCCGTTTTGTATCAAGCTTGCCGCCAGTGCATATTCCAGCATGTAGATAGCGGGGTGGGTATAGCGCAACTCATCAAAAACAGGGTTTAGCTGTCCTGTACTTGTGTATAGTTTGGCGAGAATTGATCTTCCCCCCGCTTCAATAGCAACCCTATCTAAGCGCTGCATGTGATCGCGAAACGCAGCATTGTTTTGATAGAGTGTCTCGGCCATTTTGTAATGTTGGGAGCCCTGCCCAACGAACATAAAGACTAGTGACATAGGCGGCTCCCTTGCGCTGCAGTCAACACGCTTGGATGGCAACAGCGGTAGGCTATCGCATTCATTTTTCGGTTATTAAACATCATTTACTTCACCTGCCTGCACTGTGGATTGCGGCGTAATTGCGTGGCGTAAGATCTGCGCCACATCCGAGACATTGGCTTTTTCTAGCACGCTGTAATGACCACCGGAGACTGAAAATAGCGGGATATTTTGCAAGCAATAGCGGCGATATTTCGCCAGCGTTTGTTGCCGGTTTTCACCCCCCATATGGCTTTGTTTAGCCAACAGTAAGGTAATATCGCCATCGTATTTTTGCGACGGCACATACTGCAGCCCCATCAATATCTGTTGTGCATAGGCGTGCATTATCTGTTGCAAATACGCCTTGCTGTGCTCAGTTGACACCGCAGCCTCATCGAGTAAGGCCTGCGCCAGTGGTGCAACGACGTCGTCACCCTGAGCCTGTTTGTGAGCCAGCGTATGTGCCACCTGTTTGTCGCGCACAAAAAATTGGAAAAATGCAGACAAGGATATGTCACCTTGGGCATACAGCTCGCTGTCCAGCATAAATATATGCACTTTACAGCCAACATTGCGCAGTAAACAGGCCATTTCATACACCACACTGGCCCCCAAGGAGTGCCCCAGCAAATAGATAGTTTGTTGCTTGGGGAGCGATGACAGCTGAGTAACATAGTCCTGTGCCATGGCCTGAATACTGTCGTGCGGCACACTCTGATCATGAAACCCTCGGTGGCCAAAACCATAGAGATGCATACAGCCTTGTAGCAGCTTCACCAAGGGGGAAAAACTACTTAGCATAGCACCCGCGGCCGGTACGCAGATCAGCGCAGGCCCAACGCCCTCTGAACCAGAAAGTGACACCATGCCCTGTTCAGCTTGAAGGTGTTCGTCTGCCTGAAGAGCACTTAAATGCGCAGCGAGAGCACGAATACTGGTTGCGGCCATTAAGTCTTGGGTGGCAACTTGAATATTGAGTGCCTGGTGAATTTTTTGCTGCCATTGTACCAACTCCACTGAGCTACATTCACTCAAATCCAGCGCGCCAGTAAGCGTCAATTGCTGATGCTCAGCCATGCTATCTTGCGCCAACCTCAAAAGTTGCTCCTCAAGCTCAGTATCCGCAGTTGGTTGCTCAGGGTGGTGCGCTGATTGGCTGGTTTGCTGTTCAAGTTCACCAATCCAATGTCGCGTTGTTTGAAACGGATATCCCGGTAAACTCACCCGTTGCACCCGCTCACCTTGATACATGTTTTGCCACGCAATAGATAAACCGTTACACCAAAGTGACGCTAACATGCTCAGTTCACGAGATTGTAGCCAACCAGCTACCACCGTCTGCAGCGCGGTGTCGCTTTGCAGCAAAGACACAATGGGCGGGCAACTCGCACCCGTGCCTCGATATACACTGGGGGCAGTGTATTCACCTTGCGCGACTTGGGTTAGACACTCAATGAATTCGTCCTTCGAATTGACTACCATGGCTACCCGCTCATCCATCGCACTGCGCCCCACCTGCAGTGTGTAGGCAACACGATACAGATCAAGTTGAGGTTCACGGTCAAGCCAAGCCAGTAAATTACGTGCTTGAATTGCAATTTGCGGCTGTGTTTTTGCAGACAACAGCATGACATAAGGGCCATGTGTTTGACGTGCGCTTTGGGTCTCAGGTGCGCGGTATTGCTCAACAATGACATGTGCGTTGACGCCACCAAATCCAAAGGCGTTGATCCCCGCCACTTTGCGGTCGCGCGATGAACCACTTGACCATGGCTCGGCCATTGAAGGAATATAAAATGGCGACTGTGCAATGTCGATGTGCGGATTTAACTCATCACAGTGCAAGTTTGCAACCAACTGATTGTGTTGCATTTGCAAGACAACCTTAAGTAAAGAGGCCATGCCCGATGCCATTTCCATGTGTCCAACATGGGTTTTAACCGAGGCAAGCGCACAACGGCCCTGTGGCGTCCCCTTAAATGCCTTTGTTAGCGCTTGGAATTCAACGGCATCTCCGATCTCAGTACCGGTTCCCTGTGCTTCTACGTAACTAACTTGCGCGGGGTCGATGTTTTTTTCTTCATAACACGCTTTGATCAATGCCGCTTGTGAATTGGTGTTCGGTGCTGCAAATCCGCTCCCTTTACCGGTATAGCCCACTTTGCTGTTACGGATCACGGCAAGGATATTATCCCCATCTTGTTTCGCCTCAGACAAGCGCTTCAATAACACAGTAGCAACGCCCTCACTGCGCACATAGCCATCTGCATTTGCAGCAAAAGCACGGCACTGACCCTCTTCGCTAAGTAAGCCAGCACGGCTCAAATTGACGTGACCTTGTGCTGTCACGATGACGTTGACGCCCCCGACTAAACATAATCGACAGTCACCACTGCGCAGCGCTGTGACAGCCCGGTGCAACGCGACCAGAGCACTGGAACACGCGGTCTCAATAGGTTCACTGGGGCCTTTTAGATTCAAAAAATAGCTGATCCGATTTGGCCCTAAAGACGGTGCGTTGATCGGCCCAGACAATTCCATCGATGCGCCCTCATCTTGCGCACTGGTCTCATTTTCTGAACCATATCCGCTGGTATGTGCAATACCAATGTACACCCCCGTATTTGACCCTGACAGCGATTCCGGCGCATATCCTGCATTTTCAATTGCATGCCACGCACTTTGCAACAGCAACCTTTGCTGCGGATCCATCTGCCTCGCTTCGTGACAGGAAATACCAAAAAATCCTGCATCAAACTGGTCAATATGCGCTAAAAAACCGCCCCACTTACTGCGTGTGACTCGAGGGTCTTGTTTGGTATCGCCATATACATCTCGCCAATCCCAGCGCTCTTTCGGTACTTCAGTGACACAGTCTTTGCCTTGTGCCAAATTATCCCAAAATTGCGCAATATCATTGGCACCGGGGAATTGTCCATCCATACCTATAATAGCGATACTGTCATCATCTTGGTGATCAGCTGGATGGCGAGTTTGTTGCTCGGCCTCTTGGATATCTTCTGCCGGCGCGTTGTGCGAAGGCTCGCCGGGCTGTTGTGAATGCACTGTCTTTGCTTTTTCGACATCTTCAACAGGTACTTTCTCATCACGCGGTGAGCCAGACAGGTGCGCAGCCAGTGCCGACACGGTATTGATGTCATAAAAAATCGTGGGCGCCAGCTCTGCTTGGTAGCGATGGTTGAGCGCCTGAGCTAACTCAGCAAAGCTCACCGAGTCAAAGCCCAATTGATCCAACGGAGTATGGATGTCGAAGTCATGCTGGGCGATTTTCAACATGTCACTGATCAACACCAACAGGGCTTGTGTTATGTCTGAACCCACCTCTATTTGCGACTCAACAACGCTCGCCGATGGCTGAGCAGGCACCTCACTGCTCACTTGGTGCTGCGTATCACTTAGCAACTCATTTATATGGTGAGCCAACTCACCTACACAAGTGCACTGATAGAAAACCGTGGTAGACAACTCGACCTCATAGCGAGCACTGAGGGCACTAGCCAACTCTGTCAAAGACACCGAATCAAAGCCGATCTGCTCAAATGTCGTATCTGCATCAATGCTCGCTGCAGGTACTTTGAGCAACTCACTGATCTCACCGATAATATCCCTTTCGTCACACAACTCGCTTGGCGCCGTTTTAGACATTTGCGCGACAGACTGAGTGGCCCCATGATTGAGCTGTGCTTGTAAATGCGCAACCAGCTCAGCCACTACAGTGCACTCATAGAACAACGTCGCGGAGATCTCAACCTCCAATGCCTGATTTAAGTGACTGGCAAACTCTCCCAATGAAACCGAATCGAAACCAATGTCTGAAAACGCCGTATTACCATCAATGCTTGAAGCTGGTACTTTGAGTAACTCACTGATCAGCGCAATCACGGTATCTTCACTGAGCGAAGGCGCGACCTCAGTCGTGCTGGGAGGCTGGGACACAGCGGTTGTCTGTTGTGCAGTTGAGCGCTCGTCGTCTTGAGACATATGCGATTGTATGTAGTGAGTTAGCTCATCAATTTGAGTGCAGTCATAAAATACACTGACGGGCAGCTCTACCCCGGTCGCTTGGGTCAGCACATTTGCTAACTCGCCGATAGAGACTGAATCAAAGCCAATATCAAACAGTGCCGTTGTACCATCAATGCTCGACTGAGGCACTTTCAGTAAATCACTGACTGCACGGATAACATCTTGCACGTTGAAAGGCACCACGGCTTGGCTTTGTGCTGGCTGTTCAGCGGTGTAATACGCATCCACAGCCTGTAATTTTTGTGCGAAGTTTTGGTAGGCTTCCCCCGTACCATACAGAACCAGAACCTGTGATACTTGCGCGGCCAACGCGGTCGAAAACGCTTCAAGTCCAGCCTCAGTTGGCAGGGGTATTAATCCTGAAGTCTCTTTTAGCTCACGCATCGCATGACGGGGCATACGCATCCCACCGTCTTGCCAAAGCGGCCAGTTGACGGACACACTGTGGCCGAAGCATTCCCCGCGTTTAACACGCAGCGCCCTGTCGTGGGCAAACCAGTCCATAAATCCGTTTGCCGCTGCATAGTCCGCCTGACCAGGCGCGCCCAGCACACTGCTGACCGAAGAGAACAAGGCAAAAAACCTTAAATCACATGTCTGCGTTGCAGCGTCCAAATTGACAAGCCCTTGTACTTTTGGTGACAGTACTCGCGCTAGGTGTTGTGGCGATTTTCTGACGATCATGCCATCTTGTAATACCCCCGCGGCATGCAAAACCCCGGTGATTTGGCCAAATTTTTCCAACACCTCAGTAATGGCATCTTCCACCTCGTTTAATCGCGTGATATCAATCGCTTGATAGTGCACCCTCTCGCCCTGCGCATTGCACTGGGTGAGCCACTGCTGACGCGCTGAGTCCAGCTCGCCTCGACCCCATAGGATCACCGTGCTGGCTTGGGTCTGGGCAAGAATGGCCTGGGTAAATATTTTGCCAAGGCCACCAAAACCACCACTGATCAGATACACACCTTGCTCTTGCCACGGCGACACGGCTTTTTCAACCGCAGGCAAAGCCTGCCAACGTCTGATGTCACATTGTTGCGACTTTAGTTCAACACAACTGGGTTTGTGTGTTTGGCCATTACGTATGATCTGATTTTCAGCCTCAGCACCTGAGTCTGCCATGATCACATCAGCAAATTTAATCACGTGCTCGTGAATGGCCGCTTCGAGCATTGGCAACAACCCCGCATACATGCGCTGCCCTGTACCAGATGACGTCACCACTTGGATGCGCTTTGGCTTGGCTCCTTGATGCTGAATGACTTGTTGTAAAACCGCCAGCAAGGCCTGTGCATAGTGCTGGTAATGATCTGCACTACACAGAGGTGCGCTTGGCTCTTCGCTCGCTGCATCGATGCACAGCACCTCAGCACTGGCAAAGCGGGAGCGCAATTGAGCGGACCACTGTGCCGCCTCGCCAAACAAAACAATCCAGCTTGCATCGCCATTAAAGTCACCAGTTGCTGTCGTGTCAGCTAAGGGCAGCGACCGCCACGTCGGTGAGAAGAATTTAATTTCACCGACAGGTTCTGCTTGCGACGGCCGGCGCTCCTCGGTCTGCACATTTGTCGAAGATGTCGACTGCTTCATGATCCGCGCAGTATACCCGAGCAATTGCAGGCACACATTGCCCTGTTCATCACACAACGATAAGTCGATGATCTGAGTACTGGCCGTGCGCTGCTTGGCATCAAGTATGACCCAAACTGATTCTGGCAAGGGGGCATATTCTTTCACTTGATTGAGCACAAAAGGGACCATAGGTCCTTGTTGAGAGTCGGCCTCGTCTACGCTGGACTGTTCGCCAAAGTAAAAGCCCAAGATGCAATGCAGTGCTGAATCGAGTATTTCTGGGCGCCACTTCATCGCCAGAGGTGACTGCGGCTGTGATTGCTGCGCTTTTAGCTGTCCCACCACATATGCGCCGCTGCGCTGCAGTGACTCCACCGCTCGAAATGCCGGCCCATAGTCCAGCCCAGCCTGCAAAAACTGGTCATAGAAAGCCTGCTTATCAACCTCAATCACCTTACCTGTCGCGCGCAACTGATCTAACTCTGGGACCTTAGGAGCGTCGCGCTCACCTAGATTGACAGCCCCACGACAAAAGTCTCCGCTGGATTGATCGAGCAAATCGTAAATTCTAAAGCGCGCACGTTGTCCTACTTGCGGCAGGCAAGACAACTCGATCACAACTTGTTTGCTCTGACCATCAAATATCATCGGGCGACGCCAAGTCACATTGTCTATTGAGTAATGTTGATGGTCCTCTAATAAGCTGCTTAGCGCCTCTCTTACCAACTCCAAATATGCCACGCCAGGCAGGATCGGGGTTTGGTTGACCACATGCTGTGCGATAAAATACTCACTGCCAGTCAAGGGGATAATCGATTGCAAAGGCTTCAAATAAGAAGCTGCCTGCTCGCGCACCGGCGCAGTATTCGCAGCCAGCGCTTCAAGCTGTGCTAACGGCGGGTAGGTACGCTCAACATCGGTGTCAGGAACCCAGTAACGCTGCTTGGCAAAGGGGTATCCTGGCAAACTCACTTTGCTTGGCAATACGCCGTCATATAAGGCACGCCAGTCAACTGGGTAACCTTGGATCCACAGCCCTATCAAGGCAGGCCAATCCGTCTCAGACAAGAGATCGGCATACACTAAATTGTTGGCCGTAATAAATTCATCCAATGCCTTGCCTTTGATCGTTTCTCCGTACCAGCGCAGGGTCGATTGGCCAATGTCATCAAATGGATGCGCCAACACATAGGCAAGTTGCTGTGTAAGCTCGTCCACTGAGTTTGCAACAAGGGCAAGTCGGTGCTCATGATGCGTTCTACCCACTTGCAAGGTGCTGGCGATGCGACGAAGATCCTGCACATCGTGGACACTCTGGCCGGTGTGTTCAAAGGTGCTGTGCAATTGCTTTACCGCTCTGTGCAGCTGCTCTTTGGTTTTAGCCGACAACACGATATAACTTGGCACAGATGCGGATTGGTGTTCAGCGTCAGCGGGCGTCGTTGCGACATACTCTTCAACCACCATATGCGCATTCGAACCGCCAGCGCCAAATGCAGAGATACCAGCCACGCGCTTTTTCCCCTCTGCAACTTGCCAAGGCTGCGCTTCACGTGGCACATCAAACGGAGAGCTATCAAAATCGATATAGGGATTGCGCGTTTGTGAGTGAATAGAGGGGACAATGGTTTTATGGTGCATTTGCAGCAAAACCTTGGTTAATCCAGCAATGCCTGATGCACTTTCACAGTGGCCTATATTAGATTTAATGGAGCCAATTAAACACGCCGTTTCGCCCTGCGCATTTTTGGCCAGATAGCCATCTTTATATGCTCTTTGTAGGCCATCGACTTCAATCACATCTCCTATCGCAGTGCCTGAACCGTGCGCCTCAATATAACTGATGGGATCAGACGCTGTTTTTGCCAGCGCTTGGCTAATCACCTCTGCCTGTGAAGAAGCTTTTGGCACAGTATACGTTCTCGACGCGCCACCATGATTAATGGCCGTCGCCAAGATCACCCCATAGATATGATCACCATCTTCGAGTGCATCGTCGAGCGGTTTGAGCAACACTGCCCCCACCCCTTCAGAGGCCACATAACCAGTCGCTTTATCACCAAAACTATGACAGCGCCCGGTTTTCGATGAGAAACGCCCCGCACTATGTAAAATAAATTTATTGGGGTGCAGCGTCAGGTTGACGCCACCTGCAATAGCGGCTCGACAGTCGCCATTTAGAATGCTTTGACACGCCAAGTGTACCGAGCTGATTGAGCCCGAGCACATGGTATCTATGGTCATACTTGGACCGGTAAAATTACAACAGTAAGACACCCGATTGGTGATAGAGGCATTGAGGGCGGAAACCGGTGTATTGGCCTGACTGTACATCAAATATTCATTGTACTCTACCGCACAAAATACCCCAACGGGCCCCCTTTGTGAGAGTCCTTCACACGAATATCCAGCATCTTCAACGGTGTGATAAGCACACTGGAGAAATTGCCTTTCTTGAGGATCGATCAGCTCGGCAACTTTTGGCGCCATATTAAAGAACAGGGAGTCAAACTGATCGACATCATTGATGAATCCGCCCCATTTACTATAACTTTTACCATACACCCGGTTACCCGGCTGATAATACAAAGCGTGATCCCAGCGCGTTTTTGGTATTTCCGTGATGGTATCTTTGCCTTGTTTGAGGTTTTCCCACAATTCATCTAGGTTATCTGCGCCTGGGTATTTTCCTGATATCCCAATGATCGCTATTTTTTGGTTGCTCACTCCGATCCCCTTCTGTCAATATTTTGCACCGCCCCAAACCCAAGCTCTTACCAAGCACCGTGGTGGCGATTAAATTCTTTGCAGTTCGTACTTCGCGTGTTTAATGGCCGTTTAAAATTAAGTCTTCGCAGACCTCTGCGGTGTCGGTAAACAGATTGTAATGCCCCCAATTAGCAAAAATTTTATATTCGGCATCCGGAATAATCTCGGCAAGCGCCACGGACTCTTGCCAAGCGACCATATCGTCGTTACCTCCACCGACAATGAAGGTTGGGCAGCTGATCTGTTCAGTTAAGGTGCGACTGATCTTAAATTCGTGGGTGGTATTGACCAGATGGGCAAACCGTAGAAACGCCTCTTTACCGCTATTGAACGGTGCTTGGATCATCTGTTGGTACTGCTTATTATCAATACGCGCCAACTTGTCTTGCATGCTTTTTGTGTTATACGCCACGATATTTTGATGGAGAAAATCAAGCTTTTTCTCATCGTGGATCAACATGCGGCAAACCTGGCCTATGGTATCACCCGTGAGGCCCGGAGTGCCTTGATTAAAGAAATTCGGCGCATTGAATAGCACCATTTTTTCGATTAAACATGACTCTTGTGCCGCAGCAACCAAAGCAATTTGGATCCCCGTACACCACGCAACCAAAGTGAATGAGGGCAAGGCTAACTCGGTCACAATAGTGGTTAAGTCTTGAACTTGATCCTGCACAGAATACTCGCGAAAACGCTCATCGTATACACCTGGAAATCCCCGACGTCGCCAGGTCACAAAATTATGGCCCCGCGCTACCATGGCATCAGACAACGCCTGTGTTATGCAACTGTCTACACCCAGCGCATTGATAAAGACCACAGTTGGCTTGGTGCTATCAAACTGATTGAGGTTAACGTCCAGCATTAATCCGTCATGTGCTTGTACTTTCATAAAGGTGTTTCCAGTTCTAATTTTTGCTGCGCAGATTGCGCGGTCGATTGATGTGAGCTCGGCAAGTTATCTATCTTTGACCAAATATCGCAACTGCGATCTTGCCATGCATCCACAAATGAACTCTGACGCGCGTTATACGCCTGCTCAGCCGCCTGCTTGTCGCGCCCTCTGAGCTTAAAGTACTCATCCGTGGCACTGGCATAGGCGGATATGGCCAGCACAGCTCCCATACCCGCTACAGGCGAGCCCGTTCCCGACGCATCTCCGGTCAGCATGATGTTTTTACTGATAAAGGTACTCGCGCGCGTGTATTGCACATCAATGGGTTTGCTGATCCACAAAACTTCCCCAACCTTGCTTTGCTGCGCGTCAGCGAAGAACTGCGCACGCTGTGCAAGTTGTGCTGTGCTTGGCAACTCACCATTGGCAGTGTACACCGCTACTCCGAGCTCATCTCGATTGGGATAAAAGAGCCCAAATTCACAACCTGATAGCTGTTGATCAGCATCAAATGAGAATTTGTAATTGAGTGCTGAGCTGTCACTGGTTGCACGGCAGTGATAAATATACCAACACTCCTCTCCCTTGTTGGCAGTTTCAGTGTCGTAACATATCCCCACAGCCTGCGCATTTGAACTGCACTCGCCATCGGCCAAGATCACCAATTCAGGCGTGACGGTGAAGTGTGACTCCAGCTGCAAATTACGCAATGTCACGCTGGCTTGCTCTCCCTCAGTGGGCACCACTTGTGCCTCCACATTAAAGTAAATATGCACGCCTTTATCACGTGCGGCAGTGAGCAATACATCTTGCAGATCTGCCAAAGAGATAGCCAATACCGACTCGCCCACAAATTCATCATAGGCACTCTTATGGGTGTTTCCAGGTGCATTGAATTGGGTTGTCGTTAGCTGCGCCTTATCTATCTGTTTTTGATAATAACGCGTCGACTCATTGTCACTGCGGGTATAAAAGAAGTTGTGCTGCGCAATGGGCGTGCCACGCTCCATGAGCTGCGTCAGTACACCAAAGCGCTGTAAATAGGGCAGCGCATTTTGATATATGGTGACCATTTGCATTCGGTCGACGACCTTGCGTTTATCAAACAAGTAGACCTGTTCAACCCCATTGAGCACGGCGCTCAGCGCTGCCATGATCCCCGCAGGACCTGCACCGATCACTATCACACTGTGTTCATCAATTTCGTCTAGCAGCTGAGTAGCGCTGCTCTCGTACTCAAAGCGGTAACCACTGCTCGTGGCCTGAGAAATATAGCCAGGAAGGTCTATTGGCACTTGCTTGGCCTCAGCCTCCTGGGCGGGTTTTGGCTGTGTGCATTGAATCACAGCAATGAGATCAGACACACTGTCGGCTTGAAGTAACTTACTGCCTACTTGCGTTTCGTCGAGTTGCTCCATACCATCGCAAAGCGCAGACACTATCAACATTTTAGTCACTGATGTGACACCTAGCGCTTTAAGCGGCGTTGTCAGTTGTAGCTCATCACGACCAAGGCCTAAGATTTGTCCAACTGTCTCTACCACTAACTCAGTCACCTCCGAGTGAAGTAATGGCTGCGTCGAATTGGCATCACTAGCCTGCGCAATATCAGTGGCAGACAATGCTGGTTGAGTCGGTGTATCTATCTGCTGTGCACTGTTCGGTGATGGTTTTTCTGCCGGTTTGGGCAGCCAACAATGACGACGCGCAAACGGATAAGTCGGCAAGGCAATGATCTGTGGCAGGACACCATGCTGCTCACCATAAAGAGACGCCCAACTCAGGTGTCCTCCTTGCACCCATAACTTGGCCTGTTTTAACAGCTCTGTATCGTTTGCACTATCTAGCTCAATGGATGCATGGCGCGAGGTGTGTTCAATATCATGGAAAAAGACCTCCGCCTGTGCCTTACCATCTAGCCACGCTGCGAGGTAGTCACGCAACTGTTCAATGGTGTTAACCACACAACTCAACCGAGTCGGCATGGCCTCTCTGCCTTCTATCAGCGTATACGCTACATCGTCGAGATGAATATCTTGCTCCGTGCTGAAATGCGCCATATGCCGTGTCACCAACTCCTTTAGGCGTGCCTCATTTTGCGCTGAAAACACCATCACTCGATCACGGCGTACACCTGCTACTTTGGTTGCTGATTTTGCAGTTAGACACTCCTCTAGCACCATACAACAACCCGAACCACCTGCACCCAAGGTATTGATCATCGCACTTCTAGGCCGCTCAGCTGCTGCTGTCGTCCACGGGGCAAACTTATCTTGGATAGTAAATGGCGCGCTGTCTAAATCGAGTTTCGGGTTGAGCGGCTGGTGTAAGATCGAAGGGGTTAATACCCTGTGTTTCAATTGCATGGCGACTTTGATCAGCTGTGTCAGCCCTGATGCGGCTTCAGCATGGCCGATACTTGATTTCACGGTGCCGATAGGCAGCTTTATATCGCCCGCGGTGTCACAAAACACCTGCTTCATCGCTTCAATTTCAGCGCTGTCTGACACCGTCGCGCCCGCCACTGAGGTTTCAATATAGTCTATCTGCTGCGGTGCCATTTTGGCCGTTTGCAGGCATCCGCTCATTAAACGTTTTAGGGCATCGGGATCTGAGACATTAAATCCATCGGTGGTGCCTTTATGATCGGTATGCACGCCCTTGATCACCGCCAGCACGTCATCATTATCTTGTATCGCATCGCGTAGAGGCTTCAGCAACACTGCACCGACCGTCTCACCGGGAATAAACCCACCTGATTCACCAAACCCGCGCACAGCGCTTTGCTCAGCCAGCAATTGAGACTGACTTAACGCCTGGTATTTGTAGCCGTGAATCGACAAATTCGTGGCCCCCACAATGGCCAACCGACAGGCCCCACTGAGTAAGTTTTGACAGGCAAGATAAATTGCACTGGCAGCCCCGGAGCACATGGTATCCACCGCCATACTTGGGCCATGAAGATCAAAAAAGTGAGAAATGCGATTCGCCATACTGGAGAGCGATGACATGGCGACCATGGATTTTTTATCTTGTTCGGTATCGAAAGCATGGTACTGCTGATACATAGATGCGGTGTAAACCGCCACCTTGTGATCGTATTGCTGTGCCAATTTTTGCTTGGTATAGCCGCGACTTTCCAGCAGGTTCCAAACCTCTTCTAAGAGCAAGCGCTCTTGTGGATCCATCAGCTGTGCTTCGCGCGGGGAGATCTTAAAAAATAGCGGATCGAACTTATCAACATCGTGGATAAACCCTCCCCAACGACATGCCAATGCGTTACTTTCAAGGCCAAATAACGCCGCTCGCTCATCGGGAATATCGACAATACAATCTAGGCCTTGTTGCAGATTTTGCCAAAATGTATCGACGTTCTCAGCCTCTGGAAAACGCCCCGCGACACTGATGATCGCGATGTCTTGCTCGGCTACCGCAGCTGCTGTGGTCTGGCGATGTGTTGCATTCCCTGCGCGCTCGCTGTGCTCTGCGGTCGTACTCGGTGCGTTATCCATGACATTGGATGCGCGTGCTGGTGCGGCACTTGGCTGGCCAAATAGACGCTTGATATTGTCCGTCACCTCAGGTTGATGCATGGTCTGGGCATGCATAGCCAGCTCTTGTTCAATAAATGTTGGCAGCTTGTCGCGCACTTGCTGACAGAGGTGTTTTTTCAATAAAGAGACTGAGCGCAACGGCTTTTGGGCGATTAAGTCAGCCAACTCATAAGCACGACTTAGTACGCTTTTACGCGGCAGTACTTGTAGGCCCACCCCGCGTTGTTGTAATTCATCACCGCGATATTGATTGGCACTCAATAACATTTCACTGCCCAGATCCACACCCAGCTTGGTGGGCACTATCAAGGTCGACCCCATCCCCGGCGTAAAGCCATATTTCATAAAATTGAGGGTGTAGTAGCTCTCTTTGCTGAGCAACACGATGTCAGAGAATAACCCCATCACAAACCCGCCGCCAATGGCATGGCCCTGAATGGCAGATATCACCGGCACCCGACACTCTAATGGCAAGCTATAAATATTAACGTCACTAAAATTGCCCTGAGTGTCATTTAGCGACAGTAGGCTATCCTGAGTGCCACCACTGCAAAAGTAGCTGTCAAAGCCTGTGATGATGACCGCTTTGCAAGCGCGATTTTCCTCAATTTTTTTATATGCTTGCATCAACCCTGACAGAATATCACGGCTAAACATATTTTTATTGTCACGGTCTTCCATGGTGATCTGGACAACACCGTTATTCTGCTCGATGATGGAAACAACCGAGTTGATGATTATTTTTGTCATTGTTTTAGCTTTCCCATGGCAGCTTGCCGCTTTCCACATAACGTCCAATATTGGTTACCACAGAGGGCAGAGAAAAGGTTGCTCGATTTTCCTGTACCGCGATCGACTCGTGTTCGAGTAATTGTGGGTTCAGTGTATTCATATAGTGTTTGTGCCGTATTATGCCATCGCGAGGTAAGCGTCTCAGACGCAGTAAATGCCGTCTGAGCAACTCGTCTAAGTCATCTGAAACGGCATCGGCCAATCCCCAATTCGCAACGTCATGGGCGTTAAAAGGAGAGGTCATCAAGGTCATGTAGTTGGCTTTTTGCCAGCCAACTTTTTTGATTAAAAATGGCATGACACAGGCGGGTAAAATCCCAAAGATGAGCTCTGACAAGCTATATTGGGCACGGCTGCCTGACAAAACAATGTCACACGCAGCGACAAACCCCATCCCGCCGGCATTGACCCGCCCTTCTACCACGGCAATAGAGATAAATGGCCCCAGCGCAATGCGCTTCCACAGCGTGTACAGTATACTTGGATCGTGTTCACTGCCTTGCTGGTTGTCTGTGTACTCTTGTTTGTCCATCCAAGAAAAGTCTGCGCCGAAACAAAACACCTCCGGCAGTCCTTTGATAACCAATATATTGCTGCGCGACTCACAGTCGGAGATCACCCGCAAGCACTCCTCAATCATTTGCTTATTCAAAGTATTCTTATGGTTAGGCCGATTAAATTGGAGCGTGCATATCTCCGCATTGTGACTAACCTTGATCATCTCATACGTCACGATTGACACTCACACATTTTTATTGGAATTCATATTCTCGGTGAAAATTGTTGATCCGCTTCAAGTACAAACGTGGACTTAGCTGCTGTTGTTGTTGGATCTTATCGGTGATTGGACACTCAACCACCACATCTTGGGTGCCAAAACGCACCTCTTTGTTTTGTCGCAGAGACCTTTCATACTCCTCGATGGAGAGCTGATAGCGACTATCCAAATGCGATGCGATATCCAGTGACTTTAAGCGTGCTTGCCCCTGCTCAGTGACAATTCCACTGTAAAATTCAGAGCAGCACCCTGAGCCATAGGCAAAACAGCCAATCCGTCTGGGCGTGCTAAAATCCCCCGCCTCTATCACCCCCGCCAAAGACACGTATAGCGCACCGCCCATAATGTTACCAATGCGCTGACAATAGGTCAGTCCGGGCGTCACCCGCTGGTTATAATCGGCTTCGATTTGCGCCGGAGGTTGCTGCGCAAACTTTCTCATCAACGAACGGTGTGCGCCTTTAACCATGCCGCCAAACGGAGTATGAAATGCCAAATAATCAAATGTATGTGCGTAGTTCGCCCCGTCAACACGTTGCTGATACTGCAAAAAAGTTTGCTCACAACAATCTAAATAAGACATCAAGGAGATATCTGCATTACCCGCTTCACTGTCCGGCTGAGGTCGACAGGTGTCCATAACTTCATAGGAGTAATAACCACTGGCCCCCACATCCAACCTAAAAATTTCCGGCTTATTGCTGATCAACATCGCCACTGCGCCAGCGCCACCCGAGGGCTCCGAAAACGCCCAATCTTTTTCATTGACGTCCTCTTCCCCTAACACCATAAATCGACATAAATCCACCGCAATCACCAAGGCTTTCGCGCCAGGTGAGGTGTTAGACAAAATGAAGTTCGCCGCATTGTGTAAACCAACCGTACCTGAGTAGCACGCCTGTTTTACTTCAAACACCCGGCAGTTTTTATTCAAGCCAAGGTGATCATGCACATAGGTGCTAATGGATTTACCAAAATCAATACCTGACTCAGTGCAGGTGATCAACATTTCGATGCTGTTTTTTTCTGCCTCACTCAATGCATCCAAAATAGGTTTGGCAGCATTGACGGCAAATGTGACCGGATCTTCACTGGCCAGTGCCACAGTTTTTTCTGACATTAATAGGTTGTTAAAGCGTGCGATATCGAGCTCGCGGTGATCGATCAGTTTACGTACATCCAAACACGCCGTGCCTGCATATACATTCATCGCTTCAATACCTACTTCACTGCATTCCATTACTTACTCCTACTCAACTATTGTCAAGGCTTAGTGATACACAGCGCGGTGTTTGCCCCACCAAACCCGTAACTCAAACTCAGCGCTTGTTTGATGTTGGTTTCATGCCTTGTTGTCGTCACCCAATCAAAATCTGCTTGTATGGGGTTTTCTAAATTTAAGCTGGGATGTAAAAAGCCCTGTTCCATCTGGATCAAGGTCGCGATGATTTCAAGGCACCCAGCTGCGCTCAGAGCATGACCAAATAGAGACTTGGTCGCGTTCAAAGGCACACTGCGCAGTCCGGTTTTGGCCAAGGCTTGCAACTCGGTCTCATCCCCTAGCACCGAACCACTGCCATGGGGATTGACATAATCAATGTCTGAGGCCGTCATCGCTGAATTGTGCAATGCCTGTTGGATCACGGCTATTTCCCCAGCCAAAGAGGGATCTGGATTGCGATTTCCATCCATCACCACAGCGCACCCAGGTATAGCAGCGCGCAGATGAGCCCCTCTTTGCAACGCGTGTTGATGACGCTCAAGCACTAATACGCCACAACCCTCACCATAAATAAAGCCATCTCGTTGTTGGTCAAAAGGCCGACAAGCCAAAGTAGGGGCATCGCAAAAGCGGCTGCTTCCCATAGCACCCAGTGAGGAAAATGCATGACATTCCCAGTAGGATAAATCCATCAGAGCCCCAACCACAACGCATACATCCAGTGCCCCACTTGTCACCGCTTTTGCCGCTTCAATCACCGCCAGTTGTCCACTGGCGGAGGCACCGCCGAGCGAAAAAGCACTGCCGCGTATGTTAAATAGCTCAGTGCAGATCCCACAGATGTCTGAGTCCATAAAATTTAATGCATAGCTGGGCTGAATAAAATACGGTGCATTTTTACGCTTGTCACGCAAATTATTTAAGTGTCGCTGCTGTACATTACTGCCACCGACAATCAGGCCTATTTTTTCAGGCTCAACAGTATCTAATTTGGCGTCTGTCCACGCCTGCTGCAGCGCAGCCAACGCCGCCTGTGCACTCAGTGAAAAAGTGCTCAGATTATGGGCTTCAAACTGCTTAGGCATCGCCAGTGGCGCAAGCTCTGCACCAATAAATGGCTCGTCAAAACAGCGCCCCTCTCGGGTCATATATGAAAACGCCGAAGTGCCTTTTTTCAGTGCCTGAGAGATGGCTGTAATGTCTTGCCCGATCGCAGTAACGGCGCCCATGCCGGTGATCAGCGCAGGCGCATTGCGCATATTAGCGGCGATTGAGTCTGTCATGTAAGAGATCTATCAGTTCATCCAAATTGGTCGCCGACATGGTGTCAGTCATCGGTATTCTGAGTGACAATGCCGCCAAAATATCCACGATAATTTCAACCCGCTCCATCGAGTTCACACCCAAAGCGGCTAAGCTATCGCCCTGCTTAAACGTATGATCTTGCAAAGAGGGGACTAGCTGACGAATACAATCTAACACCACTGTTTGTACCTGACTTCTTTCGACATTGACTGCGATATTCATAGTACTTCTTCCATCTGTTTATGTTCTTTATGTTGACCGGACACACCTAAGTGTGCGCCTTGTGTCGCCTCATCACTGCGCTGCGCAGCTTGTAAGGCTTGGATTATTTCCTGTGCTTGTTGCATCCCTTTGTTCTCTAACTGGCTTTGAATATACCTAGAAAAACTTTCCAACGTGTTGTGTTCATAGACAATATCGGCGTTCAAACTGAGCTGCATGGTCTGATTGATCACCTTGATCCACTCCATCCCGGTAATTGAATCCAGTCCTAAATCTGCAAATCGAGTCGCCGCTTTGATTTCCTGCTCAGCCATCATCAGAACCGTTGCCAACGACGTGCGCAAAAAGTCTAACGAGGTGTACTCACTCGGCGCTTGCAATGACACTGTAGAGTCAAGCTGCGCAACATCATCCGTCGATGTCTGTGGCTCAGCAAACAGCGAAGTCAGATACTGAGAAAACGCTGCTGGCGTCGGGTGCTCATATACCGCATTTGCCTCAATGTGCGTGCCAAAATGGCCATTAATGGCGCGGATCCATTCAACCCCAACAATCGAGTCTAAGCCCAAGTCAACAAAGCGAGACTGCGCGCGAATATCCCCCGCATCGAGCAACAAAGCATTTGCTAAGGTGGCGATAACGGTCGTGATCACCGCCTCATCATCAACCGTTTCAACCGTTTCTTCTAGTGCAGGTGTGGCTTGTTCGGTTTCCCTCACTTTGGGCTGCACTACCAATGTCTCGCCAGACTCACTTTGCTGCAAGTGCGCATGCAACTGATTGATGCTGGGGTACTCATGTACCCGCTCGACTGCCAACGCCAAATTGTACTGCGCATTGATGGCACGTACCCACTCTACACCAACGATGGAGTCTAAGCCAATATTTGAAAACGGCGTATTGTCGGATATTTCATCCTCGTTCATCATTAACGCCTTGGCCAAACTCGCTCGTAAAAAGTCCTTACTGAAAGTATCTGCACCTTCGCTGGCATCAGTTTTAGACATTTCACTCGCTGTCACCGCCTCTCCTGACAAGTCATGCTGAGGTGCCGAGGTTGCTACCCTTTCACCTGCCTGAGCAGGTGTTGGCAAAGTGACTTTTTTCACCGCAAACATGTGCGGATCGACCAATTGTATCTTACCCGATTTGCGCTCCTGCGGTGCTGGCAACACAGCAGGGTTGTGTGATAGGGCATTCACCAGCTGAGCACGTAACGCTTCATCGCTGGCTGGTTTCCAGTAACGTTTTGCCGCAAATGGGTAAGTCGGTAAACTGATTTTTATCGGGCTCTGGTGGCGATATAAAGCATGCCACTGAATGTCACCCCCTCGCAACCAGGCACTGACAAGCTCTTTACAACGTATATCTTTTTGCGCTTCATCGGAGCGCTTAATGGTACTTAAAAAGCTTGGGTCTAGTGACGGAGACTGCGCTTGATTATCGTCAACAACCCCAGTGCATACCGCGCTACTCAACCAGTTTTCAGTTTCCCCTGACACACTGTCAGCTGCCAAGAATAGCTCCAATCCTATGTATATCTCCGCCAAGTCGCCAGCCATGCATGCCAATCGGTAGTCAAATGTTTCGCGACCCGTTTGCAAGGTATACGCAATGCGCTGTACATCGTCTTGAGACAACTGCTCGCGCCTTAGGTGATGTAGTAAATTATTGGCCATCTCTTTGAGTTGCTCGTGACTTCTGGCAGATAGCGTGATCACTTGAACGTGCGCGCTTTGGTTCCCGTGTAACGAGGCCTGTTTAGGGGCCTCTTGGACAATAAGATGGGCATTTGAGCCCCCAGCACCAAACGATGACACTCCAGCAATACGCGGGGCATCATCACGACTTGGCCATGGCGCCAGCTGTTGCTGCACAATAAATGGGGACTGCGCAAACTCAATTTTGGGGTTTATCTGTTCACTGTGTAATGAAGGCACAAGTTGCTGATGCTTCATTTGCAGCAGCACCTTGGTCAGGCCCGCAATGCCCGCCGCACTTTCGCAGTGGCCAATATTGGACTTCACAGAACCAATTGCGCAGACATTGCCCTTGCTGTCAGCGGCTGAAAACGCTTTATTCAAAGCGGCCACTTCAATGGGATCTCCCAACGAAGTCCCCGTCCCATGTGCCTCCAAATAGCTGATCTCTTGAGGTCTAACCTTGGCTTGTGCCAATGCCCGAGTGATCACTGTCTGCTGAGCTGTGGGGCTAGGAACAGAGTAGCCATAGGTTCTGCCACCATGATTGACCGCACTGCCTTTGATCACCCCGTAAATATTGTCGCCATCTTGCAGTGCTTCACGCAATGGTTTGAGTAGTACTGCTCCCACACCTTCACTGGGCACAAATCCGTCCGCTTCAGCGCTGAAGGTTTTACAGCGACCAGTTTGCGATGCAAACCCGCCATATCCCAGCATCAGGTATTTTGCAGGATGAATAGACACATTGACGCCGCCAGCGATGGCAGCTTTACACTCACCGCTGAGTAAGCTTTGACAAGCTAAGTGAATACTGGTCAGTGACGAAGCACACATGGTATCAATGGCCAAACTCGGACCGTGAAAGTCACAAAAGTAGGATACGCGATTGGCAATAGATGACGGGCTCATAGACAATACCATAGGCTGGCCTAACATGGTTTCCTGCGCGCCATACAATTGATATTCCTGATACGTCACCCCAACATACACACCGACCGCGCCGGGCGACCCATCAAGTGCGGTGTTTTGTGCCAACGACGCCCGGGTATAGCCAGCGTCTTCAATCGCTTCATAGGCAGTTTGTAAAAACAGCCTCTCCTGTGGTTCGATGATTTCAGCTTCGCGAGGTGAAATATTAAAGAAACTCGGATCAAACTTATCTACGCCGTCAATAAAGCCGCCCCACTTCGCATACGTCTTTCCAGGTTTACCTTTTTCCGCATCATAATAATGACTATGAGACCAGCGGCTGATTGGCACCTCGGTGATGCAATCTTGACCCCCTGCCAACACCTGCCAAAACGCGTGCAGTGAATTTGCTTGAGGGTAGCGTCCTGATATACCGATGATGGCAATATCCATGTCCTGTGCATCGCGGCTTTGATCCAGGCAAGCGCTGGCGACGAGCTCTTTTTGCGCTTCTATCGGTTCAGGTGAACTGGTTGTAGCGGGGATATCACTCGAACTGGGCTGTGTCGTCAGGTGCGCCTCAAGTTGAGTGCGGTGTGCAGCCAACATGTATTCAGCCAACTGCGCGATTGTATGATATTCAAAAAACAGGGTTTTTGGCAGTGCCCCATACACAGACTCCAGCTTATTGGTCAGCTTGGTCACCACCAAAGAGTCTATGCCCAGTTCATCAAAGCCAGTATCCTGATCGAGCTTTTCCTTTGCATACCCTGTCACTTGCGAGATCAGCGCAGTCAACTGTTCATATACTGACGCCAATAGGGCGTCATCATCGGTGGATAATAAGGGATCAGTGTGCCCTTGCACCACCGTTTTGCCCGCCCAGGAGTCGCTGTACGCATCGAGTAACTCTTGTAATGTACGATAGGCGTTGGCGGTGTCTAAGCTAAAATCATGATCAAAATGCTGATTTAGCTGATTGATAATGGTATGCAACTCTACGATACCAAAGCCTTGCTCATCCAGCTCAACATGCAGGTCAATGGCACTTTGTGCCACACCGACAACCACAGCGGCAGCGGCGGTAAATCGCGACATGAGTTCACGCTGCACTTGGTCAATATTCGGCGGTGTGGTGTTGGCTGGCTTTGCGATAGACTTGGCCGCGCCAATAGAGCGAGAGAAATGATGTTCAAGTTTTGCCGTATCGCCAGCAATGGCTATGGTGCGGGTACGCGTTTGGCGCATCACTTGATACAGCGCGGACAATCCCACATCGCGCTCAATAGGCTGCATACCTGACATGTCGTACAGTGCTGTGAGAATATCATCGGATACTTGCATCCCGCCATCACGCCACAACCCCCAGCCGATAGCACAACTTTGACCAAAACACAGACCCTGTTCAACGCGTTGTTGTCGCTGCTGCGCATACAGATCCATAAAGGCATTGGCAGCCGCATAATCTCCCTGCCCAACATTACCAACCATGGAAACCGCTGAAGAGAACAGCACAAAGTGCTCAAGTTCTATCTCTTCACACGCTTGTCCCAAGTGCCATGCACCATAGGTTTTTGGCGCGAGGACTCGTCGTATGCTTTGTGCATCTTTATTGCGCAGCAGACCATCTTGAATAACCCCTGCACAGTGTAGTACCGCATTGATCCCACCATGCTCACGCACGGTATTCTGAACCAAGGTTGTCACTGCGTCGAGCGCGGTCAGATCCACTGCCTCATAGTGCACCGTTGCCCCCATCTCTTGCAAACGGGAGAGTTGATTTTCTCTGTGCGCATCCAAAGGCCGCTGGCCCGTTAAAATCAAGATAGGCGCCTGCACTTTTTGCGCAATATCGCACGCACACAAATACCCCAGCTGGCCCAATCCTCCCGTGATCAAATACACCCCTTGATCGCGCCATGGATGAGGCACAGACACAGTGTCAATCACGTCCAGAGCGCATGCCATTAATTGTGATGCCTCGACTTTGAACCAGTGACAATGCGTTTGAAGTTTCGCCTGTTCAAGCAATTTAAATACCTGCTCTTGGGGCAAGTTCACGGGCAACTCAATAAGTTGCCCTGTGACGTTATCGTTTTCCAAAGAGTACGTTTTTAACAGTGCCGACATCGCTGGCAGGGTTGACTGTAAGTTGGACTCTTGGGGGACCACAACTTGCAAAATCTGATGTGACGCGCGCTTTGAACGCATAATGGCATCAAATCGCGCCGTCAATTGAATGCAAAATTGCGTAAAGCTGGTAGCTGGATGTGCCGTCGAACTAGACAAGTGGACAATCCCCTCCCGTGCCGACAAGGCTGGATAATCGCACAATACAATATGTTGCTCTATGTCTTCGTCCAATAGTTCACTGTGCGTCTCATCCAGTGCCCGCCAACTTGGCGCCATCAGCAACATCCCCGCTTTACTGTGTGTTGTCGAGGATGCCAAAGCACCATGGCCATGGGCCGTTACGGGCACAAGCATCGGCGCTTTTGGGATATCAATCTGGGCAAAAGGATAACCGGGTAAACTGACACGCTGATATTGCGCGGGCTTGCTAGGGTGCCAATCGATTTCCCCCCCTTGAGTCCACAACTCAGCGATATATTGAAACTTTCTCTCTGCGAGCCAATGCCTTACCAGCTGTTGGGCTGAGGACTCCTGAAACAGTGCCTCAACGCCCCGACTTTTATCTACTTTACCTTGCCACAGCTGCGCACATACCGTGCCCTGCTTAAATGCTTTGAGCATATCGAGTAAGGCTTCTAACGAGTCAACTTCACACGCCATGCGATATGGCATGGCTTCTCTGCCTGCTTGCAAGGTATAGGTCATATTGGCCAGTGATAAGGATGGCTGCTCAGTCAAAAAGTCGATGTATTTATCCACATAGCGCGCCAGTCCCGACTCGCTTTTTGCAGACAAGACAAATAAATAAGATGACTCAAGCGTACTGCTATGTGCACCAGTAGGCGCCTCTTCAACCACAATATGTGCGTTGCTGCCGCCGGCACCAAACGACGATACCCCTGCGCGCCGCTTCGCGTTGCGCTCTGTCGTATCCAGCTGCCAATCAGTCAGCGAGTGCTGTAACTTGAACGCTGAGGCTGCAAAATCAATGTGTGGGTTTGGTTGCTCAGCATTTAAGGTCGGCGCGAGCTTTTTATGCTGCATTTGCAATAATACTTTTGTTAGCCCTGCAATACCCGCAGCCGCTTCAAGGTGGCCAATATTGGTTTTGACCGACCCTAGCGCGCAGAATTGTTGTGCCGATGTATCCGCTTTGTAGGCCTCATCTAAGCCCTTAAACTCTACCGGATCCCCCAGTAGAGTCCCGGTGCCATGCGCTTCAACATAGTTGATATCCGCAGCACAAAGCTCGGCTCTAGACAGAGCAGTACGAATAAGGTTTTGCTGCGCTAACGGGCTCGGTACGGTGTAACCGTTGACCTTGCCACCGTGGTTTGTTGCTGTGCCGCGGATCACCCCATAAATGTGATCACCATCAGCAATGGCTTTGGCCAAGGGCTTTAACAACACCGCTCCCACCCCTTCACCGGGCACAAACCCGTTTGCCTGCGCGCCAAACGCACTTAACGTACCGTCTTTGGACAGCACATTGAGTCTGGTGAACTCGGCAAATGTAGAGGGGTGAGTATAGGCATTCACCCCCCCAGCAACAGCCACATCACACTCACCGGCATAGAGGTGCAAGCAAGCTTCGTGAATGGCCGACAAAGACGACGAGCACGCGGTATCGACAGGCATGCTGGGGCCGCAAAAATTGAACCGGTAAGAGATCCGATTGGCCGCTGAAAAATAAGAGTCTTTATAATTGTCAAATCCAGCTTTTGAGATCCCAACAAAGACGCCGACCGTATCGCGTTCCAAGGTCTTAGTGGTGTATCCGGCATCTTCAATAACATGCCAAGCACACTGCATAAAGAGCCGCTCTTTGGGGCTCATATAAGCAGCTTCAAAAGGCGGTAAATTGAAAAACTCATTGTCGAAATAATTGAGTCCATCTAAAAAACCGCCCCACTTTGCCGCCGATTGAAAGCTATCACCTTCACCATCAGCTTGTGCGTCAAAGTACGCTGCTATGGGCCAGCGTTCATTGGGGATCTCGCGAATGCTGCTTTTACCAGCAGCCAGATTTTGCCAAAACTCAAACACATTGTCCGCATCTGGATATTGCCCAGCAAGCCCGATAATGGCAATGGGTTGTCTCGTGAACGACCGCTTACTCGCGGTGAATTTCCGGCGTGCACTCGAACCGCTCGTTGACTGCTGAAAATGCCGTTTACAATGGTCAATCAACTTGGCGGGAGTCGTTGCTTCAAACAACACCGCCGGATCTATCTGAGTGGCTAATTTCGCACTCAATGCTTTTGACACCCGAGATACCAATAGGGAGTCAAACCCCATATCGCTAAATTCCCGCTCAAGGTCAATGTCCCGCTCTGAAACGCGCAAATGTTCAGCCAGGATTGAAATCAATATCTCAGTAATACGATGTTCATCAGCGCCCGCCGGTACAGGCTCTAAATCCATGTGCATCGCGGTATCGTGCGCCGGTGACGCTATATCAGGTGCTATCCAATAGCTTGTTAGGTTAAATTGTGTGCCAGGTAAGTGCACGCGCTGACGCCCTTCAGGCGATATTTCAGGCCACTCACACTGGCCGGTTTCTAACCATTGTGCCGCAATCGGTTGGGCCCGCTCACTAAGCGCTTGGCTTTGCCCATGTTCAAATACATCTGAATTCGCTCGCGCCTGTAGTACATCTTCGATCTGCTGCAGTAGCTGCTCCCTCGATGACGCCAAAAAGATGCAGCGATAGTCGTGGCTGTCTCGGCCATGTCGCAATGTAAATGCCAGACGTGAAAGTGGGTATGCGTACTGACGTAATACTGCGTGTAGCGCAGAGAGTTGGGCAGTGAAACACGCTTTATTCAGTGCTGACACCGGCAGCGCCCAAACTTGCTCACCTTCGGGCTCCCCCTTAACACTCGGCTCAGACACCTGATCTAGACCTTCAATTAACACGTGGGCATTATTGCCACCCGCCCCATACGCATGGATCCCCGCCAGTCGATTGCGCGACGTCTTCGGCCACGGTATGGTGTCTGTTGCCAATTGACAGACACTGTGCTTGGGGTCAATATCCGCACTGATCTGCTCAATTCCGAGTATCTTGTGTATTTTTTCGCTTTGCAAACTATGAATGACTTTGAACAAAGCCCCCAACGAAGACGCTGAGTGCATATGACCGATCATGGGTTTTAAAGTGCTCACTTTGCACTGCGCCGGGCGCAATGCCACTCCCTGTTGCTGCGCCAGATTATTAAGTGCAAGGTTAAATGCATCCCACTCGCAAATATCGGCAACCGGATTGCCCATGCCCTGAGCTTCTATATAGTCGACCTCTCGCGGATCTATGTTGGCCTTGGCGTAACATGCTTGGATCAGAGATGCATGTGCGTTGGTATTGGGTGCAGCAATGGATGCCGAACGATTGCCGTTATAATTTACCGCTGAATTTTTGATCACAGCATAAATAGCGTCCCCAT